>NZ_MDZA01000221.1 GCF_001816125.1 Hymenobacter coccineus | reverse complement strand
CCAGGTGCCGGCCGTGCCCGGGGCCCCGCTCACCGAGCAGCCTGGGGCCCCATCCACCGAGCAGCCCGAAGATTCGCTTGCCTTTGCCCCGCCCGACACGGTGCAAGACGACCCGCCCGCTGTGCGCCAGAAGCTGTTCGACGCCGTGCGGCTCGTTAACCGCTACAAGGATTCGGAAGCGCTGGCCGTGTACCAGGACGTGCTTAAAATCAGCCCGGCGCACTACCTGGCCCTGTGGCAGGCGGCCGTGCTGAGCGTGAAAATAGGGGCCCGGTACACCGACGAGACCCGCAAGGCGGCCTACTTCACCGCCGCCACTCGCTACGCCGATCGGGCCCTGGCCCTGCGCCCCGAGGGCGGCGAGAGCAACTACGCCGCCGCGCTGGCCCTGTTCAGCCAGGCCGGGCTGTACCGCTCCGAAAACCGCCTGGTGGCTTTCCGCGACCTGCGCTCCTACGTGTTTCTGGCCGTGGCCCAGCGCCCCGACTTGCCCGAGGCCTGGCAGCTGCTGGGCCGCTGGCAGTACCGCGTGGGCCACTACAACGTGCTGGAGCGCATTTACAGCAAAATCCTCTTGGGCGGGGTGCCGCCCGGCGGCAGCGTGGCCGACGCCATGCGCAGCCTTGAAACGGCCATCGGGCTGGATTCCACGCGGGCTTCGTTCTACTACGACCTCGCCCGGATGTACCGCTACCAGGGCCGCCGCCGCCGCGCCGTGGCCCTGCTGCAAAAAGCTGTGCGCCTGCCCACCTTCACCAGCGAAGACTTGACCATCAACCGCCTGTGCCAGCAACTGCTGGAGCCTTTGCAGCGGGCCACCACCCGCGGGGCCCGGCGGCAGCAGCGGATTCGGCAGCGGGCCGCCGCCGCCGCCGGGGCCCCGCCCGCGGTGCCGGTGCCCTGAGGGCGCGGCGGGCCGTACTTTTGAGTATGCGTTGCGCGCCGATTCTATTGCTTGCCGGGTTGCTAGCCGTGGCCTTGGGGCTGCCGGGCTGCCAATCGGCTCCCGCCGAGCGGCCCGATACCCTCGTGGACCTGGCCACCGTGCAGAGCGGGCCCCGCGTGCAGGCCGACGAGCTGAACGGGGCCCTGCGCCAGCAGCCCGGCAACGTGGCCTTGCTCTCGCGCAGGGCCGCCTTGCGCCTGGCCGCCGGCCAGCCTACGGCCGCCCTGCGCGACGCCGCCACTGCCCTCGACCTGGGCGATGGCGACAACGAGGGGCCCCTGTACTTCCTGCAAGCCCGCGCCCTGCGCATGCTGGGCCGCCTGCCCGAAGCCCTGGCCGCCGCCCGCCTGGCCGCCGACAACGGCTTCACGGGGCCCGAGCTGCCACTGCTGGTGGGCGAAACTCACCTGGCCGCCCACGACTACCCCGCCGCCCTCGACAACCTCGACCGGGCCCTGCGCCTCGACCCCGACCAGCCGGCGGCGCTCTTCTACAAAGGGCTGGCCTACGCCGCGTCGGCCGATACGGCCCAGGCCCTCGATTACCTGCGGGCGGCGCTGGCCCGCGAGCCGCGCCAGCCCGAGATTTTGCACCAGCTGGCTTTCCTCTACAACGCCCAGCGCAACCCCGAGCAGGCCGTGCGCTACGCCACCCGCGGCCTGCGCCTTGATACCGCCTCCGGGGCCCTGCACTACGACTACGGCCGCCAGCTGGAGCTAAAAGGCGTGGCAGATAGCGCCGCCTGGTACTACCGCCGCGCCCTCGTGCTCGACACCACGCAGTACCGGGCCGATTACCGGCTGGCGCTGGCCGCCGGAGCCTTGGGCCAGCGCCCGGCCACCATCATTCCGCACCTGGCCCGCGCCCTGCGCCGCAACCCGCGCCTGCCCGAAGCCCGCGCCCTGCTGGCTGAAGCCCTCGAAGCGCACAACCAGTTGCCCGCCGCCCTGGCCCAGTACCGCCTGCTGGTGGCCGAAAACCCCGGCAACGCGCACTGGACCTTCAAGGTGTGGAAGGTGGGCAACCGCGCCCGCCTGCTGCTGCCCGACAGCCTGCGCCCGGCCCTGCTCTATTACCCGGGGCCCCCGCGGGCCCGGCCCCCGGCTGTAGAGTCTCTGCCGCCATTGGGCGGCCTGCCACCCAGTTAGTTGGAGGTAGGGTGCCTGCGGTGCACGAAGCGGCTTTTGGTGGGCCTGCCACCCGGCAGATGGGCGCAACGGCCCGCATACACGTGGGGCGGGCGTAACTTGCACCTGCTTTGCGCTCATCGCGGGCACCAAGTACCTGGCCCAACTTAATTATCCGTTACTTCAGGGCAATAGTTTAACGACCAACAAGAAAGCGAGCAGCTGTTAGCTAAAGGCTAGTGGCTCAATACTTAGTATGCTGCACATCACCCTGCCCGACGGCTCGCCTCGCGAGCTGCCCGACCACGCCACCGGCTACGACCTGGCCGCTTCCATCTCCGAGGGCCTGGCCCGCAATGCGCTGGCCGTTACCGTCAACGGTGAAGTGCGCGACCTCCACCGCCCCCTGCCCGACAATGCCAGCGTGGCTATTCTCACTTGGAACGACGAAGCTGGCAAAGCCACCTACTGGCACTCCTCGGCCCACTTGATGGCGGAAGCGTTGGAGGCCCTGTACCCCGGCGTGAAGCTGGCCATCGGCCCGGCCGTCGAAAACGGCTTCTACTACGACGTGGATCTTGGTGAAGGCCGCACTATCAGCAGCACCGACTTCCCCGAAATCGAGAAGAAGATGGTGGAGCTGGCCAAGGCCAAAAGCCAGTATGTGCGCCGCGAAGTGCCCAAGGCCGAGGCCATTGCCTACTTCACCGAGAAGCAGGACCCCTACAAGCTGGAGCTGATTGACGGCCTCGAAGACGGCCAGATTACGTTCTACACCCAGGGCAATTTCACTGACCTCTGCCGGGGCCCCCACATCCCCGACACTTCCACCATTAAGGCCGCCAAGCTCATGAACGTGGCCGGGGCTTACTGGCGCGGCGATGAGAAAAACAAGCAGCTCACCCGCCTCTACGGCATCACCTTCCCCAAGGCCAAGGAGCTCACCGAGTACCTCGAGCGCTTGAAGGAAGCCAAGCGCCGCGACCACCGCAAGCTAGGTAAGGAGCTGAAGCTCTTTGCCTTCAGCGAGCGGGTGGGGGCGGGCCTGCCGCTGTGGCTGCCCAAGGGCACGGCCCTGCGCGAGCGGCTGGAGCAGTTCCTACGCAAGGCCCAGGTGAAGGCCGGCTACCAGCCGGTCGTCACGCCCCACATCGGGGCCAAGGAGCTGTACGTCACCAGTGGCCACTACGAAAAGTATGGCGCCGACTCGTTCCAGCCTATTCGCACGCCCAATCCCGGCGAGGAGTTTTTCCTCAAGCCGATGAACTGCCCCCACCACTGCGAAATCTACAAAACGGAGCCCCGCAGCTACCGCGACCTGCCCGTGCGCTACGCCGAATTCGGCACCGTGTACCGCTACGAGCAGTCGGGCGAGCTGCACGGCCTGACCCGCGTGCGCGGCTTTACCCAGGACGACGCCCACATCTTCTGCCGCCCCGACCAGGTGAAGGACGAGTTTAAGAAGGTGATTGACTTGGTGTTGTACGTGTTCAAAGCCCTGGGTTTTGAGGATTATACCGCCCAAATCAGCCTGCGCGACCCCGAGAACAAGACCAAGTACATCGGCTCCGACGAGAACTGGGCCCTGGCCGAAAGCGCCATTCAGGAAGCTGCCGCCGAGAAAGGCCTCACTACCGTCACGGAACTGGGCGAGGCGGCCTTCTACGGCCCCAAGCTTGACTTTATGGTGCGCGACGCCCTGGGCCGCCGCTGGCAGCTGGGCACCATTCAGGTCGATTACAACCTGCCAGAGCGGTTTGATCTGGAGTACGTGGCGCCCGACAACACCAAGCAGCGCCCCGTGATGCTGCACCGGGCCCCCTTCGGCTCGTTGGAGCGCTTCGTGGCCGTGCTCATCGAGCACTGCGCCGGCAACTTCCCGCTCTGGCTCACCCCCGAGCAGTTCATCGTGCTGCCCATTTCCGACAAATTCATTGACTACGCCCACGAGGTGAAAGCCCAGCTGGAAGCCGCCGACCTACGCGGCACTGTAGACGCCCGCGACGAGCGCATTGGCCGCAAAATCCGCGACGCGGAATTAGCCAAAACGCCGTACCTGCTGGTGGTAGGGGAGAAGGAGGCTGAAGCCGGGGCCGTGGGCGTGCGCCGCCACGGCGAAGGTGACTTGGGGGCCCTGTCGGTGGCCGAGTTCATCGCCAGTGTGCAAAGCCAGGTAGCCGCCGCCATTTAAGCAGCCGCCCGCGCTGGGACCTAAATTTTCACGAATGAGCCGCTGGGGCCCCAACAACTGGGTCGCCAGCGGCTTCATTTGTTGAAACATAACCGCGCTGGTTTGCCTTTACGAATAAAAATAACGATATTTGCCCCCTGATTGCCTGGGTTCACCCGGGCTAATCGCCTTAAAATCTATTCTCAGCCACTTTTTTCGCAGGAGGACCAAACCATAGCAACTCCGAATCGTCGGTACGTGCCCCGCCAGCAGGTGGAAGAGCCGTTCAAAATCAACCAGAAGATCCTGGCCCGCGAAGTTCGCCTAGTTGGCGACAACGTGCCCCAGGGTGTATACACTACAGACCAGGCCCGCAAAATGGCCCAGGAGCAAAACCTCGACCTCGTTGAGATTTCGCCCACGGCCACGCCGCCCGTTTGCCGCGTCATCGACTACTCGAAATTTAAGTACGAGCAGAAGAAGAAAACCCGCGAGCTGAAGGCCAAGCAGACCAAGGTCGTTCTCAAGGAAATCCGTTTCGGCCCCAACACCGATGAGCACGACTTCGCTTTCAAAGTGAAGCACGCGCAGGAGTTTTTGCGCGAAGGCGCAAAAATCAAAAGCTACGTGCACTTCGTCGGCCGGAGCATCGTGTTCAAAGAGCGCGGTGAAATCCTGTTGCTCAAGTTCGCCCAGGCCCTCGAGGACCTCGCCAAAGTGGAGCAGTTGCCCAAGCTCGAAGGCAAGCGTATGTTCCTCTACCTCGCGCCCAAAGCCGCCATCGTAGCCAAACCTGTGGCGAAACCCGCCGCAGCCGGCGATAAGCCCGAGAAAAAAGCTCCGAAGCCGGCCGTCGGCCAAGATGCTGCGCCTCAGCAAGCTGAAGCTGCGGCCCCTGCGGCTACCGATACCGAATAGCATATCCGGTTGCGGATGGCTTCCCGGCCCACGGTCGGTCAGCAATCAACAAACAATCAACAACCACCCCCAAACCCACTACAATGCCGAAAGTAAAAACGAAATCCGGTGCTAAGAAGCGGTTCACGCTCACCGGCTCGGGCAAGGTAAAGCGTAAGCACGCCTACAAATCGCACATTCTGACCAAGAAGAGCACGAAGCGCAAGCGCAACCTCACCCATGCCGGCCTTGTGAGCAGCGCCGACATGAACCGGGTGCAGCAGATGTTAAATATTTAATTTCCCCACCAGGCTTCCGGCCGCAATTCCAAGCCACTGCCACCGTGCAGTGACGCCGGCTGCCAAAAACAATCTAGGTTATGCCAAGAAGTGTCAACCATGTGGCCTCGCGCCACCGCCGCAAAAAAATCATGCGTTTGGCGAAAGGCTACTACGGCCGTCGCAAAAATGTGTGGACCGTTGCCAAAAACGCCGTTGAGAAAGGCCTGCTCTACGCCTACCGCGACCGCAAAGTAAAGAAGCGCGAATTCCGGGCCCTCTGGATTCAGCGTATCAACGCTGGTGCTCGCATGCATGGCCTATCGTACTCGCAATTGATGGGTGGCCTGAAAAAGGCCGGCATCGAGCTGAACCGCAAAGTATTGGCCGACCTCGCCCTAAATAGCCCGGCTGCCTTCCAAGGCATTGTGGAGAAAATTAAGTAATCCACACCCGGCCATTACACTGAGAAAACGCCGGTGCCGTAAGGCGCGGCGTTTTCTTGTTTTTGGGAAAGTTCTGGCCCTGTTTCCTGGTGATAACTGTTTCCCGGGTTACTAAAACGGCAGGTCATAAAAAAACCGTCCTGGCTCGAAGCCAACACGGTTTTTAAACGTAGCGGGAGGCGGGTACGATCCGCCGACCTCAGGGTTATGAATCCTGTGCTCTAACCAACTGAGCTACCCCGCCGGGTTTTGTGGGTGCAAAGGTAATGAAAAAAACGGCCTTCCTGCAAGTAGGGCCCCAAAATCATGGATTTTTATGTGCCACGGGCCTTTTGTCAGGCTAGGCCGCTCGTTCTTAATCGATAAGCCCTATGGATTTGCATGATACCCAAACAAAAACGCAGTTTACGGTGGATTACTCCATCAATGCGTCGCCCAAAATACTGTTTCCATACTTAGCTACGGCCTCGGGCCTGGCCCGGTGGTTTTGCGACGATGTGAACCACGTGGCGGGCGGGGGGCTGAACTTTGTGTGGGACCGCGAGAACCATTACGCGGAAGTAGGGCCCCAGCGTCTCAACCGCGCAGCCCGCTACGTTTTTTCGGGCCCCGAGCACGCCGACCCTAGCTACGTAGAGTTTACCCTGCATTCGTCGGCCGTGACGGACGAGGTGTTTTTGCACATTGTGGATTATTCTTCGGCCCAGGCCGCCGAGCAGCGCGAGCTCTGGGACGGGCTCGTGGCCAAGCTGCGCGGACAAGTAGGGGGTTAGGGGCCCAACGCACGATTTGGCCACCGGCCCCGTTGGTGGGGCATGGCCGCATTATTGTCTGGCCCTGCGCATGATCAAAAAACTCGACAAGCTTATTCTGAAGGCCTTTGCCGGGCCGTTTCTGCTCACGTTCGCGGTGGTGCAGTTTATCCTGCTCACCCAAACGCTGCTCAAGTACCTCGACGACATCATCGGCAAAGACCTAGGCCTGCCGGTTATCGGCAAGCTGCTGTTTTACCTGAGTGTGCTGATTGTGCCCACCTCGCTGCCGCTGGCTGTGCTGCTCTCTTCGCTGATGACGTACGGCAGCATGGGCGAGCACCACGAACTGACCGCCATTAAGGCTTCCGGCATTGCCCTTACGCGCATTCTGCGGCCAGTGCTGGTGGTGAGCGTGGGACTGCTGATGGCCTCGTTTTGGTTTAATAAGACCATCGTTCCTAAAGCCAATCTTAAAGCCTACAGCTTACTATGGGATGTGCGTCAACAAAAGCTGGCGTTGGATATTCGGGAAGGTGTATTCTATGGCGGCATTCCGGGCTACACCATTAAGGTGGACCACAAAACGGGCCCCAACAAGGACCGCCTGCACGGGGTGATGATTTATGACCATACCCAGCGCACTGGCAACGCCACGGTGATGCTGGCCGACTCCGGCCGCATGTTCACCCGTTTCAACGGGGCCTACTTGGGCCTGGAACTGTTTCACGGCCACAATTACGTGGAGCAACCCGATGCCCAGAACCGCGCCGGGGCCAGCTTTATCCGCCAGGGGTTTGACCACAATGTGGTAACGTTTTCGCTGGCCTCCTTTGATCTGAACCGCACGAAGGAGGAGCTGTTCCAGACCAACCGGATGATGCTCACCATTCCGCAGCTGCGCGCCGGCACCGATTCCCTCCAGCATAGCTTGGACCTGGCGCGCCAGCAAATGCCCCGCCAGCTCGACGCCTATTACACGTACCTGCGCTTCGACACGCTGGGGGCGGCGGCCAACCGCCGGGTGGCGCACTGGCAAGTGCCGGTGCGCCGCATGCCCAAGCTGACGGCCCCCATGGCAGAACAGGCGGCTAACCGAGCCCGCAATTTGCGCGAGTCGTTTAAGGTCACCGCCAACAAGCTTGATGATCTGGCCCGCAACTCGGCCCAGTACCGCGTCGAGATTTACAATAAGTACGCCCAGTCGGTGGCCGTGCTGCTCATGTTCCTCATTGGGGCCCCCCTGGGCTCCATCATCAAGAAGGGGGGGCTGGGCGTACCCATTCTGGTGTCCATTCTGTTCTTTATTGTGTACTACGTGCTCACTATTACGGGTACCAAGTACGCCAAGGAATTTGTGCTGCCTGTGGGTTTGGGCGTGTGGATGGCCAACCTGGTGCTACTGCCTGTGGGTTTGTTTTTGCTATTTCAGGCCTACAACGACTCGGGCTTACTGGAGGTGGACTTTTGGCGGCGCCTGCCTCGGCGCCTGGGCTTTCCGGGCCTGCGCCGGCTCACGAAGCCAAAGGGCGAAGAATAGGGCCCCAGTGCAATTTTTGTTGCTGTTTATTAATTAAACGGCGTACCTTTGCAGCACCCCGAAATGCGGGGTGCATTTTTTCATTTTTTAAATCCAAGACGGGGCCTGGCCCTATCCGCCGATGAAGCTTACCACCGAAGCAAAGCAGAATATTTTCGAGAAGAATAGCCTGCAACACGTTAAAACTGATACCGGCTCGGCCGAGGCCCAGATTGGCCTCTTCACCCACCGCATCAACCACCTGACGGAGCACCTGAAGGTGAACAAAAAAGACCACAGCACCCGCCTGGGCCTGCTGAAACTGGTAGGCAAGCGCCGCCGCATGTTGGACTACCTCCAGCACCGCGAAATTAACCGCTACCGCGCCATCATCAAAGAGCTGGGCATCCGTAAGTAAGTCCAATGCTTGAGAGTAGGGAGCCTTCCAGTGGGAGGTTCCCTACTCTTTTTTTGTCCTTTATTCTCCTTTGGAACTTAGAGCGAAGAACCAAGAGCTTAGACTTTTTTGGTCAAGCTTGCTGCTATTCATGGGTTTCGCTCGGAATATTTGCCTTCCCCATCCGGGCTCTAAGTTCTTGGCTCTAAAGTTCTAACTGTCCCTACTAAATGCCCGCCCCCCACGCCATTACCAAAACCCTGGCCCTGCCCGACGGCCGCCAGATTTCCATCGAAACTGGCAAGCTGGCCAAATTTGCCGACGGGGCCGTAGTGGTGCGCCTCGGCGATACCATGCTGCTGGCCACGGTGGTATCGGCCCCCAGCCAGCGCGACGGCGTTGACTTTCTGCCCTTGTCGGTTGACTATCAGGAAAAATTCGGTTCGGCCGGCAAAATTCCCGGCTCGTTTCAGCGCCGCGAAGGCCGCCTATCGGATTACGAAATCCTAATTTGCCGCCTTGTGGACCGCATCCTGCGGCCCATGTTCCCCAAAGACTACCACTACGAGGTACAGGTGATGATCACCCTTATCTCGGCCGATAAAGAAGTGCAGCCCGACGCCTTGGCTGCCCTGGCTGCTTCGGCTGCTCTCTCGATTTCGGATATTCCGTTTGCTGGCCCGATTTCGGAAGTACGCGTGGCTCGCATCGATGGCCAGTTCCAGATTAACCCCAAAACCTCCGACTTGGCCCGCGCCGATATGGACCTGATGGTGGGCGCTACTGCTGACTCCGTGGCCATGGTGGAAGGCGCCATGAAGGAAGTGAGCGAGGAAGAGATGGTTGCCGCCATCGCCTTCGGCCATGAAGCCATCAAGGCCCAGTGCCAGCTACAGAAGGACCTAGCCGAGGCCGTGGGGCGTACGCCCGAGTCGCAGCCCCGCGAGTACCCCAAATACGAGGAAAACGAGACGCTGAAAAAACTCATCAGCGATGGCGTGTACCAAGGGGCCTACGACGTGGCCCGCACCGGCAATACCAGCAAGGGCGGCCGCAAAGAAGGCTTCTCGGGGGTGAAAAAAGCCTTCCTGGACAAGCTGGTGGCGGAGCAGCCCGAGCTGGATATGAAGATGTTCAGCCGCTATTATTCATCGGCTGAGAAGAAGGCTATCCGTGACATGATGGTGAAGGAGCGGGTGCGCCTCGACGGCCGCCAGCTCACCGAAATTCGCCCCATCTGGTCGGAAATCAATTACTTGCCCGGGGCCCACGGCTCGGCCATCTTCACCCGCGGCGAAACCCAGAGCCTGACCACGGCCACGCTCGGCACCAAGCTCGATGAGCAAATCGTTGATCAGCCGCTGGCAAAGGGTTACTCCAAGTTTCTGCTGCACTACAACTTCCCCGGTTTCTCGACCGGCGAGGTGAAGCCGAACCGCGGCGCTGGCCGCCGCGAAATTGGCCACGGCAACTTGGCCCTGCGTTCGCTGCGCCAGGTGCTGCCCCCGGACGATGAGAACCCCTACACTATTCGCATCGTGTCGGACATCCTGGAGTCGAACGGCTCCAGCTCGATGGCTACGGTGTGTGCCGGTTCGCTGGCGCTGATGGACGCTGGCGTGAAGATCTCGGCCGCCGTGGCCGGCATCGCCATGGGCCTTGTGCAGGACAAGGAAACCGGTGAGTACGCCGTGCTTTCGGACATCCTGGGCGATGAGGACCACCTCGGCGACATGGACTTTAAGGTAACCGGCACGGAGAAAGGTATTTGTGCTTGCCAGATGGATATTAAGATCCAGGGCCTGAGCAATGAGATTTTGACCGCCGCGCTGCACCAGGCCCGCGAAGGCCGCCTGCACATCCTGCGCGAAATGGCCAAAACCATCAGCGCTCCTGCTGCTGAGTTGAAGGCCCACACGCCCCGCTCGCACAAAATGCTGATCGATAAAGAGTTTATCGGGGCCATCATCGGGCCAGGCGGCAAGGTTATCCAGCAGATCCAGAAGGATACCAACGCCACGGTCATCATCGAGGAGAAGGACGAAAAAGGCCACGTGAGCATCTACGCGGCCAACCAGACGGACATGCAGGGCGCCATCGACCGCATCCGGGCCATTGCGGCCCAGCCGGAAATCGGCGAAACCTACAAAGGCAAAGTGCGCAGCATTCAGCCCTACGGCGCGTTTGTGGAGATCATGCCGGGCAAAGACGGCTTGTTGCACATTTCGGAAGTGACGCACGAGCGCATCCAGAGCCTCGAAGGCTTGCTGGAAGTAGGCCAGGAAATTGACGTGAAACTGGTGGATATTGACAAGAAGACCGGCAAGTACCGCCTCTCGCGGAAAGTGCTGCTGCCAAAGCCTGAGGGCGCAGCCGCAGACAACGGCCAAGCGTAACACTAAGGCCCGAACTTTCGTCAAAGGAAGCCTGTTGGCTTCCTTTGACTCTCGGCCTATCGTTAGCTGTTATTCTTTGTCAACTATCAACCTAGTTATCGTCTTTACCTCTTTCCATGAGACAGTTAAAAATCAGCAAGCAGATTACCAACCGCGAAAGCCAATCGCTGGATAAGTACCTCCAGGAGATTGGCCGGGTGGATTTGCTCACCCCCGATGAGGAGGTGACCCTGGCCCAGCGCATCCGCGACGGGGACCAGCAGGCGCTGGAAAAGCTTACCAAAGCCAACCTGCGCTTTGTAGTATCGGTAGCAAAACAGTATCAGAATCAGGGCCTTAGCCTTGGTGATCTAATCAACGAGGGTAACTTAGGTTTGATTAAAGCGGCCAAGCGTTTCGACGAAACCCGCGGCTTTAAATTCATTTCTTATGCTGTGTGGTGGATTCGCCAATCCATCCTTCAGGCCTTGGCCGAGCAAAGTCGCATCGTGCGTTTGCCCCTCAATCGAGTGGGCTCGCTGAATAAAATCAGCAAGTCGTTCTCGGAACTGGAGCAGAAGTTCGAGCGCGAGCCTTCGCCCGAGGAAATCGCTGAAGTGCTGGAGCTGACTACCTCGGAAGTGGTGGACACGCTAAAGATTTCGGGCCGACACGTGTCGGTGGATGCGCCGTTTGTGCAAGGCGAGGAAAACCGCCTGCTCGACGTACTCGAAAATGAGGACGAGGAATCGCCCGACATGGCGTTGATGAACGACTCGCTCCGCAAGGAGGTGCAGCGCGCCTTGAGCACGCTCACCAAGCGCGAAGCTGACGTTATCACGCTGTACTTCGGACTGAACGGCGAAGCTGCTCTGACGCTTGAAGAGATCGGCGAGAAGTTCAACCTCACTCGCGAGCGAGTGCGCCAGATTAAAGAGAAGGCCATTCGCCGCCTGCGCCACACTTCGCGCTCAAAGGCGCTGAAACCTTATTTGGGTTAATTCTGCCTAATTTTGTACTGCATTAAAAACCCCGGCTGTAAGGTTGGGGTTTTTTGCTAGCGGCGGGGCTGCTGGCCCCGCTTTTTCATTTATCAGTCTTGGGGCCCCGGCCCCGCGCTATGGCCCCTGGGGCCCCTATTGCAACATGTCTGAACACCACAAGTGCCTGATCATTGGGTCGGGTCCCGCGGGCTATACCGCCGCTATTTACGCGGCCCGGGCCAACATGGCGCCCGTCATGTACATGGGCTTGCAGCCCGGTGGGCAGCTTACTATCACGAATGACGTGGAGAACTTCCCCGGCTACCCGGACGGCGTGATGGGCCCCGAGATGATGGAGGACCTGAAAAAGCAGGCTACCCGCTTCGGCACCGATATCCGTTACGGCATCGCCACGAAGGTGGATTTTTCGGGCCATCCGCACAAAATTACCATCGACGAAACCACGGAACTGACGGCCGACGCTGTGATTATTGCCACCGGGGCCTCGGCCAAGTGGCTGGGGCTGCCATCGGAAGCTCGGCTTAACGGTTCAGGCGTATCAGCCTGCGCCGTGTGCGACGGATTTTTCTACCGGGGCCAGGAAGTGGCCATCGTGGGCGCCGGCGATACGGCGGCTGAGGAAGCCACGTACCTGGCTAACCTGGCCAGTAAGGTGACCATGATTGTGCGAAAAGGCGAAATGAAAGCCTCGAAAATCATGCAAAAGCGGGTGCTCGATAACCCCAAGATTGAGGTACTGTTTGACACGGCAACCGATGAGATTTTGGGCGAGCACGCGGTGGAAGGCGTGCGGGTGAAGAACCTGCTGACCCACGAAATGCGGGAAATTGCGCTAACGGGCTTTTTCGTGGCCATTGGGCACGAGCCGAACTCCAAGATTTTCCAGCCTTACCTGCATCATGACGAGCAGGGCTACCTAAAAACGCTGCCTGGCACGAGCAAAACCAATGTGGACGGTGTATTTGCCTGCGGCGATGTGCAGGACTTCACCTACCGCCAAGCCGTGACGGCTGCTGGCACTGGCTGCATGGCCGCTCTCGACGCCGAGCGGTATTTGGCAACCATGGGCCTGCATTAATCCTGGTTTTCGCTTTGCCCCCTTGCTTTTGCTGAGTTTTAAATTAAATTTTCTGCGCTCCGTGGCGCTGCTCATGCTGCTGGCCGGCCTTGGCGCTGCTCCGGCAGGGGCCCAAACCCGGCGGCCCGCGCACCCCAAGAACGAGCGTACGGGCCGCCGGTCGGACTTTTTCCGGGTGAAAACCCCGCGCATGAAGTACGTGCGGCCCGACACCACGACCATCATCGAAACCGAGGAGATTCACGACGAAAACTCCGACGCGGCCAAATCGTTGCGCTTCAACCCGGCCAGGAAGCTGAGCATTGTGAGCGAGGATACGACCACGCTCAACGAGGGCGGGCAGGAGATTGTGGAGATGTCGGAGGAGGTGCTCATCGACTCGTCGTGGGTGAAGGTGGCGGGCTACTATTCCATCTGGGACACGCACAGCATCAACCCGTACCACGTGGACGGCCGCCGCTTCCGCGACTCGCTGAACCTGAAGCTGACCGACGCCAGCCGTGAGCGGTTCAGCCAGATGCCGATGGCGGCAACGCCCATCACGTCGGGCTTCGGCTTCAGGGGCTACCGCTGGCACTTCGGGGTGGACCTGGACCTGGAAACCGGCGACTCGGTGAAAGCCGTGTTTGACGGGGTAGTGCGCATTAGCAAATGGGACGGTGCGGGCTACGGCAACTACTTGCTGGTGCGCCACTACAACGGCCTGGAGACGCTGTACGGCCACCTTAGCAAGGCATTGGTGCCGGTGGGTACTTTCGTGAAGGCGGGCCAGCTCATTGCCTTGGGCGGGAGCACGGGCCACAGCTCGGGCTCGCACCTGCACTTTGAGGTGCGCTACCAAGGCAACCCCATCAACCCGATTCAGCTCTACGACTTCCCCGACAATAAGCTGCGCAAGGACAACTTCACCATCACCTCGGCGCTGTTTGACTACTACAGCCGGGCCTTGCAGCGTGGTGGGGGCAGCCTCACCGGCGGCCGGCGCAGCAGTGGCGGCAGTAGCCGCCGCAGCGAACCTAAGGCCGCTCGCGTGGTGGTAACGCACCGCGTGCGCTCCGGCGACACGCTCTCGGAGGTGGCCGAAAAGTACGGGGTGGGCCTGAGCACGCTCAAGCGCTTGAACCCGGGCGTCAAAAAACTGCAACCCGGTAAGAAGCTGCGCATCAAATAGAATCGCAGATTTTGCGGATTAACCGTGATTGCGCTGATTGCTGAGGTTGTGTTCTGCCTCCCTGGTCTACCCGTATTAGCACATTGACTCATTGTGCTTATTTCAATCAATTTCGTGATTGGGTGCGCAATGGATACGTAACGTGAAGGAATATCAACCTACAGCCGCGCACAAGATGCCTAGCACTGAGCACCAAATACCAAGCACCAAATTGGATATTCTGGCCCTGGGGGCCCATCCCGACGACGTGGAGATGTCGTGCGCCGGCACGTTGCTGGCGGCCCGCGCCGCGGGCAAAACCGTGGGCGTGGTTGACTTCACCCGTGGCGAGCTGGGCACCCGCGGCAGTGTAGAGATTCGGGCCGCCGAGGCTGCGGCGGCCAGCCAAATCCTGGGCCTGAGCGTGCGCGAAAACCTGGGCCTGCCCGACGGCTTCTTCCGCAACGACCGGGAGCACCAGCTGCCGCTCATCGCCGCGCTGCGCCGCTACCAGCCCGACGTTGTGCTGTGCAACGCCGTGGCCGACCGCCACCCCGACCACGGCAAGGGGGCCCAACTGGCCATCGACGCCTGCTTTTTGAGTGGCCTGCGCATGATTGAGACGCGGGACGAAAACGGCCAGCCCCAGGCCCCCTGGCGGCCCCGCAAGGTGTATCACTACATCCAGGACCAGCAACTGGTGCCTACGTTTGTGGTGGATATTACGCCGTACTGGCAGGGCAAGTGGGACGCCATCCACGCCTTCGGCAGCCAGTTCTTCAACCCCAATGCCGACCCCGGGGCCCCCGCCACGTACCTGTCGGGCCAGCAGTTCGAGCGCTTCATGGAAGCGCGGGCCCGCGAATTCGGTCACATCATCGGGGTAGAATTTGGGGAAGGCTTCACATCTGCCCGGCCGGTGGGCGTGCGCGAGGTGACGGAGTTGGTGTAGTTGTGGAAGCGGAGCTAGATACGAGTGGACTGTTTTTAATAAGAATTCACGTCCACTAGAAATAATAATTTAGTGGCAATCGTAGATTTAGAAACGCATAACGGTAATGAGCTGTTTTATAGCTTATCTAGTTATTTTTTTAAATTAAATCTTGATATGGAACCTACGATCGAAAAACCTCAAATTGATTTAGATAAGCTGTATCATTATTCTACACCAGGTGGATTCAATGGAATACTGCGAAGCAGATCTTTGTGGATGACTAATATTCAATATCAGAATGATATTGAAGAGTATAAATATGCTACTAAATTAGCTTTTGAAGTAATTAAGGAAGACTATCCGGGAATTAATCAGACAGCACTTTTTATAGATTCTAATATAGTGCATATTTATACATTCTCTTTAACAGAGCAAAATGATCTACTGTCTCAATGGCGAGGATATAGCCCTAACGGAGGTTTTGCTTTCGCCTTCAATAAAGAATTATTGGAAAGTGTTGTGAAAGATAATAACTTAGAATTGGTCAGGTGTATTTATGATAAAGATGAACAGAAGGAATATATTCGTTCTAAAGTAATAGGTATGCAACCTGCTGACTTTTTAGAGATGCAAGCGAAATCTGCTCAAGTATCACATGATAATAATACAGGCGAAGGTTATCGATATAATATGTTTATTCGTGGAATGCGAGCTTTAACTATATCATACCATGCAGCACGCCTTAAGCATCCAAAATTTGCAGAAGAGAAAGAATGGCGGCTGATAAAAAGACTTTCTGAGTCTGAAATAGATAATGTGAAATTGAGGGAAGGAAAAGATATACTTATTCCTTATGTAGAAATTCCGTTAGTAGATAAAGACAAGCAAATTAAGTTTTCATCCATAATAGTTGGTCCAGGGTCACGACAAGATTTAGCAAAGCAAGCTTGTAGCTTAATTCTGTGTGATGACATAATAGCCTCAGATATTCCTTACAGAAATTGGTAAAATTAAAAAGATATGTAAGAAAAAAGGATTAATTAATGTAAACAATTAGGGCCCCGACATATTTGGCGGGGCCCTAATTGTTTACGCAGATTTCAATACCCTATTCCCATTCCCGCGGGCCAGCTTTGCCAAGTCGGCGTGGCCATTTGTAGACCGTTGAGGAAGGCTTTGCCGGGGGCATTGGGAGATGGAAAACAGCCCGCAGCCGAAACCGCAAGTAGCCACAGCGGCTTCGAGCGGCGAAGCGTGAACCCTACCCCAGGGCCCCTACACGGACCTATTTCCCTCCCTCAATGCCCCACTGCTCGTTGGGCTGGGGCCCCATGGTGAGCACCAGCGAACCGCCGCGCAGCAGTTCGGTAGCGGGGAAGTGGAAGGATTGCAGGGGCTTGCCGTTTAGCGTGGCGGCTTGCACGTAGAGGTTGCGGCGGGAAGCGCCTTTGGCTTCGATGGTAAACTGCTGGCCGCGCCCGAAGCGCTGGCCTAAGTCAATTTCGATTTTTGGGTAGAGTGGGCTGCCAATCTCGTACTGGGGGGCGGCGCTGGTACCGCCGTCGGTTTGGAACAAGCCCAGGGCGGCCATCACCAGCCAGGCGCTCATTTGGCCCTGGTCCTCGTCGCCGAGGTAGGCGTTGCCCACGCCGTAGCCGTAGTAGCGCGCCAGGATGGAGCGGCTCCACTTTTGGGTAGACCACGGCTTGCCGGCCCAGTTGAATAAAAAGGCGAAGTGCATGGATTGCTGGTTGCCCTGCACCACGGGGTAGTTCCAGTACTGGTCGTTCAGGCCGTTGTAGCGCCACGGCTCGCTTTCGCGGAAGCCCCATTCCAGCCGGTCGGTAAAGGCTTGCCGGCCCACCCGGCCGACCAGCGCGGGAACGTCCTGGGGCACGAAAAATGTGAGCTGCCAGGCGTTGCCCTCTACGTACTGCTCGTTGGCGCCGCTGCGGAACGGGTCGAAGTTCTTCGTCCAGGCGCCGCTGCTGAGGCGGGTGTGGCTGTAGCCGGCGCTGTCCAGGGTGTTCTGCCACCAGTAGCCGCGGGCGTTGAACTGCTGGTACACGTCGGCCTGGCCCAGCGATTTGGCCAACTGCCCCACCGTCCAGTCGTCGAACGAGTATTCCAGGGAATTGGAAAACCGGCCTTTGTCGGCGGGGACGTAGTGGTATTGCTGGTAGGCCAGCAGGTCGCGGTTGCCGGCAAAGCCGGTGAATACTTTTTGCGCCGGGGTGGTCTGCATTTTGACGGCGGCGGCCAGCACTTTGTCGGCGTCGAAGTCGCGGATGCCCATCTGGTAGGCCCCCACCATTTGCGGGATTTCGTGCTCGGCCACCATCACCGGCACGTAGTTCAGGCCGGCGGGGCCCTTGGCCAGCCAGCCGTAGGCGTCGTAGAGCGCCAGTTGCGAGCGCACCCAGCGGCTGCTCCACTCCGGCGTCAGCAGGTTCCACACCTGGTTCAGGTTCCAGAAGGTGTTCCAAAAAGCATCGCAGCCCAGGGCCACGTCGTCGGGCTGGGGCAGGCGGTGGGCCTGGCCATCAGTGCCGCGCCAGTCGCCGTTGGTGTCGCTCCAGGTGTTGCGGCTGCACAGCGAGCGGTACAGAGCGTTGTAGAAGCGTACTTTTTCCAGGCGGTTGGTGCTCGTGATGCGCACGCGGTTGAACAGCTCGTTCCAGGCGTCGAGCTGGTGCTGGCGCACGGCTTCGAAGCGCCAGCCGAAGGGCCCCGTTACCTCCGTTTGCAGGTTTTGGGCGGCGTTGGCAATGCTGACCAGCGACAGGCCGGAGCGCACCTGCACCACCGGGTGCGCGGCGGCGTCAAACTCGGCAAACAAGCCGGCTTCCTTTAAGTCTTTCGCGCTGAAGGTGGTGCCGTACTGAACGCGGCCGTCGAGCCAGCCGCCGAGCCGCTTGATGGGCTGGTCGAACTCCACCACAAAGTGCAGCGTGTAGTCCTGCGACGCATCGTTGCTCCACACGCCCGCCGAAAACTGGTGGACGGCGCCCTCCAGGCGGTACGCACTCACCTGCTTGACCTGTACTTCTTTAAGCTGGTAGTCGTACTCGGCCGGAATGTGAAAATCGAGCAACACGCGGGCGCTGTCGCGGTTGGCGGGGAAGGTGAAGCGCTCCATGCCGCAGCGGGTGGTGGCGGTAACTTCCGCCCGAATGCCGTAGTCGGCCAGCTGCACCTTGTAGTAGCCGATGGGGGCCTCTTCCGTCCGCTTATCAATGCGCGAGCGGTAGCCCGGCCCCGGCCGCAGCTCGTCGCCGATGGTGGTTTGGAGCTTGCCATTGGTGGCAAACACGCCCAGGCCAGCCATCGTCCACTCGTGCACGTGGCTGAAGGTGCCCACGCTCTCGTAGGTGGGCTGGTAGCCGGCCTGCCAGCCGGCGTTCTGGTTGTCGGGACTCATCTTCACCATGCCGAAGGGCATCCAGGGGCCCGGCGCAATCATCCAGCGGGAGTGGGCCGTGCCCAGGCGGGTATCCACGTAGTTGGCCAGGGTTTGGGCCGGCTGGGGCCCCCGGCGCACCGTGCCTTCCTCGATGAGCTTCCCATTTTCCAGGACCCGGTACTGGCTACGGGTAGGGGCGGCCACCGCGGGCATCGGGGCTTCAAACTCGTAGCTGCCCTGCTCCACGGTTTCGCTGAAAATCGTGCGGCCGTCCAGCTGCACGCTCAGGGTGGGGGCCCCCCGGATGTGCTCCACGCCCACCAGCAAGGGCTGCTGCCGTTGGCCCGGGGCCCCCAGCTCGTAGGCCGCCGGGGCCACGCGGCGCACGAACAGTTGCCGGGGCGGCTGCACGGCCACCGGCGCGGTGCTCAGCAAGCTCACCTGGTCGAAGAGAATCCACGAGCCCTCCGTCACGGTGATGACCACGCTGTTGCCGCCCGGTCGGAGCACCCCCGCGCCGATGGGAATTTCGACGATTTTGGGGGTGGCTGCGGCCAGGTTGCCACTGAGGGCGGCGGTGTCAACGGCGGGTTCGGTGAGGGTGGGGCGGCGCTGCTGGCGCACGTCGTAGCCGGCCGCGCTCAGCTGGAGGCGTTCCTCCTGGCCGTTGATGCTGACTTTGAGCAGCGGCAAAAACGTTTTAGCATAATCAGCCAGCCGAATGACGAGCTTGTATTTGGCCGCGGCGGGCAGCTGTGGTAGAGTAAAGAGCAGGTTCACCTGGTTGGTGCGCCAGCCAGCGGTGTTCCAGGTGCCGCCCCACGTGTCCACGGGGCCCGGCAGCACGTAGGGGAAGTCCTGCCGCGCCCGGGAAGCGCTGATGAAAAAACACTTGTCCTCGTAGCCAAAGTCGCGGCCCACAAACTGGCGAAAGCCAGCGGGGGCCAGCGCAAATTCGGCCCCCGACTGATCGGCCCGGCCCACTTGCCACACCACGCGCTCCTGGGCTTGCGATGTGCCGATGCTGCCCGAAAGCATCAGGAGCAGCCAGAAAAGATTTTTTTTCATGCGTGGCTCCTCGGGAATGCGTTGGTGACCGGACAAAGTAAAAGGCTTCGGTAGCGTGGGAGCGTTTGGGAGGGGTGTTTTTTAAAGGGGGTGAAGGTAAGTTACTTAGGTAATTTAGCAGGGCAGGACTGGGGCCATATTCACAGCACCAGCTTCAGTACCCGGTCGGCGTTGCCGTGGGCCAGCTTTTCCAAGTCGGCGGGGGGCATTTGCAGGCCGTCGAGGAAGGCTTTGCCGGGGGCGTTGGGGGCGAAGGGGTAATCGATGGAAAACAGGATGCGGTCGAGGCCGAAGGTGGCCAGGGCGGCTTCGAGCGGCGGGCTGGTGAAAATGCCGCTGGTGGTGAGGTACACCTGGTCGCGCAGGGTTTGGGACACGGTGCGCGGGAGCTGGGTTTCGGCCTGGGGCATCACCTGGTCGCAGCGGGCCATCATCACGGGCAGGGTTTCGCCCATGTGGCCGATGATGAGCTGGAGGCGCGGGTACCGGTCGAGCGTGCCCGAGAGGACGAGGCGCAGCACGTGCACGGCGGTTTCGGCGTGCCAGCCGAAGCCGGCCATGGCCAGGCGCTGGTCGAGGCCGTGGGGCAGGTGGCTGTAGTAGGCGTCGCGCACGGCCTGGGGCGGGATGCCGGGGTGCAGGTACAGCGGCACGCCCAGGGCCTCGGCCCGGGCCAACAACGGGGCAAACTGCGGGTCGTCGAGAAACAAGCCGTTGATGGTGCCGCTCAGCAGGGCCCCCACGAAACCGTGGGTTCCACGGTGCGGGCCAGCTCGTCGGCGGCCGCGGCGGGGCGGTGGTGGGCAGGTGCGCAAAGCCGGCGAAGCGGCTGGGGTGCGCGGCAATGGCCTGGGCCAGGCGGTCGTTGTATTCGCGGGCGAAGGCGGGGCTCTCGGTGGGCGGCAGCAGCTCGGCGCCGGGCCCCGCCACCGACAGCACTTGCACCGTGACGCCGGCCTCGTCCATCAGGCGCAGGCGCAGGGGCCCTATTTCTGCTAGTTTTTCCTGCTGCGCGTGCACCGGCGAGTTGGGGGCATCGGCGGTGGGCCAGCCCGCTTGCGCCCGCACGGCGGGGCTGATGCGGTCGACCAAGTCGGGAAAGGAAACGTGTTCTTCGAGGGCAACGATGCGCATGGCCGGGAGGGGGGTTGGTAGACGAAGGGATGCTTCGGTTGAACGGCCGGCCGGGCGGCGGGTTGGGGCCCTGCGCCGGGCCCTGAGGGCCCAACTTCATCAAGCCCGACGGTTGGGCCGAGTACCTTGCGGCCTCCCCCTTAACTTGAAATTTGAGCCCCGCATGGAAAAACTTGTGCTGCTGCGCCACGGCGAAAGCGTATGGAACCAGGAAAACCGCTTCACGGGCTGGACCGACGTGGACCTGACGGAAGCCGGCCGCCAGCAGGCCGTGCACGCCGGCCAGCTGCTGAAAGCCAACGGCTACGCCTTCGACCTCGGCTTCACGTCGGTGTTGAAGCGGGCCATCAAAACGCTCAACATCGCGCTCGAAGAGATGGACCAGCTCTGGGTGCCGGTGCAGAAATCGTGGCGCCTGAACGAGCGGTTCTACGGGGCCCTGCAAGGCCTCAACAAGGCCGAAACCGCCGTCCAGTACGGCGACGAGCAGGTGCAGCAGTGGCGCCGCGACCCCCACGCGCACCCGCCGGCCATCACCCCCGACGACCCACGCTTCCCCGGCCACGACCTGCGCTACCAGCACCTCACCAACCGCGAGCTGCCCCTGACGGAAAACCTGGCCGAGACGATGGCGCGCGTCATGCCCTTCTGGACCGAGAAAATTATGGGGGCCCTGCGCCGCAACCAGAAGGTGATTGTGTGCGCCCACGGCAACAGCCTGCGCGCCCTGGTGCAGTATATCGACCACCTCTCGGACGAGGAAGTGACCAACCTGGACATCCCCACCGGCGTGCCGCTGGTGTATGAGCTGGACGATAATCTGGACCGGATTCGGCACTACTATTTGCAATAACGAGCAAGCAAACGCCCCCGGCCGATTCGGCCGGGGGCGTTTGCTTTTGGGTAAATGCGGGCCGTGCTTACCGCACGCCCAGGCGGTTGCGCCGCCAGCCGGAGGCGGCTGGGGCCCCCGCGGCGTCGGCGGCGCCGGGGCCTGGGGTTGCTTGGTTTCGAGCAGCATGGCCACCAGGGCGGCGGCTACCTGGGCGGTGGCCTCGTCGGGGGCGGGCGGGGTGAGGGCCCCGGCGGGGAAATGGTCGCGGATGAAGTTGGTGTCGAACTGCCCGCTCACGAAAGCGGGGTGGCGCAGCACGTAGGCCCCGAAGCCCAGCGTGGTTTCGATGCCCGTAATCTGGTACTCGTCGATGGCGCGCAGCATCCGGGCAATGGCCTCGGCGCGGTCGGCCCCAAAAGTCACCAGTTTGGCAATCATCGGGTCGTAGTAAATCGGGATTTCCATGCCCTGCTCGAAGCCGTCGTCGACGCGCACGCCGGGGCCCTGGGGGCGCACGTAGGTCGTGAGGGTGCCGATGTCGGGCAGGAAGTTGTTCTGCGGGTCTTCGGCGTACACGCGCAGCTCCAGGGCGTGGCCCTGGATGGTCAAATCTTCCTGGCGGAAGGGCAGGGGCTGGCCCTCCGCGATGCGGATTTGCTCCTTCACCAGGTCGAGGCCCGTGATTTGCTCTGTCACGGGGTGCTCCACTTGCAGGCGCGTGTTCATCTCCAGGAAGTAAAACTTGTGGTTTTCGTCGAGCAAAAACTCTACTGTGCCGGCCCCGGTGTAGTTGCAGGCGCGGGCCACGTCCACGGCCGCGCGGCCCATTTCGGCGCGTAGCTCCGGCGTGAGCACCGACGACGGCGCTTCCTCAATCACCTTCTGGTGGCGGCGCTGGATGCTGCACTCGCGCTCGAAGAGGTGCACAATGTTGCCGTGCTCGTCGCCGAGTACCTGGATTTCGATGTGGCGCGGCGAGCCGATGTACTTCTCGATGAACACCGCCCCGTCGCCGAACGCCGACGTGGCCTCCGACACCGCCAGCTGCATTTGCTCCACAAATTCGGCCGCGTGGTTCACCACGCGCATGCCCTTGCCGCCGCCACCAGCCGAAGCCTTGATGAGGATCGGGAAGCCGACTTGTTCGGCAATGGCCTGGGCGGCGGGCACGTCGGTAATGGCCTCCTCGGTGCCCGGCACCAGCGGAATGTCAAAATCGGCCACCGCAGCCTTGGCGGCCAACTTGCTGCCCATCAGCTCCATGGCCTCGGGCGAGGGCCCCACGAAAATGAGGCCCGCCGCGCGCACGGCGCGGGCAAAGCCGGCGTTTTCGCTCAGGAAGCCGTAGCCGGGGTGGATGGCGTCGACGCCTAATTCCTTACAAATTTCGATGATTTTGTCGCCCCGCAGGTAGCTGTCTTTGGAGGCTGGGGGCCCCACGCACACGGCCTCGTCGGCGTAGCGCACGTGCAAGGCGTTGCGGTCGGCTTCGGAGTAGATGGCGACCGTCTGGAGGCCCATTTCCTTGGCCGAGCGCAGCACGCGCAGGGCAATTTCGCCGCGGTTGGCAACAAGCAGTTTGGTGATTTTTTTCATGCGGCGGGTGGGAGAGCGGGCAGTGTAGGCGCAAAGAAAGCGGCAAACCGCGCCGCCGCCGCTAAACCCTGGCGGGCCGAGCGGGTTGTTAAGCCTAAATTATGTACAACCCCGGCCCGGGGTTATCTTTGTAATTGGCCTTATTATAAGACAGCGCTTCAAGTTGGCCCGCCGGGCCTCCCCTTCCTTTTACCATCCATTTTACCACCCGTTTTTCTGTGGATATTTTTGACCGCATCGCCGCCAACCGGGGCCCGCTGGGCTCGCACTCGCACTACGCCGACGGCTATTTCGCATTTCCGAAGCTGGAAGGTGAAATTCAGCCCCGCATGATGTTCCGCGGCAAGGAAGTGCTCACCTGGAGCCTGAACAACTACCTCGGCCTGGCCAACCACCCCGAAGTGCGGCAGGCCGACATCGACGGCGCCGCCGCCTACGGCATGGCCTACCCCATGGGGGCCCGCATCATGAGCGGCAACTCGACGCTGCACGAGCAGCTCGAAATCGAGCTGGCCGACTTCGTGCACAAGCCCGCCGCGCTGCTGCTCAACTTCGGTTACCAGGGCGTGGTGAGCATCATCGATGCGCTGGTGAGCCGCCACGACGCCATTGTGTACGACGCCGAGTCGCACGCCTGCATCATCGACGGGGTGCGCCTGCACCAGGGCAAGCGGTTTGTGTTTACCCACAACGACATGGCCAGCCTCGAAAAGCAGCTCGAGCGCGCCAAGCGCCTGACCGACGAAACCGGCGGCGGCATTCTGGTCATCACCGAGGGCATGTTTGGCATGTCGGGCAACCTGGGCAAGCTGCCCGAAATTGTGGCCCTGAAGGCTAAATTCGACTTCCGCATCTTCGTCGACGACGCCCACGGCTTCGGCACGCTGGGGCCCACCGGAGCCGGCACGGCCGAGCATTTGGGCGCCATCGAGGGCGTGGACCTAATCTTTTACACCTTCGCCAAGAGCATGGCCAGCATCGGCGCATTCGTGGCAGGCACCAAAACGGTTATTGAATATTTGCGATACAACATGCGCAGCCAGATTTTCGCCAAATCGCTGCCCATGCCGCTCGTAATAGGGGCCCTGAAGCGCTTGGAGCTAATTCGCAGCCACCCCGAGTACCGCGAAAAGCTCTGGACCGTGGTGCGGGCCTTGCAAAGCGGCTTGCGCGAAAAAGGCTTCAACATCGGCACCACCGAATCGCCGGTAACGCCGGTGTTCCTGAACGGGGAAATATCTGATGCAACGGCTCTTACCTTCGATCTACGCGAGAATCACGGCATTTTCTGCTCCATCGTGGTGTACCCCGTGGTGCCCAAGGGCGTGATTATGCTGCGCCTGATTCCCACGGCCATGCACTCGCTGGCCGACGTGGAGGAAACCATCCGGGCCTTCGAAATCATGGCCGCCAAGCTCGACAAGGGTTTGTACAGCAATGCCGCTCTGCCGGTCTAATTCGCCATTGCCTTGCGCTGCGCGCCGGCTGCCCGAGGGGTAGCCGGCGCGTTTGTTTTAGCACTATGCCAAGATGGACGAGCGGAGAAGAATTCGCTGCGTTGGCGGTTTTTCAACTAAAAACTGCTTTTCTGCGTAATGCGGGGACATTGAAAAAATAACTAAAAGTTGCTTGCATTTGAAATCCCTGTATATTAGGGCCGTCTAAATACTTCAACCTGTTTCTTTCCCCCATTCCAACCCCCCAAATCTCCATGAACAACTTTGCAAAACTGAAAGACCTGGTACTCTCGCTGGAAGGCGATTTCGACAAGTTTTACGATAAGCACAACGCTGCCGCCGGCACCCGCGTCCGCAAGGGCATGCAGGAGCTGAAGACGATGGCCCAGGAGTTCCGCACCGAGGTGCAGAACATGAAGAACACCACTGAAGCCCCCGCTGCAGCTCCCAAGGCCGCTGCTAAGAAGGCTGCTCCGGCCGCTGCCGCCAAAAAGGCAGCCCCCGCTGCCGCCAAGAAAGCCGCTCCGGCCAAAAAGAAGTAAGCACTCGGCCACTTCGGCCCCAAAAAAGGGTCCCACCATCCGGTGGGGCCCTTTTTTTGGAGCCTGTTCCGTCTGGGCGGGGCCCTAGGTCAGCTCAACGAGGTAGTAGTTTTTCTTGCCGCGCTGCACCACCAGGTACTTGCCGTGCAGCAGGGGCAGCTCGGCCACCGGCGCGTCGGGCGAGGTGGCTTTCTGGCCGTTCAGGCTGAGGCCGTTGGCCTGGATGAGCTTGCGCACTTCGCCGCGCGAAGGAAAGATTTGCTGGCCCGTGGCTTCGCTCAGCAGCACGGCTATGTTTAGGGCCCCAGCGTCGGCGCGGGGCACGCGCAGGTGGGGCACGCCGGCAAACACGTCGCGCAGGGTGGCCTCGTCCAGGGCCCCCAGGTCGCCGCCGCCGAAGAGCACCTGCGAGGCGGCCAGTGCCGCTTCGTAGGCCGCCGCGGAGTGCACGCGGATGGTGACGTCCTGGGCCAGGGCCTTTTGCAGCGTTTTCGCGCCGGGGTTTTGGGCGTGTTGGGCCTCCAGGGCGTTGATTTCCTCTTCGTTCAGCAGCGTGAACACGCGGATGAGGCGGGGCGCGTCGGCGTCGTCGGCGCGCAGGAAAAACTGGTAGAACTGGTAGGGCGACGTCAGGGCCGGGTCGAGGAACACGGCCCCGCTCTCCGACTTGCCGTACTTGGTGCCGTCGGCCTTGGTGATGAGCTGGCCGGTGAGGGCGTAGGCCTTGGCCTCGGGGCCCCCGAGGCGCCGAATCAGCTCGGTGCCGGTGGTAATGTTGCCCCACTGGTCGCTGCCGCCCATTTGCAGGGTGCAGTTCAGTGACTTATACAGGTGGAAAAAGTCGTAGCCTTGCAGCAGTTGGTAGCTGAACTCGGTGTAGCTGATGCCCTCGCTGCCCCCGGCGGCGGCGCCGTCCTCGGGGCCCCCAATGCGGCGCTTCACCGAATCCTTGGCCATCATGTAGTTCACGGTGAGGTGCTTGCCCACGTCGCGCAGGAAATCCAGGAAGCTGAACGCCTTGAACCAGTCGTAGTTGTTGACCACCAGGGCCCCGGTGGGCGAGTCGTTGAAGTCCAAGAACTTCTCCAGCTGGCCTGGATGCCGGCCTGGTTGGCGCGCAGCGTGGCCTCGTCGAGCAGGTTGCGCTCGGCCGACTTGCCACTGGGGTCGCCGATCATGCCGGTGGCGCCGCCCACCAGGGCCACGGGGCGGTGGCCGGCGCGCTGCAAGTGCATGAGCAGCATGATGCTGGCCAGGTTGCCGATGTGCAGCGAGGCCGCCGTGGGGTCGAAGCCGATGTAGCCCGACACGGGCGCGGCGCTGGCCAAGTGCTCGGCGGTGCCGGGCATGGCGTCGTGCAGCATGCCGCGCCAGGTCAGTTCGTCAATGAGGTTCAATTGGTAAATGAGTGAATGAGTGAATGAGTGAATAAGCCGGGGGCCCTACTCGGAAAAATGTGCGTCGGAAACGCCGCGCCAAAGGTACTAGGCGGCTTTACCTTTGCCGATAGGGAATGAGCGGGCCGCCTATTCATTCACCCATTCACCCATTCACTTATTCACCCTTGGTACAAGACGCCGACGCCATTTTTAAGCAGCTGCGGCAGCGGCAGTACCAGCCCGTGTACTTTTTGCAGGGCGAGGAGCCGTACTACATCGACGTGGTGGCCGATTTGATTGAGAAAATGGCCCTGCCCGAGGCCGACCGCAGCTTCAACCAGGCCATCATTTACGGCAAGGATGTGGACGTGGCGGGCGTGCTGGGCCAGGCCAAGCGTTTCCCGATGATGGCCGAGCGCACGGTCGTCATCGTAAAGGAGGCCCAAACCATTGCCGACCTGGAGCAGGACCGGAGCTGGCCCTTCCTGGAAGCCTACCTCAAAAACCCGCTCGCCAGCACCGTACTGGTGCTCTGCTACAAGCACAAAACCCTCGACAGCCGCAAGAAGCTTGGCAAGCTGCTGGCCGGCAAAGACGCCCCCGGCGCGGTGCTGATGACCAGCAAGAAGCTCTACGACAGCCAGGTGCCGGCCTGGCTCACGGCCCACGTGCGGGGCCTGGGCCAGCAGATAACCGGGCAAGCCACGGCCCTGCTGGCCGAGTACATCGGGGCCGATTTGAGCCGGTTGGCCAACGAAATCGACAAGCTGGTGCTCAACCTCCAGCCCGGCCAGGCCATCGACGAGGACCTGGTGCAGCGGCTGGTGGGCATCAGCAAGGAGTACAACATCTTTGAGCTGCAAAAGGCCCTCGTGCAGCGCGACGTGCTGAAGGCCAACCGCATCCTGGGCTACTTCGCCGCCAACCCCAAAGCCAACCCGCTCATCCCCAACCTCACGCTGCTCTTCGGCTTTTTCAGCAAGCTGATGGTGCTGCACCAGGCCGGCCCCAACCCCACGGACGGCGTTTTTAAGGGTCTGGGCATCATGAACGGCTTCGCTCAAAAGGAGTACCAGCACGCCTTGAAAGCCTACCCCGCAGCGCGGGTCGTGGACATCATCCACCTCATCCGCCGGGCCGATGCCCAGAGCAAAGGCATCGAAAGCGGCAGCATGGACGACGGCGAAATCCTGCGCGAGCTGGTCTGGCTGATTCTCCACGCCGTGCCGGCCGGCGTGGTAGCGTAGCAAGAGGGGTAGCGTGGACGCTGCAAGTCGCGCGTTTCGTCCCGCCGTGCAGCGACCGTTCAAACGCGCGGACTTGCAGCGTCCACGCTACAGCTTACGAGCCGTTTTGGGGCCCTGGCACGGCCGCCCGGGCCCCGTCAGCAGGGCCAGCGGGTAGGCAAACATGACGGGCAGAGGCGAAGAAAGCACGTCGAGCACCCGGTGGCCGGTGAGCGCGGCGAAGGGTAGGCTGGCCCGCTGCCCCAGCCACAGCAGGCCCGCGCCGGCCACGTAGCCCGCGGCGTAGCCCAGCACGGCGGCCACTGTGTAGCGGCCGCGCAGCAGCAGGTGCAGCAGGGCCACGTTCAGCACGGCGTAGAGCAGGCGGTAGCTGATGGCCACAGCCCAGCCGTGGGTGGTGAGGCCGGGCACAGCTACCGGGGCCCCACCGGGGTGCCAGAGGTGGCCCAGCGCGGCAAAAACTTCTTCTTCAAACAGGCCCAATCCCAGCAGCAAGGCTACCAATACGGACACCAATAGGCGGTAGGGCCCCGGTGGGCAGGCGGTGCTAGCGGGCACCTTGCAGGGCAGGCGTGGCCGCCAGCAAGCCGCCGGCGTTGCGCCGCGCCCACAGCATCCACAGGGCCCCGATGGCCCCGTACACCACGAAGGTGAAGGTGTAGTGGTGGTTGAAATCGACGGAATGGTACCAGTAGGCGTGGTTGAGGGCCAGCAGGGCCACGCGCCCCACGTTGAGGGCGTAGATGGCCAGAATGCCCACCGGCACAAACCAGAGCTTGTGCCGCCAGGGCCCCGGAAACGCCACTACGAAGCCGGCAAACAGCGCGTACATCAGCAGCCCGTTGCACGGGTTGCCGACGGATACCACCGGCTGGCCGTTGAGCACCACCAGCATGGGGTGGGCGGGGGCGGTACCAGCGGCGAAGCCCAGGCCCCGCAGCAGGGCCCCGGCGGTGGCCGCCAGGTTGGCCGACAGGGCGTGGTCGAGGCGGCCGTCGGGGCCCGCCAGGCCGTCGTAGCCCAGCGCCCAGAGGGCGTAGAGGGCGGCAAATACCAGCAAGAAGCGCAGCACAGGTCGAACTGGCTGCGCAGGGAAGGGTAGCGGAGGGTTCATGAGCGCGCAATTATCAGTTGTTAGTCAACAAGCCTGGTTCCTCTAAAAGGGAGTGGTGAATTGGGCCGTCGTGCTCATCCGGTATGGCCGGCAAGCCTGAAGGAAACACCGGCCATAAATACCAAGGCCCGACAGGGGCCCTACCGAATGCAGTGGGGCCCCGCCGGGCTCGGGGCAACGTAGCGGTGGCTATTTTTTGCGGCGGCGGCGCAGCTCCCGCACGCCGTAGGCCACACCGCTGGCCAGCAGCAGCGAGGCACCCCCGTCGAGGGGCACGGCCGTGGGCGGGGTAACGGGCGGATCGGTAGGCGTAGTGGGGTCGGTAGGAGTGGGGCCGGTGGAGCCCTGGGCCCGGGCTTGCAGGGAAGCACCAGCGGCGAGTGCCAGCACGGCACCAACGGTGATAGTGCGGAACGAAAGGGAGAATAAACTTTTCATTATCAGGGATAAAGCAAACAGGAGAGAAAGAATGACTTGAGCCCGGACCCTGGGGGCCCGGGCTCGTAGCCAATGGCAATTTACTCGACGATGAGGCGCTTGTTAACCGTGCCTTCGGCCGTGAGCAGGCGCAGCGTGTACACGCCGCGGGCAACGCTGGGCAACGCCAGCTGCGAGGTGGCGCCGGCGGGCAGCGTGGCGCGCAGCACCGTTTGGCCCAGGGCATTCACCAGCGTGGCGTCGATGTTTTGGCGCGCCAACGAAGCGGGCAGGCCCACCGACACCGTGCCGCGGGCCGGGTTCGGGAATACGTTCACTTGCTTGCTGAGGGCCGCGGGGGCCGTGGCCAGCACGGCCTGCGTGGTGAGCAGCAGGCTAAAGCGGCCGGTAGCCGATGCGCCGGCCGTTACCGCAAACGGGTAGCTGGGCTGCTGGGCCAGGTCCGTCACGCTGCCGGTGAGGGCGTCGCGCAGGAAGGCCTTCGTGCCCGTGGGCAGGCGCAGTAACTCGGCGGCGGCGAGGGTGTAGCTGCCGGCTTCGGCCTGCACCGACAGCGGCACCAGCACGTCGGCGGGGCCGAGGGCGGGGCGGGCGTCGATGGACAGCGCCTCGGTGCCGGCGGTGGCCAGGCCCATCGTGGCCCCGGCGGGGTCCAGCTTGTAAGCGTCAAGGGCGGCGTCGAAGCCGGCGGTGGCAGTGGCGTCGAAGTACACCACGGCCTCATCGGCACGGCCGGCGGCGTTGCGCAAAGCCAGGCGCACGAGCGGCGCCGTGGTGGCATCGCCGCGCTGGAAGGCCGGGCTGGCGTAGGTGGTCAGGCGGCCGCTGTTCTTGAAGGTGAGGGCCCCGGGGGCGCCGGCGGCGGCTACCCGCACGAAGAAACCCTGGCCGGTGGCAATGTTGTCCATGCCGCCGTTGGCACCCACACCGTTCACGTAGCTGGCGTAGCCGCCGGCGTACTGGCCGGTCGATTTCACCACGTACACGGCGTTGTTCAGGCCGGTGGCACCGTCGTTATAGGTCGTGGTCCAGCTGATGGGCGAAGGGTAGGGGTTGCCCAGCAACTGCCAGCCTGACTCGGTTTGGCTGCCGCGGCTGAGGCCGGTGCGGGCCACGTCGCCGTTGTTGAGCGTACCCACAAAGTCCACCGTTTCTGCGGCGTTGATGTTCACCACGTAGCCTTGGCCGGGGGTGAGGGCATCCGTCAGGGCCCCGGGCGAGAAGAAGCCCTTGTCGAAATCCTGCGGCGAGGGATTGCCGCTGGTGTTGATGCGGGCTTCGTCGAAGCCGAATACCGTGGGGAAGGGCCGCACCTGGCTGGGGATGGCCGCCGAGTTGTAGGCGGGGTTTACGACGGGCGCGAAGCCGGGGGTGGCCAGGTCGGCCACCGTGGAGCCCGCCACCGGCGAAGCGTAGTGGCGGTAGCCCGGGCCGCTGTTGATACTACCGTCGATGTAGCGCTGCACCGTGACGGGGCCCGTGACGGTACCGGCGGCGTTCACCACGTGGGCCGAGTTGGCGGCGTTGGAGAGCAGCGTGAGCGACTGGCCGGTGGTGGTCAGGTTGCCGTTGAGCAGCAGTACGCGCTGCACCGCGGCGGGGCCCGCCAGGCTGGTGGCGGCCGTGCCCACGGTCAGGTTCTGGAAGGCCGAGGTGCTGGTGCCGCCGATGACCTGGGCGGCGGTGCCGGCCAGGGCAATGGTGCCGGACCCGGTGCCCGCCAGCGTGCCGCCGTTGTTGGTGAAGTTGCCGCCCACGGCCAGGGTCGAGCCGTCGTTACTCTTCAGCGAAGCGCCAGTGTTTAGCACCACGTAGCGGGCCGCCTGGCTGCCGGTCACGGCGGGCTGGTTGGGCGTGCCGCCGGGGATGGTCACGTCGTCCACGTTAGTGGGCACGCGGTTGGGCGTCCAGTTCGCGGCCGTGGCCCAGTCGGTGCTGGCCGAGCCGTTCCAGGTGAGGCCCGTGCCGGTTTCGATGAAGGCGGTGAGGCCGCTCACGTTGCTGCCCAGGCCGATGCGGCCGGCCGAGGCCGTGGTGCCCGCAGCCAGGTCCACGGTGTAGAGGTTGTCGAAGTTGGGGGCCCCGGCCGCGCCGCCGGGCGCCAGGGCCAGGAAGGCTGCGTTGGTGGTGGTGCCGCGGGTATTGAAGATGTCAAAGTCGGCCCCGTCGGTGCTCATGGGGCCCCCGGCGCCGCCCACGGCCACGAGGGTGCCGTTGTTGGGTGGGTTCTGGAGGTAGAGCTGGCCGGTGGTGGTGTCGTAATCGTAAAGGGAGGTGCTGTTGGCGGCGCTGCTGCTATTGGTGTAGGCGGCGGCGCTTCCCGCGGTCGCAACCGTCAGGTTGCCGTCGGTGAAGGCAAGAGCCCCGTTGTTGGGGTTGAGGCGGTAGTCGTTGCCGTTGGTGGCCAACACGCGAATGCGGTCCACGGTGGGGTTGAAGTCGAAGCCTACCCGGTCGGTGGCCGCGCCCAGGGCCAGGGCAATGGCCGGGCCGGCGGCGGTGAAGCCCCCGGTGGTCAGGTTGACAGCGTACACCGTGGCGGTGCCGGCCGTCGCGTTGTAGCCCAGGGCGTAGAGCTGGCCGGTGGCGGGGCGGAAATCAATGCCTACCGTGGTTTCGCCAGGGGTAATGCCGCCGGCGAAGTTTACCGCCGAGCGGATGTTCCCCGGAGCCCCCGAATCAAAAGAAATCAGGTTGCCGCCGGCCACCGCGTACAGCAGTTGCCCCACCAGTGCCGGCTGGGTGGGCGCGGCGATGGCCACCGCAATGTCGCGGATGTCGAAGGGGGTGGACGTGGAGGCGGGTACTGTGTTGCGCTTGTTAGTGGCGGCGCCGGTGGCCACGTCAAAATTATAGAAGTTGCTGCTCGACACGCCGTCGCCGTTGCGGGCGGTTACCTCCGTGAGGTAGCCCTCGTTGAGACCGGTAGCGGGGTTGAAGTACACGTCTACGCCCACAGCCACGGGGTCGCCGAATGCGTCGCCATCCAGCGTCACCGCCTTGGAGGTGGTGAGGGTGCCGTTGTTGGGCGGGTTTTGCAGCGACAGCAAGCCGTTGTTGACCGTGGTGAGGTCTAGTTGACCGGTACCCGCGCCGGGCGCGTCGAGGGCGTAGAGGGCGGTGCTGGTGCTGCCTGCGTAGGAGTTAGTGTAGGCTACCGCGGCAATGAGCGGGGTGGCGCTGAGCGCGGCATAGCTCACGTTGCCGTCGGTGAAGGCAATGGCCCCGTTGTTGGGGTTGAGGCGGTAGTTGGCCTGGGTGGTGCCGCCCTCCACCCGGATGCGGTCCACGGTGGGGTTGAAGTCAAACCCGATGCGGGTCGCTACCATCCCCAGGTTCAGTGTGATGGGGCCCGCGCCTACCGGCGTGGCCACCGCCGAGGCGGGGTCCAGGGTGTAGAGGCGGGCGTTGCTGGTCGTCAGTGTGGGGTCGTAGCCCAGGGCGAAGAGCTGCCCGGTGTTGGGCCGGAAGTCCATGCCCACCAGCGTTTGCCCAGCGGCCACGCCAGTTACAACAACGGGAAAGCCGACGGCAAAGCCTGAGGTTGCGTCAATAGCAAGCAACCCTTGCGTTCCCGCCGGGAGCCCCTGAAGGCTTGGTGGAACCAAGGCGTTGCTTGGTGCATCCTGGCTCAGCGTGCCCAGGCCGTAGATGGTGGGGGTTTGGGCGAGGGCGGGGGTGGCGGCCAGCAGGCCCAATCCGAGGCCGAGGGTGGCGAGCCAGGGCCGACTCGAAAAATTGTGCGACGGTGTAAACAGTACGGATGCTTTCATGAAAAAAAAATGGGGAGTGGGAATTAACAACTGCCTGATATAGGCAAAGTCCTGTATTTTAAATCCTGGATGCAACCGCACCCAGGATTTTACTGCGCTAAAAGCGTACAACTGTACGAGGTGCAGCAATATACGGATGTGCTGTTAATCACCTACTCCTGGCTTTTTTCATTAAATTTTCATTAAAGAAATTAACTGCCCGGGTCGCTTCCCCGGCGGTGTGGGGCCCCTAGGCGCGCCCCGCTTTGTACAACTTTATCCCGTATATAAACACTACCACGTAGCAGATGATGGGCAAGTAGTAGGCGTGGGCCACGCTGGCGTTGGCCACGGGCCCCATCACGAAGCGCGGAAACAGCGCCGCGCCCACCACGCCCATCACGATGAACGACGAGGCCAACTGCTTGTGGCGGCCCACATCCTTTAGGCCCAGGCTGTAAATGATGGGGAACATGACGCTGAAGAAGAAGTTGAGCCCGATGAGGGCCCCGAACGACACCCAGCCCCAGTGCTGGGCCACGACGAGGCACATGACAATGTTGGCCGCCGCCGCGAAGGCCAGCAGGCGGTTAGGGGCAATGTACTGCATGAGGTAAGTGCCCAGAAAGCGTCCCAGCATCATGCCCACCAGGCTGAGGGAGAAGAAGTAAGCCGCCACTTCGCCCGCCAGGTGGGGCAGGCCGGGCGCCAGGCCCACGGTGCGGCTCAGGAGCGTGCCCACCTGCCAGAACCCGTGGATTTCCGGCCCCGGCTTCAGGGCCATGTAGTCGGTGCCGTAGTTGATGAAATAGGCCCAGGTGCCGCCCTGCGCCGCCGTGTTGAAGAGCTGCGCCACGCAGGCCCACACGAAATGCTTGTGCTGGAACAGGCTCTTGTCGGCCACCAGGTTGGTGGGGGTTTCGTTGGGGGCCCCCAGGCGCGTTTCGGGGGTGTGCTCGGCGTTGAGCTGGGGCACCTTCACGAAGGCAAACAGCAGCCCGATGCTGCCCACCACCGTGCCGATGATGGTGTAAAGGGTTTTCACGGAAGATAAGTCGCCGGCCGCGTGGGTGCCGCGCAGCACGAAGTAGCCCCCGATGAGGGGCCCCGACACCGCCCCGATGCCGTTGATGGCGTGCGAGAACGTGATGCGCCGGTCAGAGCTGGCCGGGTCGCCGAGGCCGTCCAGGAACGGGTGCGCCACGGCTTCGAGCGTGCCCAGGCCGCAGGCCAGCACAAACAAAGCCATGAGCAGCAGCGTGAACGAGGCGGCGTTGGCGGCCGGCACCATCAAGAAGGCCCCGGCGGCGTACAGCCCCAGGCCCAGAATCACGCCCTTCTGGTAGCCGAAGCGCTTCATGAACCAGCCCGCGGGCAGGCCCATTATGAAGTAGGCCCCGAAGGTGGCGGCCTGCACGTAGGCCGAGTTGGCCTTGCTCACGTGCAGCACCTGCTGGAAGTGCTTATTAAGGATGTCGGCCATCGTGACGCCCAAGCCCCAGAGCATGAACAGCGACACGACGAAAATGAGGGTGACGACGTAGCGCCGCTCGGTGAACGGCGGCGGCGCCAGGGTAGGAGTAGCGGTAGGAAGCGCCATAGAAGCGGAAAGGGGGCAAAAAATGAAATGAGGTCCCGGTGAAGGTACCGGGCTGGCGGCAAACAAGCGGCAACCCCCCAAATGGTTTTCGGCCGGCCCACCCCAGGGCCCCTGCACCCGGTTCGGCCCCGCGCAACCGGCCGCAAAAAGCCCCGGCCCAACATGGGACGGGGCTTCGGAAAGCAACGCCGGGCGGGCCCCGGGGCAATGCACGTTTTCAAAGAAGTTAAAAATTGAGGGTTAAAAGTTAAAAATCTGTCTTGCAGCAGTTTTAGCTTTTAACCCTCAATTTTTAACTGAACCCATATTAACCGATTCCATTAACTAAATCACCGCGCCAAAAGGGCCCCCGCGGCCCCCGGCTAGCCGATGGGGACAAGCCGCTTCTCCAGCTGCGGCCGCAGGTGCTCGTGCTTGGTGGGCAGCATGAGGTGGGTGCCAAGCTCGGCCAGCGGCTCGTCCACGGTGAAGCCGGGGTTTTCGGTGGCAATCTCGAAGAGCACGCCGCCCGGCTCGCGGAAGTACACCGAGTGGAAGTAGTCGCGGTCAATCTGCGGGGTGGGCTGCAAGCCGCGCTCCAGCAGCTTCTTGCGGATGTAGAGCTCAGCTTCGTCGTCCTTCACCCGGAAGGCGATGTGGTGCACCGAGCCGCCGGCCGTGACGCTGCGCGCCTCGCCGGGCACTTCCACTAGGTCGATGTACGCGGCGTCTGGCACCGCATCGGTCACGTAGCGGCTGCGGTTGACGTGCTTTTCCAGCAACGCGTAGCCGAACACGTCGGTCAGGATTTCGGCCGTGGCCGCGGCGCTGGCCAGCGTGAGCGTGACGGTGTGGAAGCCGCGGGTGGCCACGGCGGCCCCCACTTCGGGCGTGGTCCAGGGTGTGCGCGCGTCGGGCGTTTTCGACTCAATCAGCTCAAACTTCAGGCCGTCGGGGTCGAGGAAGGTGAGGTATTTCTCGCCGAATTTTTCGCTCGGCTTGTTGTAGGTGATGCCGTTGGCGTCGAAGCGCTGCATCCAGAAATCGAAGCTGCCGGCCGGCACCGAGTAGCCAATTTCGGTGGCCTGCCCAGTGCCGCGCCGCCCGGGATTGACGTGCTCCCAGGGGAAAAACGTGAGGATGGTGCCCGCCGAGCCGGTTTCATCGCCGAAATAGAAGTGATAAGTGCCGGGGTCGTCGAAGTTGACGGTTTTCTTGAGGAAGCGCAGGCCCATCACCCGCGTGTAAAAATCGTAGTTGCGCTGCGCACCGCCGGCAATGGCCGTGACGTGGTGCAGGCCCAAAATGCGTGGTTCCATGGATAGGAAAGGGTTAAAGTGAAAGGTTTGTGGCTTAAAAAGCGGTTGCGAACCGATGGCTAAGCCAGCGGTTGCGCGAAAATGAGCTGGTTCGCCAGGTCGATTTCGGCTTGTGAAATGGTGTGGCCCAGGTTGGGGTAAATCTTCTCCGTGACTTGGGCCCCCAGGCGGCCGAGCAGCGCCGTGGAAGCGCGCACCCGCTCGACGGGCACGTGGAAATCGGGGTCGCTGGTGCCAATGAAAACGGGCGTGCCAGCGAAGTCGCCGGCGTAGTTTTCCGCTTGCACTTGGTCGCCGATGAGGCCCCCGGTGAAAGCCACCACGCCGCCGTAGCGGGCCGCGTGCCGGGCCACGTACTCCAACGTAAGGCAAGCGCCCTGCGAGAAGCCTAGGAAGTAGATGTTTTCCGGCGCCAGGCCCGCGCCCTCGGCGGCGGCCACGGCGCGGCCCACCGCGGCCAGCGCGTCCGACAGGCCGGGCTCGTTTTGGGCCGGCGGGGCCAGGAAGGAGTGGGGGTACCAGGTGCCCTGGGTGGCTTGGGGGGCCAGCAGCGCAAAGCCTGGCACGTGCAGGTGGGTGGCCAGCGAAAGGATGTCGGCGGCGCTGGCGCCCCGGCCGTGCAGCATAATGAGGGCCCTGGTTGCCGTGGCCAGCGGCTGGCCGGCGGTACGAAACGGTTCTTGGTGCATAAAATAAATTGTTAGGGGCTTAGGCAAGCCGGGCGCGCTGCGCCGCCCCCGGGGTTGGTTGCCGGGGCAAAGTAAGCGCCTCTTACGACGCGGCGCCAGGTGCATAACCAGCAAACGCGGGTGTATGGCCTGCAGCTGGGGCCCCGGAGGCCGGGCGCCTGCACCAGTCATAACCTCGGCGGTGCCTGCCGCCGCCAGGGCCCCCGGGGCTACTGGTCGGAGGCCGCAGCCAGCGGTTTCAGCTCGCCGAACACGGTCGGAATCAGCTCGGCCACGGTGGGGTGGATGAAGACGTTGCGGCGCATAAAAGCGGCCGTTTGCCGGGCGTACATGGCCGTGATGACGCAGTGGATGGCCTCGTCGCCGCCCACGCCCACGATGCTGGCGCCCAGAATCTGGTCGGTTTCGGCGTGCACCAGCACTTTCATAAAGCCTTGGGTTTCGCCTTTTTCCACGGCCCGGCCCACCTTCGTCATCGGGCGCTTGCCCACCAGGGCGGGCGTGCCGGCGGCGCGCACCTCGGCCTCCGTAAGGCCAACTTTGGCGAAGGGCGGGTCGACGTAGATGGCCGACACGGGCAGCCGGTCGCTAACGCGGCGCGGGTCGTGGTCGAGCAGGTTGGCGGCCACGATTTCGAAGTCGTTGTAGGCTGTGTGCGTGAAGGCGCCGCGGCCGTTGCAGTCGCCCAGGGCCCAAATGCCCGGCACGGCCGTTTGCAGCTGCTCATCAACCGGGATGAAGCCGCGGGCGTTGGCGCGCAGGCCGGCTTTGGCCAGGTCCAGGTCGTCGGTGTTGGGCTGGCGGCCCATGGCCAGCAGCAAGTGCGAGCCGCGGGCCGGGGAGGCGTCGTGTTCGCAACTTACCTGCACCACCGGCTGCCCTTCTTCCTGGCTCAGGCTGATGCACTCGGCCCCGAGGCGCAGCGTAATGCCTTCACTGGTAAGAATATCGTGCACGGCGGCGGCCACGTCCTCGTCGTCGTGCGGGAGCAGGCGCGGGCTGCGCTCCACGATGGTGACCTGCGCGCCTAGCCGCCGGAACAGCTGCCCAAACTCCATCCCCACGGCCCCCGCGCCCACGATAATTAGGTGCGCCGGCAACTCCTTCAGCGCCAAAATGCTGCTGCTGGTGAGGTGCGGCACCTGCGCCAGGCCGGGCAGCGGCGGGCTGACGGGCCGGCCTCCCACGTTCAGGAAAATGTGCTTGGCCTCCAGCACGTCGTCGCCCACCCGCATGGCGGTGGCCGACTCAAACCGGGCGGTGCCCCGGAACACCGTGCAGCCGGCCATGTGCGTCAGCCACTTTTCGAGTCCGTCGCGCGAGGCCCCCACCACGGCGTCTTTGCGGGCCTGCACCAAGGCCAGGTCCACGGCAAAGTCGCCCACCGGCGGCAGGCCGTAGGCCGCGGCCTGGCGCAGCGTATGCGCGGCCTTGGCGCTGGCGATGAGGGCCTTGGTGGGCGTGCAGCCGGTGTTGACGCAGGTGCCGCCGAAGTCCTGGCGCTCCACCAGGGCCACCGTCCAGCCCGCGGCCGTGAGCCGGCCGGCCAGCGAGGGGCCCGCCTGGCCAGCCCCAATGATCAGCGCATCGAAGGAATGATTCATGGCTAGCAGCTTTGGTTAAGCGAGGACAACAGACGGCCCGCGGGTTCGGGCCGACGAGCTTCGCAAAGTAGAAAATTGCGCGCCGGGGCCCCAGCCGCGCCGGTGCCCCGCAAAAAAGCCCACCCGGTTATACCGGGCGGGCTTTTTCAACAAAAAACGAACGGGCTATTTGGCCAGCTTCGCCTTAAGGTTCTCGTCAATGGCCTCCAAAAACTCCTCGGTGTAGAGGAAGTCCTTGCCGTGCTGCACCTTGTTGCCGTGGATGCAGACGGCGAGGTCCTTGGTCATTTTGCCGCTTTCCACCGTCTCTACGCACACGGCCTCCAGGGCCTTGCAGAAGTCGATGAGCTCCTGGTTGCCGTCGAGAATGCCGCGGAACTCCAGGCCGCGCGTCCAGGCGAAGATGCTGGCGATGGGGTTGGTGGAGGTGGGCTTGCCGTTCTGGTGGTCGCGGTAGTGGCGCGTCACGGTGCCGTGGGCGGCTTCGGCCTCCATGGTTTTGCCGTCGGGCGTCACCAGCACGGAGGTCATCAGGCCCAGCGAGCCGAAGCCCTGGGCCACGGTGTCGCTCTGCACGTCGCCGTCGTAGTTTTTGCAGGCCCACACAAAGTTGCCGTGCCACTTCAGGGCCGAGGCCACCATGTCGTCGATCAGCCGGTGCTCGTAGGTGATGCCCGCGGCCTGGAACTTCGCGGTGTAGTCCTGCTCGTAAATCTCCTGGAAGATGTCCTTAAACCGGCCGTCGTACTTCTTCAGGATCGTGTTTTTGGTGCTCAAATACAGCGGCCAGCCCTTCATCAGGGCCTGGTTGAAGCAGGCGTGGGCAAAGCCCCGGATGCTCTCGTCGGTGTTGTACATGGCCAGGGCCACGCCGTCGCTCTTGAAGTTGAACACCTCGAACGACTGCGTTTCGCCGCCGTCTTCGGGCTCGAAGGTGATGGTGAGCTTGCCCTTGCCCTTGGTGAGGAAATCGGTGGCGCGGTACTGGTCGCCGAAGGCGTGGCGGCCGATGCAAATCGGGGCCGTCCAGTTGGGCACCAGGCGGGGCACGTTGCCCATCACGATGGGCTCGCGGAACACGGTGCCGTCCAGGATGTTGCGGATGGTGCCGTTCGGCGACTTCCACATCTGCTTGAGGTTGAACTCCTTCACCCGGTCCTCGTCGGGCGTGATGGTGGCGCACTTGATGCCCACGCCATATTGCTTAATAGCGTTGGCCGAGTCGATGGTCACCTGGTCGTTGGTCTCGTCGCGGTACTCGATGCCCAGGTCGTAGTACTTGATGTCGAGGTCGAGGTACGGGGTAATGAGCTTGTCCTTGATGAATTTCCAGATGATGCGCGTCATCTCGTCGCCGTCAAGCTCGACGACGGGGTTGGCTACTTTGATTTTGGTCATTGCCTTGGGAATGTGGCTGGTAAGGGTGGGAGAATGGGGCCTCACGCGGAGTGGGGCAGCGCGGGGAACAGCGCAGCGCGCCATTCCCCGCGCCAATATTAAGCAAGGTTTGGTGCCAAAAAATAACCGCGGCCACCCGCTGCCGCCCTACCAGGGGCCCCAGAGCAGTTTTCAAACTAGTGTGCAACGTGCGGAAGGCGTGTAGCACGGAGTGGCACTCCGTTCGGCGGCCGCACGGCAACGGAGTGCCACTCCGTGCTACGCTAATACCGACAGGGCTTCCGGGGCCCTAGCGCCGCAGGTAGCCGCCCAAATCGGAGATACTGGCGATGCCCAGGGCTCCGGCCTGCTGCCGCCGCATTAGTAGGCAGTAGGCGTTGTTGAAGCCCAGCGGGGCGCGCCACTCCAGGCCGTAGCGGCGCCGGAACTCGGCCCGCACGTACTGGAACACCGCCGCCGGCCGGCCCCCCAGCGAGTCGAGCACCGCCGCCGAGGGCTGGAGCAGCACTTGCAGGCCGGTGCCGGTGTACTCGGGGTAAAGGTCGATTTCGCCCCCGCGCAGCGCCTCGAAGCAGATGGTGGTGCCCCCCAGGCCAGTTTTGGTGGCCACGCCCAAATCGGTATTGCCGCGGATGAGGGCGGCGTACATCTCCACCAGAATGTACTGCTCGGCAAAAATCTTCGAGCCCAGGCGCACCACCGGGGCCCCGGGCGGCAGCGGGCGCGGCGCTTTCCAGAGGCCCTGGCGGCGCAGCCAGGCCAGGGCCACGGCCCGCGGCTCGCGGTGCAGGTAGTCCACCTGGTAGTTCAGGTTCGTCATGGTCGAGTCGGAGAGCTGGCCGCTGAGCTGGTCGAGCACGGGGCCCAGCTCGGGGTGGGCGCGCAGCAGGGCGGGGCGCACCACGGGCGCGGCAAAGTAGGGCGGCAGGGCGTGGCGGTCGTCGCGCAGCACCTGCAGGCCGTAGGCCCGGATGCGCCCGTCGGTCGAGTAGCCGTCGATGACGTCCACGTTGGCGGCGCGGGCGGCCTCGTACACCAGGGCCGGGGCCAGCACCACATTGGGCAAGTGCGTGAGGCCATAGGCGTGGGTGAGGCCCGGCAGGCAGTCGGCTCGCCCGATGAACTCCGGGCTGAAGCCCGCCCGCAGCCGGCCCGCGGCCTGGGGCAGCCAGTAGCCGGCGGCCAGCACCGGTAGGGCCAGTAGCAGGGCCCCGCCCACCGCCCGCAGCCGCCGGGCCGAGAGCTTTTCCAGGGCCCCCAGGCCGGCGTCGAAGGCCAGGGCCAGGGCGGCGGCCGGAATGGCGCCGGCCAAAATCATGGCCGGGTTGTTCAGCGCAATGCCGCCGAAGATGAACTCGCCCAGGCCGCCGGCCGCCACGTAGGCCGCCAGCGTGGCCACCCCCACGTTGATGACCGTGGCCGTGCGGATGCCGGCCATCAGCACGGGCAGGGCCAGCGGCAGCTCTACGCGCCGCAGAATCTGGCCGTCGGTAAAGCCCAGGCCCCGAGCCGCTTCCACCACGGCCGGCGGCACGCCCTGCACCCCGGCCACCGTGTTGCGGATGATGGGCAGCAGCGAGTACAGCAGCAGCGCCAGGATGGCCGGCGCCGCCCCGATGCCCATGAGCGGAATCAGAAAACCGAGCAGGGCGATGCTGGGCACGGTTTGCAGCACGCCGGCCGCGCCCAGCACCGCCGGGGCCCAGCGCGGCCGCCGCGTGAGCCACAGGCCCACGGGCACGCCCACGGCCACGCCCAGCAGCAGGGCCGCGGCCGTCAGGGCCACGTGCTGGAGAGTTTGCTGGCCCAGCTTGCCGGCTTGTTCGTGCCAAAAGGCAAAGAGTTCGGTCAGGGTGTTCATGGGTGAATGGGCGAATGCAGGAATGAGCGAATGCAGGAATGGAAGAATGGGTGAACGTCATGCAGAGCGCAGCGAAGCATCTTTTTCGCGTAACTAATTCTGATTACTGGCGCCAGAAAGATGCTTCGCTGCGCTCTGCATGACGTTCACCCATTCCTTGATTCACTAACTCACCCGCCGCCCAGCCGCTGCTGAAACGCGTCGAGGAACTGCCCCACGTGGTAGCCGTCGGCCAGGCCGTGGTGCACGGCCACGGCCACGGCCATGCGCAGGCCGGTGCCGTGCGCGTAGGCCTGGCCAAAGGAAAGCTTCGGGCAGCTGTCGGGGTGCTGGAAGCTGCGCGCGTGGGTGAGGCCCGTGAAGCGCGCCCACGGCACGGCCGAGCAGTGCAGCACGTCGGGCCGGCCGGTGCGCTCGGTTAGGTTGAGGCCCCGCGTGGCCTGCACGGCCGCAATTTCGCGCTGGGCCCCGGCCACGAACTCGGCCAGGTCGGGTTGCTGCTCGATGAAGGAAAAGCCGAACGTGTGGTCGGGCCGGCCGATGGTGGCCGAGGCGTGCACCCGGTCGTAGGCCACCACCTGGCCCGGCTCGATGCGGTGCCGGAACTCAGGTACCGCGTTGGCGGCTTCTATGGCGTGGTGGAGGTAGTAGAGGAAAAACGACACGCCCAGCCGCCGGGCCTCGGCGCGGGCGGCGGTGACGTCCACGTCGGCCACGAGCCCAAAAAACGGCTCGTCAAACTTTGAAAAGAACTCAAAATGCTCGCGGCGGGGCCAGGTGGCCAGGTCAATCGGCTGCTTCATGGGGCGCAAGTTCGGTACTTTTGGGCCCTGGCTGGCCCGTGGGGGCCGGTTTGTCCGCTCACGCTTCCCCTATATGCCCCGGCCCCAGCTCATTGCCTTCGACGCCGACGACACGCTCTGGCCCAACCAGCCGCACTTCGACCACGTGGAAACCCAGCTGGCGGCCATCCTGGCCCGGTGCGGCGCGGCCGATGCCATAGGGGCCCGCCTCTACGCGGTGCAGCGCGCCAACATGCACCTGTTCGGCTACGGCGCCAAATCGCTGATGCTGACCATGATCGAAACGGCCATCCAGCTCACCGACGGGGCCGTGACGGGGCGCGAGATTCAGCTGCTGCTCGACTTGGGCAAGCGCCTGCTCGACTTCCCCATCGAGCCGCTGCCCGGCGTGGTGGAGGTATTGAGCGAGCTGCGGCGGCGCGGCGAGCGGCTGATGGTGCTCACCAAGGGCGACCTGTTCGACCAGGAAAGCAAGCTGGCGCGCTCGGGCCTGGGCGATTTTTTCGACCACGTGGAGATTGTGAGCGAGAAGGACGAGGCCACCTACCGGCGCATTCTGGCTCGGCACGGCGTGGCCCCGGCCGATTTCCTGATGATCGGCAACTCCCTCAAGTCGGATATTCTGCCGGTGCTGGCCTTGGGGGCCCCCGCCATCCACGTGCCCTACCACACCACCTGGATCCACGAGGAAGTGCCCGCCGAGCGCCTGGCCGGCCTCAACTTCCACCGCGTCGAGCATTTGGTGGACGTGTTGGCCTACCTGGATTTGCTGGCGGGCTAACGGCCCCTAGCGGAGGCTACCTGAGCAGGAATTGTCATGCTGAGTTTGCGAAGCGCCTCATCGCCGCTGAACGGCCTGTTCTACGCTGATAGGATGCTTCACTTCGTCAGCATGACAGCGCTTATGCAAATAGCTTCTTGGTGAGGTCCCCCCCGGGCTACCCCAGAGCCCGCCCGAAGGCGGCCAGCAGCTGCCCCAGCGTCAGGGGCTGCGGGGCCCCGGCGATGCGCAGGTGGGCCGGTGCCGGTGTCGCCGAGTAGCGCCACGGCGGCCTGCACGCTGGCGGTGCCGGGCAGCTCGGGGGCCCCAGCGGCGGGCGGCCGCGGGGC
>NZ_MDZA01000220.1 GCF_001816125.1 Hymenobacter coccineus | reverse complement strand
CTGGTGGGGTCGCTGGTGTACAGCCTGCCGTTTATGGTGCAGCCGCTGCAAGCCGGGTTCCAGAACCTGCCGCGCTCCCTCACCGAGGCTGCCTACACGGGCCCTCGTCGGTGAGCAGGTCCAGGGCGTGGATTTTGTAGTAGTTCAGCTTGTTGCCCATAGCTTTCCAGCCCTTCACGTCGATGAATTCGTGCAGGCCAATTTGCTCGATTTCCTTGTCGGCCTTCTTGTCCCTCTGCACCTTGGCTTCCACCACCGGCTCGGGGTGGGCCGTCACGGCCAGCAGCTTCGAGCCCTTGGTTTCGGTGATGAAGGTGAAGGGCTTGCCCAGCGTGCTGGTTTCAACGCGGAAACGCTTGACGTAGTGAATCTTGGTGTCGCCGTCCATGTACACCGCGCTGAGCACCGTTTCGGGGTCGTACTTGCGCAGCAGCACAATGTTGGGCACGTCGTAGTGGTTGCCCGGGTCGGGCGTGGTCAGCTCGTAAGTACCGTTGCGGAATACCACCAGCACCGTTTCGTCGGTGTCGAAGGCCCCTAGGTAGCGGCCGTGGCCGGCGGTGTTGAGGCGGCCCACCACGGCGTCGAAGAAGGTTTCACGGCCGCCCAACGTGCTGTCGCCCCGGCTCTTCTGGGTAATTTTTTTGATGAGTTGCTTGGTTACGATGTTGCCCATCGAGCCCTTGCCCTTGATGGCTAGCTCAGCAAAATCGAAGTCGAACTGCTTCACCCGGGCCGCGGCCTTGTCGCTGAGCTGGATGGTCACAATCTCGCTTTCCGAGTTGGGATTGGCCGTGAGGTACAGGGTTTTGGTGCCCTTGGTGGCCTTGGTCAGGTCGTAGGCTTTGTCGCGGGTGATGCCCGACACGAGGAAGCGCTTGGCGAAGCTGATGCCCGAGGCCCCGTCCACGTACACCATGTTGTACACCAGCCGGTCGTCGTTCTTGTTGTACACGCCCACGTGCAGGATGTCCTTGCCCACGAAGGTTTTCTCCGCGATGCGGCTCACCACAAACGTGCCGTCGCGCTTAATGGCAATGATGTCGTCGAGGTCCGAGCAGTCAGCCACGGTCACCGCGTGGTCGTCCTTTTTCAGGCCGTAGCCCACGAAGCCATCCTGGTAGTTCACGTAGAGCTTCTGGTTGGCCACGGCCACCTTCTGGGCCGTCACCACGTCGAAGGTGCGGAGCTGGGTTTTGCGCTCGCGGCCGGCGCCGTACTTCTTCAGCAGGCCCTCGAAGTAGGCCACGGCGTAGCGCGTGAGGTTGGCGAGGTGGTCGGCCACTTCCTCCAGTTCTGCGCTCAGCTTTTGCAGGTATTCGTCGGCCTTGAAGCCGTCGTACTTGCTGATGCGCTTGATGCGAATTTCGGTGAGGCGCGTTAGGTCGTCCGCCGTCACGGGGCGGCGCAGCACCACGCGCTGGTCGTTGGCCTTGGGCTTTTCGCCGTCCACGCGCACGAATTTCTTCAGGCCGGCGTCGATGGTTTCCAGGATTTGCTCCCAGGTTTCGGCCTCCTCGATGCGGCGGTAGATGCGGTTTTCAATGAAAATCTTTTCCAGCGAGGCGCTGTGCCACCGCTCCCACAGCTCTTCCTGGCGGATTTCCAGCTCGCGTTCCAGCAGGCGCACGGTGGCCTTGGTGCTCTGGCGCAGCACATCCTCCACGCCCACAAAGCGGGGCTTGTCGCCGATAATGACGCAGGTGTTGGGCGAGATGCTGATTTCGCAGTCGGTGAAGGCGTAAAGCGCGTCCATGGTGAGGTCGGGGCTCACACCGGCGGGCAGCTGCACCTGGATTTCGACCACCGCGGCGGTATTGTCAACCACCTTTTTGATCTTGATTTTGTTGGCCTCGCTGGCCTTCACGATGCTCTCCATCAGCGCCGTGGTGGTGGTGCCGTAGGGAATGTCGCGGATGATGAGCATCGTCTTGTCCACCTTCTCGATGGTGGCACGCAGGCGGATTTTGGCTCCGCGCAGCCCCGAATTGTAGTTCGTGGCGTCGCATAGGCCCCCGGTCGAGAAATCGGGCAGCAACTGCACTTCTTTACCTTTCAAAACCGCGATGCTGGCCTGGCACAGCTCGCGGAAGTTGTGGGGCATGATCTTGGTGCTCAGGCCCACGGCGATGCCTTCCACGCCCTGGGCCAGCAGCAGCGGGAACTTCACGGGCAGCGTGGTGGGCTCGCGCTTGCGGCCGTCGTAGCTGAGCTGCCACTCGGTGGTGTCGGGGTTGAACACCACGTCGAGAGCAAACTTGCTGAGGCGGGCCTCGATGTAACGGGGAGCTGCCGCGCCGTCGCCGGTGCGCACGTCGCCCCAGTTGCCCTGGGTTTCGATGAGTAGGTCCTTCTGGCCCAGATTCACCATGGCGTCGCCGATGCTGGCGTCGCCGTGGGGGTGGTACTGCATGGTCTGGCCAATCACGTTGGCCACCTTGTTGAAGCGGCCATCGTCCATCTCCTTCATGGCGTGCAGAATGCGGCGCTGCACGGGCTTGAGGCCGTCCTCGATGGCGGGCACGGCGCGCTCCAGAATCACGTAGGAGGCGTAGTCGAGGAAGTAGTTCTGGTACATGCCCCGCACCGTGGCCACGTCGTGGAGGACCTCGCCGGGGGCAAACTTGGGGTTTTCCTCCTCCTCGGGTTCGGCTTCGGCCAGGGGCTCGTTTTCGGCCGTGAGCTGGGCGGCGAGGGCCTCGTCGCCGGCGGCCAGCTCGGCATCTTCCTCGGCGGCGGGCGAAAACGCGCCCAAATCAAAATCGACCGAATCGCCGGCGTGGAGGTGTTGGTAGGGGTTGGGTGCCAACGCGTCGGCGGCGCGGGACTCGTCGGCGGGGAACAGCGAGGCGGGGTCGGGGGTAAGGGGTGTATCCACGAAGAGCAAACGGGTGAGCGGCAAGATGCAGTCAAATGTACCGGCGGCGGGGCGGCGGCGCAACTTTTGGCAAGGCCGGTGGGCCCCGGAAAGTTCCCCCCGCGCCGCGCTGTCGCGCCCGCCGG
>NZ_MDZA01000219.1 GCF_001816125.1 Hymenobacter coccineus | reverse complement strand
CGCCCGGACGGGGCCCCGGGCCGCATCTTTGGCGGGCCGCCCGCTCACCCGGGCGCGCCCCTTTGCCATGCCCACCTTCGCCTACAACGAGCTTTTTGCGTTCACCGAGCGCGTATTCCAGGCCATCGGCTGCCCCGAGGCCGACGCCACGCTGGCCACCGAAACCCTGCTGGCCGCCGATTTGCGGGGCGTCGATTCGCACGGCGTGGCCCGCCTGGTGGGCTACGTGCGCCTCTGGGAGGCCGGCCGCATCAACGCCGCGCCCCGCGTGGCCGTGACCTACGAAACGCCCAGCACCGCGGTGGTGGACGGCGACGGCGGCCTGGGCCTGGTGGTGGGGCCCCGGGCCATGCGCGTGGCTATTGAAAAAGCCCAGCAGGTGGGCACCGGCTGGGTGTCGGTGAAGAACTCCAACCACTTCGGCATTGCCGGCTACCACGCCATGCTGGCCCTGGCCCACGACATGATCGGGGTGGCCATGACCAACGCCTCGCCCCTGGTGGCCCCCACCTATTCGCTGGATCGGCTGCTGGGCACCAACCCCATTGCCGTGGCCGTGCCGGCCGGCGAGCAGCCCGATTTCGTGCTCGACATGGCCACCACCACCGCCGCCAACGGCAAGCTCGAAATTGCCCAGCGCAAGGGCCTGCCCCTGCCCGAGGGCTGGGCCCAAACCGCCGACGGCCTGCCCAGCACCGACGCCAACGCCGTGAAGGACGGCGGGGCCCTGCTGCCGCTGGGCGGCGCCACCGGCTCGCACAAGGGCTACGGCCTGGGCGCGGTGGTCGATATTTTCTCGGCCGTGCTCAGCGGGGCCAACTACGGGCCCTGGGTGCCGCCGTTCGTGGCGTTTTTGCAGCCCTCGGCCAACCCCGTGGGCCAGGGCCTGGGCCACTTTTTCGGGGCCATGCGCGTCAACGCCTTCCGGCCCGCCGACGAGTTCAAGGCCCACATGGACAATTGGATAACCACCTTCCGCCAGGCCCACGCCGTGGCGGGCAAGCACGTCCTCATCCCCGGCGACCCCGAGCGCGACACCGCCGCCCACCGCCTGCTCGACGGCATTCCGCTGCTCGACGCCGTGGTGCAGGACCTGCAAGGCGTAGGCGCCAAGTTCGGGGTGAAGCTGTAGGCGGGCTGCTGTGTTGGGGAACGGAATCTGTGATGGGGCCGGCTGCCGGCTTTTTCGCCGCGCCCTTGAACGGAACTCCCGAGGCCCTAACCATCCCAACGATTAGCGGGCAGCCGGCGAAAAGCCGGCAGCCCGCCCCGCCCGGGGGCCTCACGCGGCGGTTACCGACAATAAAAAGAGGCCTTGCGCACGGTGCGCAAGGCCTCTTTTTATTGTCGGTAACCAGCTTGCTTTACGCTTGGTGCCCAGTGGCAGCCAGCGCCGCAATGGCCACGTGCTGGTTCAGGAATTTCGAGTTGTAGCCGGCGTTCGACCGGTTGATGAACAGGCAGGTACCACCGTTCACGGCGTCGATGATTTGGGCGTACTGGTCCATGGGCAGGGCGGGGCAGCCGAGGCTGCGGCCCAGGCGGCCGTTCTGGCGGATGAATGCCTCGCTCACGTACTCGGCGCCGTGCATCACCACCGAGCGGGTGGCGGCGTTGGTGTTGTAGCCCTCGTCGAGGCCCTGGAGGCGCAGCGAGTGGCCGTGCTTGCCCTGGTACTCGCTGCCCGTCACGTAGAAGCCGAGGCTGCTCATGTTGCTGGCGTCGGTGTTCGAGAAGTTGGTGGCCTCGTTCTCGCCCGAGTTGTGGCCGTGGGCCACCAAGGTGTGGAAAATGATTTGCTGGCTGGCCAAGTTCACCACCCACAGGCGCTTTTCGGTGCTGGGCAGGTCGAAGTCCACTACCGTCAGCAGCTGCTTATTATCGGCCAAGCGGCCGCCTTCTTTCAGGTTGAGGTAGCCGGTCATGGCTTTCTCGAACACCTCAAACTTCAGGCCCTGGGCCTGGGCCCCCAGGGCGTCGTAGGTTTCGTGCAGCTTCAGGTCGAACAGCAACGCTTTAGTTGGCGCCACACGGGCAGCTTGGTGCGTGCCCACAGTGACATTGCCTGCCAGCGAGCGGCTCACAGGGCCCGCTACGGGCGTAGCTAGGAACAGCGCCGCCAAAAAGGGCAATACGCGCCGCACGGCGCGCTTGGTGCGCCGGTAGCGGCGCTGGCGTAGAACAACGCTTACATGATGCTTTTCCATAGACTAATGCAATCTGTTGAATAACAAGGGTGAATCGATAAGCAAATTAGCCCAAAAAGGCTAATAAACAGCAGGTCACCCAAGGTGTATACGCAAAAACTGCGGCGGTGGAGGAACACGGACCAGGGTAAACCCCAAAATCAGCCGAAACATTCCCAAAAGAGTACTTCGCCGGGCCCCTAGCCCCAGCCGCGGGCCAAAAACCGGCGGGTAGCCACGGCCCCGTCGAGCCAGCGCGAGTGCAGCCCGGGGCCGCTGAGCAGCAGCGTGGTGCCGCCCTGCACGGTGCTGATGATGGCCTTGAATTGCTCGGGCGGCAGCGCCGGGCAGCCGCGGCTGTAGCCCAGGTGGCCGTGTTGGCGCACGTAGGCGGGGCTGGCGTAGTCGGCGGCGTGCAGCACTACGTAGCGGTTGTAGGCGTTGGCGTTTTCGCCCTTGTCCAGCCCTTCCAGGCGGCGCGAGTAGCCGTGGATGCCGTCGTAGCTGCCCGCGGTGCGGTAGAAGCCCAGTGAGGTGCACGCCGAGGACTCTTTATTGGAGAAGCGGCGCGCGCGCAGGTGGCCCGAGCCTTCGCCGTGGGCCACCAGGCTGCGGTGCAGCACCTTAGCGTTTTTCAGATCGAGCACCCACAGGCGCTCCTCGGTGTTGGGCAGGTCCATGTCGGCCACGGCCAGCAGGCCGGCGCGGAAGCTGGGGTCGGTGCGGCGCAGGGTGAGGTAGCCCACGCAGGCCTGCTCAAGCACGGCGGGGCGCAGCGCGGCGGCCTCGGGGCCCAAGGCCGCGTGCAACTGGGCAATGGCCCGGCGCAGGGTGTCGGGCATCTCGGCCACGGCGGGCACGGGCGTGAGCACCAGCGAATCG
>NZ_MDZA01000218.1 GCF_001816125.1 Hymenobacter coccineus | reverse complement strand
CCCAGCACTTTGTTCTGAACGTGCGGCGCGTCCTGCGCCTGCGCGGTGGCGGCAATACCCAGCGCGCTGAACAGCAACAAGGACTTGGCAGAGTAATGTTTTTTCATAAATGAAGGGTGGGTAAGGGAAATATGAGGAAGCAAGTGCTTTACGGCCACTCAAACGCCCCGCAACTTAGGTTTTTTTTCTAATTAAAAGCGTGTTCGCCTTCCAATAATTCTACAAAAGCCAAAATCTTGTTAACCTATCCTTCACCTTGGATCAATCAACTATTACGTCGGGATCATAATTTTGCAACAAATGATTATTATTGTACTTATCAAATAATTAATACGGTTTTTAAGTGAGATGATCGGTAGCCGACACGGCCTGAATTTTTCAAGCCCAGCCCCAAGTCACTCTCCTCAATTTTAGAGCCCATGGTATGCGGCGAAAGCACATGGCCGAGCCCGCAGCCACAGCGCCGGCGGCGGATATCCAGGCCCTCAAGTGCGAGCCGTTGCGAGCCGTGGGCGCCACGGACGGGGTGCCGATCTTGACCAGGGCCCCGGCGCTGGCGGTGCTGCCGATGGTGGCGCAGTGCACATCGGCCCAGGCCTTACTGCTGCTGAACTACGCCAGTGGCCGCTGAGCCCGCCACTAGCCGCCAAAGGAAAGGAGGGCCCCCAGCAGTGCTGGGGGCCCTCCTTTTACGCATTGTTTCTCAGCTTCCTAGTGCTTCACAAACTTGTCGTGGAACACCTTCTGGCCGTCGCTCACGGTGAGGGTGTAAAGGCCGTTGGCCAGGCCCGACACGTCGAGCACGCCCTCGGCGTAGGGCACGGCGCGCAGGGCCCCGCGCACGTCCGTCACCTGCACCGAAGCGACGGTGGCGCGGCCGGGCAGCACCAGGCGCAGGGCGTCGGTGGCGGGGTTGGGGTAGAGCTGGAGGGCCTGGGCTACTTCGTTGCCGAGCGGCGTGCCAGTGAGGGTGGCCGGCTCGGCAGCAATGGCGGCGCCACCGCTGATTTTCAGCGTGTAGTCCTCAGTTTCGCCGTAGCTGTAGCTGCCGCAGCTAGTGGTGGCGCTGGCGTCGCTCATAATGATGCGCAGGCGGGTGCTGCCGGTTTTGGCCGTGGTGGGCACCGTGAAGGTGCTGGTGAGGGTGCCGGCGCTGCTGCTGCTGCCGCTCACAATCAGCTCGCCGGTGTCGGTAAAGTCACCGTCCTGGTTGTAGTCGATGTACACTTTCCAGTACTCGGTGTAAGCGGTGCTGGCAAAGCCAGCCGAGAAGCTGATGGTCTGGCTGGAGCCAGCGGCCACGGTGGTGCTCAGGGCCGTGCCGTTGTAGTAGCCGCCGTCGGCCCCCGAGGTGCGGCTGATGGTACCCAGCTTCACCAAATCCACCCACTCGTAGGCCTGGCTGCCGCCTTTGATGGTGCAGTAGGTGGCGCCGGCGGGCGGCGTGGTGGTGGTGCCCACGCCCACGGCCGTCCAGGCGTTGGTCACGGCCACGGTTTGGGCCGAGGAGGCCCCGAACAGGTCGGTGGCCGCCTGGATGGAGTAGGTGCGGGCCTGGGCGTAGGTGGAGGAGGCCGTCATGTACACGTCTTCCATGCGGAAGGTGATTTTGGCGGCGTCGGCCAGGCCGATGCCGACCACGCTGTAGGCCGTGCCGGCCTCGTTGGTGCCCGACTTGCCCACGGCAATCAGGTAGTACCAGTAGTTGAGCACGCCCGAGTTGGTGTGCACGCCGCCCTGGTCGTTGGCGTTGGACGGCGATGTGGTGGTGGCGGCCCAGTACTTGCCTTTGTAGAGGGCGGGCTGGCCGTACAGGTTGGGGTTGCTCATGGAGCGCAGGGCCCCGCCGGCCTTCATGATGTCCTCGCCAATGTCCCAGGTCGATTTGGTGAGGCCGAGCTTGTCGCAGGTAAACTTCTCCACGCTCGCGCCCCAGATGTCGGACAAGCCCTCGTTCATGGCCCCCGACTCGTTGGCGTAGGTGAGGTTGGCGGTGTTTTCGCACACGGCGTGGCCAATTTCGTGGCCGCATACGTCCAGCGCCGTTAGCGGCTTGAAGGTGGTGGCTCCGTCGCCGTAGGTCATCACCGAGCCGTTCCAGTAGGCATTCTCGTAGCCCGCGCCCCCGGGCACATCGTCGAAGTGCACGTAGCTCTTGATTTTGGCGCCCGCGTTGTCGTAGCTGCTGCGGGCGTGCACGGCTTTCCAGTAGTCGTAGGTGCTTTGGGCCCCGAAGTGGGCGTCGCCGGCCACGTTGTCGAAGGCGGCGTTGTTGTATTCGGTGGCCGTCCAGTTGTTGTCGGCGTCGGTGAAGTCGGTGGCCGCCGTGTAGCTGTTGCCCTTCTTGCAGTTGTAGGTTTCGATGCCCAGGCCGCGGGTGTACTCGCGCAGGTGGTAGCCGCCGGTGGCCGTTTCGGTGGCCAGCGCGCGGCTGCCGCTGTACGCGGTGGCGAAGGTAGCCGTGGCGCCGGTGGCGTGCTTGATGATGTTGTCTTGCAGCACCACTTTGCCGCTGCGCGCATCCACGTAGATGTAGGCGCGGCTCACCGGCTGCTGGGCGTAAATGTTGAACTTATAGGCCAGCACGGGCTGGTCGGTGGCCGCGTCGCGCACAATCACCAGCTCGCCCTGGGGGCGGTAAGTGGCGGCGGGGTCGCGCAGGTCGGCCTTCAAGCCGGCCTCGGCGGCGGCGTCCTGCCACATGTACTTGGTGGCGCCTACGTAGCCCAGGGCCCCGTCGAGGGCGGCAGCCACGCTCAGCGTGGGCGTAATGCTCAGGCCGCCCAGCTGCTCATAATCCCCGCTGATGCTCTCCACCACGCCGCCCCGGGCGTGCACCGTGTAGGCGGCGTGCTCCACCCGGATGCCCTTGTAGTACTGGGCAAATTTCTGGTGGGTGAAGCCCAGCGCGTCGGTTTCCACGCGGGTGGGCCGCAGCTGGTCGTCGGGGCCCAGGCCCAGCTGCTGGCGTAGCAGCTGCGCGCCGTCGGCGGGGCCCCGGTAGGCGACTTTACCGGCGGCGGCGAATTGAATTAATTCGGGCTGGCCGTGGGGCCCCAGCACTTTGTTCTGAACGTGCGGCGCGTCCTGCGCCTGCGC
>NZ_MDZA01000217.1 GCF_001816125.1 Hymenobacter coccineus | reverse complement strand
CGGTGACGCAGGCAGGGCCCCCGGGCAGGGCCCCCAGCGGCTGGCCCAGCCAGGCCGGGGGACCCGCGCTGCCAGCGCCAATGAAGCGCACCGCCGCCGCGTTGGCCTGCTCCACATTCCCTTCAAAATCAAGGATTAACACGCCGGCCGGCGAGGCTTCGATGAGTCGTTCGAGCAGGATGCTTTTCTCGTGCTGGCTCACCCGCTCGCGGCGCAGCGCGTCAATCATGGAGTTATAAACGCCGATGAGCTGGTCCATTTCGCGCTGGCCCACGGGCACGAATTTCAGGGTGAAATCGCGCGCCTGCATGGCCGCCGTGCCCGCCGCAATGAGCTGCAACGGCCGCACGAACCCCCGGTAGAGCTGCGCGCTCAGCACCAGGCTGCCCAGCAGCAGCAGCTCGGTGGCCACAAACAGTACCGCGTTGGTGGTGCGCAGCTGGGCCGCCAGCGCCACCAGCACGGCGTGGATGACCACGACGAAAAGCAGAAACTTAACCCGCAGGCTCATCATAAGGAATGCCGTATTTGTCGAGGCGCCGGTACAGGGCCCCGCGGCTGAGGCCCAGGGCCTTGGCCACCCGGCTCAGGTTGCCCTGGTGGTGGGCCACGCTCTGGCGGATGGCCTGGGCTTCGAGCTGGTCGAGGGTGAGGGTGCCCGGCACGGCCGCGGGGGCCAGCACCGGCGGGGCCCCGGCGCCGCTCTGTTGGAAGTCGGCGGGCGTCAGCTCGTCGTGGCCGCTGACGAGCACGGCGCGCTCCACCAGGTTTTTCAGCTCGCGGATGTTGCCGGGCAGCGGCTGCGCCTGGAGCCAGTGCAGCGCCGGGGCCCCCACGCGCAGGCCGGGCCGCTGGTAGGTGTCGCGCAACTGGGCCAGGAAGTGGCGCACCAGCAGCGGCACGTCGTGGGGCCGCTCGCGCAGGGCGGGCAGGTGCAACGTGATGAGGTTGAGGCGGTAGAAGAGGTCTTCGCGGAAGCGGCCCTGGGCCACCAACTCCGCCAGGTTCTTATTGGTGGCGGCCACCACGCGCAGGTCGAGGCGGCGGGGCTTGCTGTCGCCGAGCACCTCGTAGGTGCGGTCTTGCAGCACGCGCAGCAGCTTAACTTGGCTGGCTAGCTCCAGCTCGCCGATTTCGTCGAGGAAAATGGTGCCGCCATTGGCCAACTCGAAGCGTCCCACCCGGTCGGCCTTAGCGTCGGTGAAGGCCCCGCGCCGGTGACCAAACAGCTCGCTCTCAAACAGCGACGACGAAATGCCGCCCAGGTTCACCTTCACGAACGGCTGGCCGCGGCGGCGGCTGTTCTGGTGCAAGGCCTCGGCAATCAGCTCCTTGCCAGTGCCGCTTTCGCCCTCGATGAGCACAGCGGCGTCGGTGGCCGCCACCTGGCCCACCTGGCGCAGCACGGCCAGCAGGCGCTCGTCTTCGCCCACAATGTCGGCCAGCTGGAACTGCTTGTCCAAGGCGCGGCGGCCGGGTGGGGCACCAGCGGCGGCCCAGCGTCGCGCAGCGCCAGCGCTGTGCCGATGGTTTGGAGCAGGGCGTCGTTGTGCCAGGGCTTGGTCACGAACTCGGCGGCGCCGGCCTTCATGCCCGCCACGGCCAGCGCAATGGAGCCCCAGCCGGTGATGAGCACCACCGGCACCAGCGGGGCCAGCTGCTTGATTTCGCGCAGCAAGGCCAGGCCGTCGTCGCCGGTGGTGGCGCGCGAGAAGTTCATGTCGAGCAGCACCAGCGCCGGCGTTTCGGCGCGCACGGCGGCCAGGGCCCCGGCGGGGCCGTCGGCGGCACGGGTGGCGTAGCCGGCCTGCTTCAGCAGCAGGCCCAGCGAGGTGCGCACGGCCAGGTCGTCGTCGACGATGAGGATCATAAGGGGAATGGGGTGCGTTGCACTGTTTAGCAACGAAGCGAAGATCAGCCCAACTGAACAGCCAAAAGAACGTCATGCTGAGCGCAGCCGAAGCATCTCTCCCGCTGACTAGAGCAGTTTCCGGGTCAGTGTATATGTTCATCCAAGCATTCGCCTCACCCCCCGGCCCCATCTCCGAAAAGGAGGGGGGGGAGCCAGCCGAATACAAAGTGTACACTGACCCAGAATTTACTCTAACCTAACCAGTCGATTAAGTTAGTCAGCGGGAGAGATGCTTCGGCTGCGCTCAGCATGACGGCCTAAACAAGAATACTTCTGGCAAACGAAGTAATTCAAATCTACATGCTGCGCACGCTGCCGCCGCTGCCGGTGTGCTTCGTAACGGTGGGCGAGCCCTGATACTTGATGCTGGCGCCGCTGCTGGCTTCGGCCACCAGGGCCTCGCGCACGGCTATTTTCAGGGTGCTGCCGCTGCTGGCCTGGGCCTCGCACTTGTCGGTTTGCAGTTCCTTGCCGTTGAACACCGAGCCGCTGCCGGTGCGGATGTCGAGGTGCGGGGCCTTGCCTTTGAGGGTAATGACACTACCGCTGCCCTGGCGCACGGTGAGGTCGGTGGTGGCGATGTCGGCCCGCAGCGAGGCCCCCGACGATACGTCGAGTTGGAAGTTGGAGGCCGCGTAGTCGCCCTTGGCGTCCACGGCCGCGCCGCTGCCGGCCGTGAGGGCCGTGAGCTGGTCGGCCGTCACGGCCACGCGCAGGTGCTGGGTGCTGGTGTTGCGGCGGCCGTTTTCGTCGGGGCTTTCGTATTTAATGACGAGCACGCCGTCTTCCACGGTGGTTTTGATGCGGTCGCGCAGCTCGGCGGTGGCGGCGCTGGCCTCCACGCGCTGGCCGTGGCCGGCGGTGAGGTCGAGGGCAATGCCGGTGCCGACTTTGATGGCGTGGAACGCGGCCACCGGGCGCTCCTGCGTGGCGGTTTGGGCAAGGGCGGGCACCAGGGCCACTAAGGAAAGCAGGGCGGGGAGAACGAGGTTTTTCATGAGAGAAGCAGAAAGAGAAAGGTGAAGCAAGGATTTGGCGCGGTTACCGGGCCCCGGGCCGGTTCGTTACAGCGGCCAGCAAATAAACCTGGGGCCGCCGGAACGCAAGATGCGGCCGGAGCGCCGCCGGTTGCCCGGGGCCCTAAAAAACCCCGCCGTCCCGCGCCGGTGGGCCGGGCCAGGTCCCGTCG
>NZ_MDZA01000216.1 GCF_001816125.1 Hymenobacter coccineus | reverse complement strand
GTAGCTGGCGTCGGCCGTCAGGGCGCGGCTGTGCTGGAGTCCGCAAAGGCGTGCCGCAGGTTCAGGTTGGCGGCGAGGTTGGGCGTCGTCGCGTTGCGGTAAGCGCCGGACACCAGCGCGCGGCTCGGGGCCCCGGCGGCGTCCAGCAGCGTCACCGCGTTGGTGCCCTGGCCGGTGCTTTGGGCCCCCTGGCCGGTGAGGGCTGCCCCGAGCGTGGTGCGGCGCGTGAAGGTGTAGTCCACCCCGGCCTTCCAATTGTGGGCCAGCGTGCGGGTGGCGAGATAGTCTTCCTGCTGGCTGCCGCCGGTGGGCTGGCCTTGGTCGTAGAATACCCGGTGGCTGGTCAGGCGCAGGTAGGTGCGGCGGTCGGCGTAGGTGTAGGCGCCGTAGGCGTTGGCTTTGCCCCGGCGGTAGTTCAGGGTTGCCCCCGTGGTCAGGCGGCCGTACACCCCGCGCCCGTAGCCCAGGTTGACGGTGCCGTTGGCGCCCTGGCGCTGGTCTTTTTTGAGGTTGATGGCGATGACGCCGGCCGTGCCTTGCGCGTCGTAGCTGGCCGGTGGGTTGGTAATCAGCTCGATGCTTTTGAGCTGCTCGGCCGGCAGCGTGCGCAGGTAATCGGCCAGCTCGGTGCCGGTCATGGGCTGGCGCTTGCCGTCGATGAGCACCAGCAGGCCCTGCCGGCCGCGCAGCGCCAGGTTGTCGCTGCCGTCCACCGTCACGCCAGGGGCCCGGGCGAGCACGTCCAGGGCCGTGTTGCCGGCCGCCAGCGGCGAGTTCTCCACGTTGACGACCGTGCGGTCGGCCAAGTGCTCGAACAACGGTTTCTGGCCCAGCACCACCACCTCCCGGAGGGCTGTGGCGGCGCTGGTGCGCAGGACCACCGCGGGCAGCGCCAGCCCCGCGGCGGGCAGCGCAAACGGGGCGCTCCAGTAGCGCTCGTAGCCCACCTGTGCCACCGATACCAAGTAGCGGGCCCCGGCCGCGCCCGCAGCGCAAAGGCTCCCTGGGCATCGCTGAATTCTGACTTCACCACCACGGAATCGGCTGCGCGGTGCAGGGTGATGGTGGCAAATTCCACGGGGCCCCCGGCCGGGTCGCGCACCGCCCCGGAGACTGGCGCCGGGCCCTGGCCGGAGGCCGGTAGCGCGCCCATCAGCCCCCCGCACAGGAGGATTGCGGGGACTAGTTGCCGCCAGCTTGATGGGCAAACGAGAGCCACTAGGGCGAGCACCCGCATTAAAACAGCCGCCAGAAGCCCCCGTTCACCCGGGCGGCGGGGGCCCCTGGCGGTGGCCGGCAGGCCAGGCCAAACGGTAGAACAGGAACGAAAAAAGGGGAGGGGAAGGCGAGGGCACACGACAGGCAGTGGGCTAGTGAAACGATGCCGCAAAACTCCCGCGGGCCCCGCACCCCGCTGCCCCAATGCGTGCATTGGCCTGCCCCAATCTATGTTTTGGGACGGCTCAGTTCGCTGGGCGCCTGGCCCACTACCTTTTTGAATACGCGGTTAAACGTTGAGCGTGAGTTGAATCCGCTCTCCAGGGCCACGCCTACCAGCGAGTAGTGGGCAAAGCGGGGGTCGGCGAGCAGGCGCTGGGCTTCCCGCACCCGGTAGGCATTCACGAAGTCGCTAAAGTTCTGGCCGCAGCCCGTGTTGATGACTTTGGACAGCAGCCCGGGCGTGATGCGCAGCCGCTTCGCCACCTCCGTCAGGGTCAGCTCGGGTTCGAGCCAGGGCTGCTCCTCGGCCATTAGCGCCAGCAGCTTGTCGCGCCAGGCCAGCAGCTCCGGGGCCAATGGCAGTGGTTCGGTGGCAGGCAGCAGCGCTGGCGACTCGGCCACGGGCGTTGCTGGGGCCCCCGGGGCGGCGGTCGCCGGCGCCAGATTTGGCGTGGCCACAGGCTCAGGGGCAAGGGGCGGGGCGGGGTCAATGTCAAAGCGCAGCGGGGTGGTGGCGGCTGCGTAGTTGGCTTGCAAGCCGACGGCAATCAGCCAGTAAACGAGTAGCCCGCGCAGGAAGAAATAATTCCAGGAGGCGGCGTCGCTCAGGTCGCCAAACTTCCAGCTCGCCAGTGTGAAGAGCTGGCTCAAAACCAGGGCGAGCACCTGTACCAGCAGCAACTGCCGCAGCCCGGCGAAACGCAGGCGCTCGGTGTCCGAAAAGTTGTCCTGGAGGTAGCGGGTGTAGCGCCGGTAGTCGGCCAGTACTCGCCAGCAATAGGCTGGCAGCAGCACGTATTGCGCGTAGCCGAGGTAGTGGTCGATGGCTTGCGCCGCGTTCAACGCGGGGCCCGGGGTACCCAGTGGGGTCGGCTGGGGGCCGTGCGCGCCGGGTAGCCACAGCAGGTCGTAGCCTAAGGCCCCGGCCAGTAGCCCGAGTTGCAGCAGGCCCGGCAGCAGGTGCCACCAGGCCCGGGGCCACAGCCGAAACTCCTGGTTGGTGAGGCTCCGAAAGTAGAGGTAGTAGGCGGGGCCCAGGAATAAGTTGAGCCGCCAGGGCACGTACAGCATGGCCGCCCGGTACCCGTTGGGGCCCTCGTACCAGCCGGCGTAGCCCAGCATCTGCTGCGCAATGCTCAGGCTGGGCACCAGCAGTAGCAGGGCCAGGAGCGCATCGGCCAAGGTGCCGCGCCGCAGGGCCCGCAGCAGCAGCCAACCGGTGGCGATTAGGCCGGTTACCGCCGCCGGCAGCAGCAACGAGCTGTAAGCACCGAAATTAAACAGCATGGATACCTTGGTTTGCTAAGTAGATGGCCGTGCGTCGAAGCACTCGCCGGGCCCGATTCTTCCTGCCGATGAAGCCCGTACTTGTGCTGATGCGGCCCCCGTGACGGCGGCCTCCGGGGCCACCGACGGCGTGGGGGCCCCGGCTAATTGCCGGCCGCTGCATCTGCGGGGCGCTGCACGTTTTGCAGCTGGGTGCGCAGGGAGCTTTCGAGCTGGTCGATTTCCAGCTCTACCTGGCGGACGGCCTCCTCGCTGTAGGCATCGGCGCGGTGCAGGTGCAGCAGCAGGCCGCGCTGGTGGTCCACTACGGCCAGCCGGGCCCGCAGCAGCTGCTCAAACGCCATGAAATCGTTCAGGCCGGCGGGGGTGTCGGCCGTGGGCGCGCCGCCGTCGGCCGCCGATACGATGCGGCGCAGGCGGTCGGCCTGGCCTC
>NZ_MDZA01000215.1 GCF_001816125.1 Hymenobacter coccineus | reverse complement strand
CTGCACGGCGGAGCGGTAGCCGGGCCGCGGCGGGCGTACCGGGGAAGGAAATACCCAGTTTCGGTGAAGGGCAGCGCCACCACGAGCGAGTCGCGCAGGGCCTGGTCGGCGGCGGCCAGCCAGGCGCGGCCGGCGGGGCCCCGGTCGAGGCCGGCTTGGCGCAGGCGGTGGGCGTAGGCCGCGTGCGGGGTGCGCGCCTGGAACAAGGCCTGCAAGGTTTGCTGCTTGCCGCACGAGGCCAGCAGCAGCGCGGGCAGCCCCAGCAGAAGGAAAAGTGAGCGGGAAAATAACCGGCGGCGGGGCCGGGCAACAGGGAAATTCGTCCAAAAAAGCATCCCCCGCAACGCCGCTCGCGCCGGGCTAGTTCGCCGGGGCCCCGGGCGCGGCCGCTACCTTTGGGGAGTTAAAAGTTAAAAGTTGAGAATTAAAAAGCCAGGGTGTTTTTAACTCTCAACTTTTAACTTTTAACTCCTAAATCAACGCCTATGAAGCTCATCGAATGCCCCCGCGACGCCATGCAGGGCCTCCCCGCCTTCGTGCCCACCGCCACCAAAACCGCTTACCTCAACGCCCTGCTGCGCGTGGGCTTTGATACGCTCGACTTCGGCTCATTCGTGTCGCCCAAGGCCATTCCGCAGCTGCGCGACACGGCCGAGGTGCTGGCCGGGCTGGACCTGAGCGCCACCGCCACCAAGCTCCTGGCCATTGTGGCCAACCGCCGCGGGGCCGAAACGGCCGTTCATCACCCGGAAATCAGTTACTTAGGCTTTCCGCTTTCGGTGTCGGAAACCTTCCAGCAGCGCAACACCAACCAAACCCGCGCCGGGGCCCTGGCCGACGTGGCCGCCATGCAGGAACTGTGCGAGCAGGCTGGCAAAACGCTGGTCGTGTACCTGTCGATGGGCTTCGGCAACCCCTACGGCGACCCGTGGAGCCCGGCGCTGGTGGTAGACTTCACCGCGCAGCTGGCGGCGCTGGGCGTGCGCGTGGTGGCGCCCTCCGACACGGTGGGCGTGGGCACGGCGGCCACCGTGGGGGCCCTGTTCGCGGAGCTGATTCCGGCCTTCCCGGGCATCGAGTTTGGGGCCCACCTGCACACGCTGCCCACCGCCTGGCGCGCCAACGTGGCCGCCGCCTACCAGGCCGGCTGCCGCCGCTTCGACGGGGCCCTGGGCGGCTTCGGCGGCTGCCCCATGGCCGCCGACGACCTCACGGGCAACGTGGCCACGGAGCACCTGATCAGCTTTTTGGGCGAGCAGGGCGAACCACTGGGGCTGGATTTAGGGGCCCTGGCCGAGGCGCAGGCGCTGAGCTACGGGGTATTCGGGAACCACTAAAACTGGTATTACGCGCAGCCTACGGCGGGCCCCGGCCGATTTGCAGGTGATAGGGCGCCCCGGTGCGCTTTAGCGGTACGTACCGCTAGTACAGCAACCCACCCCCGTCGGGCGCCCCGCGGGTAGCGCCTATTATTATTTGGAACTGACGAAAATAATCGCCCGATGAAGTAGCAACGGGACGGGCCCGCTTAATTTTGCCACATGCCTACGCCCGCCCCCATCGTCGATATTTTCATCCCCTGCTTCGTTGACCAGCTCTACCCGGCCACGGCCCTGAGCATGGTCAAAATCCTGGAGGCCGTGGGCTGCCAGGTGCACTACAACCCGGCCCAAACCTGCTGCGGCCAGCCCGCCTACAACGCCGGCCACCTGGACGCCGCCCGCGCCGTAGCCGCCAAGTTTATCGGGGATTTCACGCCTGCCCCCGCCGCCCCGGGGCCCCGCTACGTGGTCAGCCCCTCGGCCTCGTGCATCGGCATGGTGCGCAACAGCTTCACCGACTTGTTCGAGGGCCAGCCCGAAGCCGCCGCCTGCCCCCCCGTGCAGGCCCGCGCCTACGAGCTGACCGAGTTTTTGGTAGACGTGCTGGGCCTCACGGCCGTGCCAGGGGCCCGGCTGGCGGGCGCCTACACCTACCACGATTCTTGCTCGGGGCTACGCGAGTGCCGCATCGGCCCGGGGCCCCGGCTCCTGCTCGACGGCGTGGCCGGCCTAACGCGCCGCGAAATGGCCGAAACCAGCACCTGCTGCGGCTTCGGCGGCACGTTTGCCGTCAAGTTCCAGGCCATTTCGGTGGCCATGGCCCAGCAAAAAGTCGAGCACGCCCTCGACACCGGCGCCGACTACATCATCAGCACCGACGTGAGCTGCCTCATGCACCTCGAAGCCTACATCAAAAAGGAAAAGCTACCTCTCAAGTGCCTGCACATCGCCGATGTGCTGGCTAGCGGCTGGTAGTTTTATAAAAAAATTATTGAGGCTATTCAGGGAATCGCCAAAAATTCCAGGTTGAACGTCATGCTTCGGCTTCACTTCGTTGCGCTCAGCATGACGGTTTTATTAACCTAAACAATCCCTAAACAACCCGCCCGCCGTCCAGCCGCAGGGTGTGGGTGATAGTGGCGGGCAGTTCCTCCCGGTAGTGGCTCACGTAAATCAGCGCCACATCGGAGGCACGGCACAGGGCCTCCAGCACCCGCCGGAACTGCCGCTGCTGGGCCCCATCCAGCCCCTGCGCGGGCTCGTCGAGGATGAGTAGCACGGGGTTTTTCACCAGCGCCCGGGCCAGTAGGCACAGGCGCTGGCCGCTGGCCGAGAGCTGCCGAAACGGCGTATCGGCCTGGGCCGCCAGCCCCAACAGGGCCAGCCAGCGGCGGGCCACGGCGGCCCGGGCCGGCTGGCTGGGGCCCCGCAGGCCCAGCGTGTCATCGAACCCCGACTCGACCACGCTGGCGGCCGCGCTGCGCGCCGGGAAGTGCTGAAACAGCTCGGGCGAGACGAAGCCGATGCGTTTTTTCAGGTCCCAGATGCTCTCGCCGGTGCCCCGGCGGCGGTCGAAGAGCGTGAGCGGCTGGCTGTAGGCCTGGGGGTTGTCGCCGTTGAGCAGGCTGAGCAGCGTGGACTTGCCGGCGCCGTTGGGGCCCAGCAGCGCCCACCGCTCGCCGGGCCGCACCGTCCAGTGGATGTCGTCGAGCACCACCTTTTCGCCGTAGCGCACCGACACGCCGGCCATTTGCACCAGCACCGCGAAGGCCGGTGCGGGGGCCCCGGCGAGCAGCGCTTGCAGCTCGGCGGCGTCCACGGCGGCTTCGGTGGCGGCGGGCGCGTCGGCCGGGGCCCGGTAGTC
>NZ_MDZA01000214.1 GCF_001816125.1 Hymenobacter coccineus | reverse complement strand
GCCAGCGCAGCCGGGTGGCACCGCCGGGCCCCGCGCGTTCGTCCCTCTTCATTACCGATTGAAAATGCCCGTTCAGAATCCGCTCTTTCCTGTTTTCCTCAAGCTCGAAAACCTGCGCGTGCTGCTGGTGGGCGGCGGCAACGTGGGCCTGGAAAAGCTCACCGCCATCCTGCGCAGCAGCCCGGCCACGGCCGTGACGGTGGTGAGCCTCACGTTTTTGCCGGCGCTGCGGGCCCTGGCGGCGCGCCACCCGGCGGTGCAGCTGCACGTGGGGTCCTACGCCGATTCGTTTCTGGAAGGGGCCGACCTCGTGTTTTGCGCCACCGACGACCCGGCTTTGCACCGGCGCATCGTGGCCGCCGCCCACGCCGCCCGGCTGCTGGTGAACGTGGCCGATACGCCGCCGCTCTGCGATTTCTACCTCTCGTCGGTGGTGCAGAAGGGGGCCCTGAAGGTGGCCGTGTCCACCAACGGGCAGTCGCCCACGGTGGCCAAGCGCCTGCGCGCCGTGCTCGAAGCGGCCCTGCCCGACGAACTGGACGCGGTGCTGCAAAAGATGCCCGCCATCCGCAAGCAGCTGGCCGGCGACTTCGCCGCCAAGGTGAAAGCCCTCGACGCCGTGACGGCCGGTCTGGCCGGGGCCCCGGCTACGTGGCCCCCGCCACCCGGCGCTGGCGGGCGCTGGCCGTGGGCGCGGTGCTGGCCGCCGGGGCCCTGGCCGTGGCCCGCTGGGGCCCCCAGGCCGATAAACCGGTGGATGAAAACCAAGGAGCTAGCTAACTACTGAACAAGTGTATATGGCGGATATCGTTCCCGAATTATTCGTAGTAGGGGCGGGCCCCGGCGACCCGGAGCTGCTCACCCTCAAGGCCCATAAGGTGCTGCAAACGGCGGCCGTGATACTCTACGATAACCTCGCCAACCAAGAGCTGCTGGCCCTCGCGCCGGTGGCCTGCGAGTGCATCTACGTGGGCAAAAAACCCTACGGCGAGTACACGCCCCAGGAAGTTATCCACGAACTCATCCGCGAAAAAGCGTTGGCGCACGGCCGCGTGGTGCGGCTGAAGGGCGGCGACCCGTTCATCTTCGGGCGGGGTTTCGAGGAGATGCTCTTTGCCCGCAGCCACGGCATTGCGGCGCACTACGTGCCGGGCATTTCGAGCATGCAGGCCGTCGGTTTCGAGGACATTCCCCTCACGCACCGCGTGGTGAGCGAGGGCATCTGGATTCTGACGGGCACCAAAAAGGACGGCCAGCTCTCTGCCGATTTGCGCCTGGCCATGCAGAGCAACTCGACAGTGGTCATCTACATGGGCCTGAAAAAAGTGGCCGAAATCGCCGCCACCTACGTCGAAATGGGCCGCGGGGCCACGCCCGCCGCCGTGGTGCAGCACGCCTCGCTGCCGCACCGCAAGGTGGCCATCGGCCGCGTGCAGGACCTGCCGGCGCTGGTCGCGGCCCAGGAAATCACCTACCCGGCCATCATCTTCATCGGCGACGTGGTGGGCGTAGGGCGGGAGTTGCCTAGCCTGCAGCGCGGGAGACCTTAGTTAAAAGTTTGGGCGGTGGTACGAAACGGGGTGGTCCGGCGAATTGCCCGGGGGACTTCGTCGGGCCCCTCTTGCTAAAAGGTAGCCCTAGCGCGCAGTAAGAGTGGTCCGACGACCGAAAAAATCGCCGGACCATCACGTTTTAGATCACCAACAAAGTTTGGTCTAGAAGCCGCATCCAACGCTGAGTCAGGCATTACTTTGGGGGTTTTCGGTACCTGAAAAACCCCAAACTATTTGGCCTGCTCCCTACCCCTTGGCCCTCCGCATGCTATGTTTCTTGGGGTGGGGCAGGGCTTCAATCCAGCGAATGGCTGCCTCAACGGGCTCGTTCGATTTGGCGAAGGCCGTGTTGTGCCCCAGGGCCGGGAACAACTGGTACTGGTAGGGCTTGCCGTGGGCTTGGAGCGTGTCCAGGTTTTCCATCGACAAGCGGACGGGGGCCTGAATGTCCTGGCCTCCAAAAAGCCAAAGCCCCGGAATGGCGAGCGTGGCGAGGACACCGCGCGCATCCGTGTCGGCAAACTGGTAGCGGTCGGGGTCGTGGCGCAGGTGCGCCCGGGCCTCGGCTTCGGTGTGCGTCTCCCAAAAGCGGCGGTCGCCGTTCGTAAAAAACTGAAAGCGCAACTGCTCGCGCACGCTCACCACGGGGCCGCTGAACAACACCATGAAGCCCACGGCCGGATTCTGGGTGGCGGCCAGCGGAATGACCCAGCCCGCCTGGCTACCGCCCGCCAGGCCCACCGGCCCGTGCTGGGCGGGCAGTTGGGCCGCCAGCGCAGTGGCGGCGGCGCTGGCATCGGCGGCCAATAAGCCGAGGTTGGCCGCGTCCACGTTGTTGGTGCCGACTTCCGGCCCCGCGTACACCCCGCCCGATTCGCCCACGCCGCGCTTGTCGTACGTTAGCACCGCGATGCCGCGGCCGGCCAAGCGCATCGCCAGTTCCAGCTGCCGCTTTTCCTGCCCCGACCCGTGGACGAGGACGACTGCCGCCGCCAAGTGCCTGGGAATTAAGACCGTGCCGGCCAGCTTAATGCCTGCACTGGTGAAGGCAACGTCTTCGGCGCAGAACGCCACGGATTGGGCCGCCACCGGCCGAACGGCGGCGACGGCAAGCAGCCCCGTGACGACCAGCCACCGGCGGCAATAAAAGCGGGCGGTGAAGGCGAGAAAGCGATTTTTCATTTTGTGGCGGGGGTGAAAAAGTTGGCTGCTAAGCCCGGCTACTGGCACGCTCCTTACTTCGGGGCGGGCAAGGCTTTCAGCAGGTGGTAAGCAACGACCAGGCTTAGGCCGGCGAAGAAGAAGATGGTGACCGGATACACGTAGCTTTGGCTGCCCACGAGCGTGGTCAGCCCGGCCCCGGCCACAATGCCAACCGCAATGCCCATGCTGAGTACGCCCAGGAGCAGGAGCAGCGGTAAATAGCTGGTAGGCTGCGCAAAAGAACTGATTGCCAGTCCCTTTTCTATCAAGGCCAAGCGCTCCCGCGACCGGGTGGTGAGGTAGTAGTAGGCGATGCCGAACCCGGATAAGGTTACGCTGATGGCAACGGGTATTGCCGCGGCAAAGGAATTTTCCATGAGAAAAACGAGGAATAGTTTTCCCTTAGACGCCGGCCGGGCGCTGCCGGTCACACCCCTGTGACC
>NZ_MDZA01000213.1 GCF_001816125.1 Hymenobacter coccineus | reverse complement strand
CGGGAAATTGCCTGGTAAGCAGTCTGCACCGCGGCTGGCCGGTCCTGGGGCCCCAGCCGGCCGGCGGCACCAGGCATTCGGCCCCACCTTTGCGGTAGTTTCGCCCCGCCCGCCATGCCCACGCTTCCCCCCACCACTCCCGTAGCCGCTGCCGTCGATGTACTGGCCGTGGCCCGCCACGTGCTGCACGAAGAAGCCGCGGCCCTCTACGCCGTGGCCGACGCCGTGGGCGCCACCCCCGATTTTACCCGCTGCGTGGCGGCCATCCTGGGCCTGGCGGGGCGCGTGGTGGTGACGGGCGTGGGCAAAAGTGCCCACATCGCTGGCAAAATCGTGGCCACCCTCAACGGTACGGGCACGCCGGCGTTGTTCATGCACGCCGCTGACGCTATCCACGGCGACCTGGGCATGATTCAGGCCCAGGATTTTGTGGTGGCCATCAGCAAGAGCGGCGATACGCCCGAAATAAAGGTGCTGGTGCCGCTGCTGCGCCGCAAGGGCGTGCCATTGGCGGCCCTGGTGAGCAACGCCGACTCGTACCTGGCCCAGCAGGCCGACTACGTGCTGCACGCCCCGGTGGCGCGCGAGGCCTGCCCCCACGACCTGGCCCCCACCACCAGTACCACCGCCGCCCTGGCCCTGGGCGACGCCCTAGCCGTGTGCCTGCTCGAAAGCCGCCAGTTCTCGGCCCAGGACTTTGCCCGGCTGCACCCCGGCGGCACGCTGGGCAAGAAGCTCTACCTCACCGTGGGCGACCTCAGCCGCCAGAACCAGCGCCCCCGCGTGAGCCTCGATGCACCGCTGCGGGAGGTGCTACTCGAAATTTCGGGCAAGCGCCTGGGAGCCACCGCCGTGCTTGACGCTGCCGGGGCCCTGGCCGGCATCATCACCGACGGCGACTTGCGGCGGATGCTCGGTGGCCACCTGGGCAACCTGGAAACCGTGCGCGCCCGCGACATTCTCACCCCCGCGCCGGCCACTATCGGCATCGATGAGTTTGCCGCCGAGGCCCTGGCGCGGATGCAGGCCCGCAACATTACGCAACTCGTTGTCCTGGAAAACGAGCGGTTCGCCGGCTTTATCCACCTGCACGACCTGTTACGGGAGGGACTTGTGTGAAACCACCCGTAACTTGCCGAGGCAATATCACTATGTTGTTACACTTATGAATTCGACTTACCTCGTTGTGATGGCCGGCGGCATTGGCAGCCGGTTTTGGCCCTTTAGCCGCACCAACCACCCCAAGCAATTTCATGACGTGCTGGGTACCGGCCGCTCGATGCTGCAAGTAACTGTGGACCGCTTCGCCGGCCTTTGCCCGCCCGAAAACGTGTTCGTGGTGACCAACCGCGACTACGTACAGCTCGTGCAGCAGCACCTGCCCCAGATGCCGGTCGACCAGATTCTGGGTGAGCCCATCGGACGCAACACGGCCCCCTGCATTGCCTACGCCAGCTACCGCATCGCCCAGCGCGACCCGCAGGCCACCATCATCGTAACGCCCGCCGACCACGCCGTGTCCAACGAAGCGGAGTTCCAGCGGGTGATGGCCCTGGCCGTGGACGCCGCGCGCCACCACGACGTGCTCGTGACGCTGGGCATCCACCCCTCGCGGCCCGACACCGGCTACGGCTACATCCAGTTCATGGATTCGCAGAGCCTGCCCGGTAGCCAGCTACATAAAGTGAAGACCTTCACCGAGAAACCCAATCTGGAGCTGGCCAAGATGTTCGTCGACAGCGGCGACTTCCTTTGGAATTCGGGCCTGTTTGTGTGGCGCGCTGATACCATTCTGCACGCCTTCCGCCAGTACCTGGGCGACATGGCCGAGGTGTTTGAGGAGGGCGCCGGGGCCCTGGGCACGCCACAGGAGGAAGCCTTCATCAGCGAGGCCTACGCGCGCTGCGCTAACGTCAGCATCGACTACGGCATTATGGAAAAGGCCGATAATGTGTACGTGCTGCCCGCCGAGTTTGGCTGGAGCGACGTGGGTACCTGGGATTCGCTGCACCGCATTGGCCAGCAGGACGCCAACGGCAACATGGTGAACGGCGACGTGATGCTGTACGACACCACCGGCTGCGTCATCAAAACCCCGTCCGAGCGCCTCGTGGTGGTGCAAGGCCTCGAAGACTACATCATCGCCGAGTACGACAACGTGCTCCTCATCTGCAAGCGCAGCGAGGAGCAGCGCGTGAAGGAGTTCGTGGCCGACGTGAAGGCTAAGAAGGGTACGGGCTACAACTAGTATTAGGGCCCCCAGTGAGCTTCTTTTAAGTGCTGGACATACTAAAAAGCAACAAAAAAGCCCGCTAGTCAGCGGGCTTTTTTGTTGCTTTTTAGTATGTCCAGCACTTAGGCACGCTTTTATTCAGCAGCCACCCGCTGGCGGGCTACTTCAAACAGCATGATGCCCGCCGCTACTGACACGTTCAGTGACTGGATCTGGCCGGCCATGGGCACTTTCAGGCGCACGTCGGCCAGGCGGAGGAGTTCGGGGGCGATGCCGTCTTCTTCCGACCCCATGAGCACGGCCACGGGGCCCGAAAAATCAACGTCGGCGGCGCCCACGGCTTCGGTGGCTTTTTCGGTACAGGCTACTACCGTTACGCCCGACTGCTGGAGGAAACGGATGGTTTCCTGCAAGTTGGCCTCGCGGCACACGGGCAGAATATTTAGGGCCCCGGCGGAGGTTTTGAGGGCATCGCCGTTGATTTGGGCCGCGCCGTGGCTGGGCACCACCAGTGCCTGCACGCCCAGGCACTCGGCGGTGCGGGCAATGGCGCCGAAGTTGCGCACGTCGGTGATGCGGTCGAGCAGGAGCAGGAACGGCACCTTGCCTTCCTCAAACAAGCCGCTGAGCAGGTTGTCGAGCGGGGCGTAGTCGATGGGCGACACGAAAGCCACCGCGCCCTGGTGGTTTTTGCGGGTGAGGCCGTCGAGCTTTTCCACCGGCACTTGCTGCACCTGGATGCCGGCCGCGCGGGCCAGCGTCGAGATGTCGCCCACGAGGCTGTTTTTGGTGCCACGCAGCAGGAAGATTTTTTCCAGCGTGCGGCCCGCGTTCAGCGCTTCCAGGATGGGGCGCAGGCCAAACAGCATGTCGATGCTGCGGTCTTGCTGCGGGGCCCGGTTCTCGTAGCGGGGCGGGTCGTCGCCGCGCTCCGGGGCGCTCGGAACGCTCGGGGCGGTCTTGGCGGTAGGGGGGGCGG
>NZ_MDZA01000212.1 GCF_001816125.1 Hymenobacter coccineus | reverse complement strand
CCGGCGCGGGCTTCCGCCACGGCGGGCTTGGGGGCCGCAGCCAGGGGCTGGCGCCGCGCTGGGCCGTCAGGCCGAGGGCCGGGGCGGCAGCGGCCAGCGTGGCTTTTTCCGCGGCCAGGGCGGCCAGGAAGTTGTCGCGCAGGGCCAGCGGGGGCACTTCGGCGGGCAGGGCGTCGAGGTCGGCAAACAGGGTCCGTAGCTCGGCTAACTCGGCCTGGCAGGCGGGGCACCCGGGCAGGTGGGCGGCCAGGACTGGGCCTCGGCGGGCAGCGGCAAGCCGTCGGCCAGGTCGGGCAGCCAGGGCCGCAGGGCCACGCACGCTGGGTTGGAAGAAGAATGGCGGTTAACAGGATTCATTGTAATGACTTATTAGTTTATCTAGTAATTTATTAGCTCAGGTAAATGCGTCGCAGCGCGTCCAGGGCCCGGTGGGCTTTTACACGGGCGGCGCCGGCGGTGCAGCCCAGCTGCTCGCCGATTTCGGCGTAGTCGAAGCCCTGGAAGCGGTGCAGCACCAGCACTTCGCGCTGGGGAGCGGGCAGCAGGGCCAGGGCTTCGTGCAGGGCCTGGTGCTCGTCGGCGGCGGCGCGTTGGGCGTGGGCGGCGCGGCCGTAGGAAACGGTTTTTTCTACGTCTTCCAGGTCGTCGGTGGGGCGCTGGCGTTGGTAATGGTCGGCCCACACGTGGCGGGCCATTTGGTACACCCAAGCCCGGAAAGGCTGCCCGGGCTGGTAGCTGGCGCGGTAGCGCAGCACCCGCACAAACACGTTCTGGGTCAGGTCCTGGGCCACGTCCCGGTCGCCGTTGGCCAGGCGGGCCAGAAACCCAAACAGGGGCCCCTGGTACCGCTCAAACAACGCCGTGAGGCAGTCCAGCTCGTCGGCCCGCACGCGGGCCATCAGGGCTTCGTCGCTCGGGGGGGCATCAACTACGGCAACCGGCATACACAGGAAAGCAAACGGCGAAGAGAAAGGGTTTGGAAGGAGTACCGCCGGGCGGGCGGTTCGTTACGGGGCCCCGAAAAAATATTTTTACAGGCATGGGAGTAGCCACCGGCAAAGGCGGGATTTCAATCAAAAAATGGGCCAGCTTCTTGGCTTGCAAGAAACTGGCCCGGGTACTGGCCGTCGGCGAATGGGTGCTACCGCTCGTCGACGTTGATGCTAATGGCAGATTTGGATTTGCCCGACCCCGTGGCGGAGGGCAAAAACAACCGGCGGTACTTCTCGAACTGCGCCGGCGTCAGGGCCCGGCCGTTCACGCGTCCTCCCTTGTCGTTGAGCTGAAACGAGAAGTTCTTCTCGGTGGCGCCGATGAGGCCGTCGCGGCGCAGCTCGTCGCGCACCTTGGTGGACGATGTAGAAGCCGGCGGCGCGGGCGGGGTCTGCGGCGCGCGGGGGCCCCGGGCCGAGCCGGCGGCGTTGCCACTCATCGCTTCTTCGCGCTGCAACATGGCCAGCTCGCGCTGGGCGTCGCGGATTTGCGCTTGTAACTCGCGGCGGCGCTCCCGCACGTCGTCCGCCGGTTCCTCGTCCTGCTCCTGCGCTTCGCGGCGGCGCACCTCCGCGTCGATGCGGCGGGCGTTGGCATCGGCCCGCCGGCCGTTGGCATCGGCACGCAGCGCGTTCACATCCGCTTGCCGGGCGTTCGCATCGGCGCGGCGCGCGTTGCTATCGGCCTGCCGAGCGTTTGCATCGGCACGGCGCGCGTCGCTTTCCGCTCGGTTGTTGTTGCGGCTCATGCGGCGGTTTTCCAACGATGCCAGCGCTTGCTCGGTGGCGCGGCGGTCATCGTCGCTCAAGGTGGGGCTTTGCAGCGATTGGCGCAGGCTGCGCTTGGCCGATTCCACCGCTTCGCGCTCGATGCCGTCGGTGTCCAGGTCCACGTTCAGATTCACGTCCGGCCTGATGAGCGTGAGGCCGTTGAGCTGCTTGTTCTGCAGGCGGAACATTTGCTTTTGCTCCTGGAACAGCTTGTCGCGCTGCTTGAACAGCTTCTCCTGCTCCTTGAACATTTTGTTCTGCTGCTCCAGGTTGGCTTCCGGCCCGAAGGTTTGCACCAGGGGCCCCATCGTCCAACCGTGCACTTGGTCGCGAACCTGGCCACGCACCCGCGACTCAATCCCATTAGGCGAGACCCAAGCACCCGTCATAGGCACCTGAAGTACTTCCACTTGGGTCTTTTTGCTCTTCTTACTTTTCTTGCCCGGGCTCTGGGTTGCCACCGGCTGCCGTCCACAATCAGCTGGGTGAGGCGGCCTTTTTTGTCCTTCTCAATGATGATGGTGCTGCCGGGGCCCTGCTGCATGCTACGCAACCGGCGGAGCCGCGGCGGCCGTGGCGCTTCAGGCGCTGCCGGCAATTCGAGCATCGGAGGTGCTTCGGGCGCTTCGGGCACGTCGGCTACCGGCGCGCGGGCGGCAATGGGGGGAGAGCAGGTTCGGCTGGAGCCAGGGGTGGCAGGGGCGGCAAGGGCACTTTCGCCAGGCGTTTGGCGGTGTCAGCGGGGCTGAACATTGATTGCCACGCCACCGGGGCGGCGGGCACCAGCTGGCGCAGGCGCTGGCCGGCCGGGGCCAGGGCGGCGCGGTGCACGTTGTCGCCGCGCAGGTCGGCCCCGTAGACGGCGGTGCCCGCCGGCAGGGCCCCCAGCCACTCGGCCAGCGGGCGCGGCCAGATACTTACCCGGGCGAAGCTGCCCATGGTGGCGGCCACGGTTTTGGGGGCCCAGGGGTCGGCGCAGGTGTCGCTGAGCACCAGGCCGGGCAGGCCGTACCAGTCGGCCAGGCGGATGAGGGTGCCCAGGTTGCCGGGGTCGCGCACTTCATCGAGGGCCAGCACAAGGGCCCCCAGCGCCAGGGCGGGCGACAGCGGGGCTTCGGGCGGGCGGCGGGCCACGGCCAGGGCGGTGGTGTTGGTGGCCAGGGTGCTCACCTGGGCCAGTTCGGCCTCGGAAAGCAGGCCGGGGGGCGGGCCGGCGGCCAATTTGGCCCGGTTTTGGTCGGCAAATTCGGGGGTGCACCACACCGATTCGGTCGCTACCCCTGAACTTAGCAGCTCCAGCACGCTTTTGCCGCCCTCCACGAGGAAGGCGCCGTGGCGCTGGCGGTACTTTTTTTGGTGCAGCGACTGCACGTATTTGGCTTGGGCTTTTGAAATCATTGTTCTTCGTAACGAAACTTGGCGGCCGGGGGCCCTGGCGGGCCGCGGCGGCGCTGCTGCTCGTG
>NZ_MDZA01000211.1 GCF_001816125.1 Hymenobacter coccineus | reverse complement strand
GTCGCGGGCCACGGCGATGCGGCGCGGCTGGGGGGCCCCGGGCGCGGGCGGGGCGGGGGCCCCGGGCGCGGGCGCGGCGGTGCTGGTGAGGGCCAGCAGGCGGTCCACGTCCACGGTGGCGGGGAGGGCATCGGCCAGGGCGTTGGCAATGGCCTCGTACTGAAGTTCGGCGTCGATGGACAGGCCCAGGTGGCGCGAGGGGATGGCAAAGGCCGGGTTTTTAGGTAAATAGCCCAGGGCTTCTACGCCCACGTCGGCGCAGGCTTCGCGCAGGAACTGGTAGTGCGAGGCGGTGTTCACGAAGTTGAACAGGGCCCCCACCAGCCGGATGCCGGGGTAAAAGTTCTTAAACCCGAACAGCAGCGGCGCCACCGAATACGCCATGGCGCGCGCATCGACCACTAGCACGACCGGGATATTGAGCAGTTCGGCCACGGCGGCGGCGCTGCCCGCCATGCGGTCAGCCCCGTCGAAAAGGCCCATCACGCCCTCCACCACGGCCGCGTTGGCGGGGGCGAGGTAGCGGGCGTAGGTGGCCTGCGCGTGCGCCGCCGAAGCCATGAACAAATCGAGGTTGAGGCTGGGGCGGCCGGCGGCCTGGGCGTGGTGGTGCGGGTCGAGGTAATCGGGCCCGCACTTGAAGGGCTGCACCACCAGGCCGCGCCGGGCCATTACCCGCAGCAGGCCCAGCGTGAGGGTGGTTTTGCCGCTGCCGCTGCTGGGCGCGGCAATCAGGAACTGCGGTTTTTCGGAAGCGGCGGAATCGGGCACGGCGGGTACTTTTGGCGTTCAATGCAAGCAAAAATGCCCCTTTACGTAATCTCCGGGGGCCCTGGAGCCGGCAAAACTACGCTGCTGGGGGCCCTGCGCGCCGCCGGCTTCGCGGGGGCCGAGGAGGTTTCGCGCCGGCTCATCCAAGAGCAGGTGGCGCTGGGCAGCGGCCTGGTGCCGTGGCGCGATTTGGCCGGCTTTGCCGAGCTGGCGCTGGCCCGTATGGTGGCCGACTACGAAGCCGCGGCGCGGCGCGGCGGCGTCACGTTTTTCGACCGGGGCCTGCCCGATATCATTGCCTACCTGGAAGTGGCGGGGCTGCCCGTGCCGGCCGCGTGCTACGCCGCGGTGGCGGCGCACCCGTACCAGGCGCCGGTGTTTCTGGCGCCGCCGTGGGCCGAGATTTACGTGAACGACGCCGAGCGCTGGCAGACGTTTGCCGAGGCTACGGCGCTGCACGGGGCCCTGCGGCGCACCTACCAGCGGTTGGGTTTTGCGGTGTTGGAATTGCCCAAAACCACGGTGGCGGCGCGGGTGGCCTTTGTGCGAGCGGCGGCCAATTTGTAGCTGCCCGGGGCCCCCGGCGCGCGGCGGCTGGCATTTGCGCCTACCTTTGCGGCAGCAAATGGTAATCGTTTCCGCGGTGCGGGGCGATTTGAAAAGGGAATCCGGCGTAATTCCGGGACAGTCTCCGCTGCTGTAACCCCCTCACCAACCGGCCGATACTTGGCGCCACTGTCCTTCGCGGGATGGGAAGGCCATCGGCCGACGGGGGAAGTCAGAAGACCTGCCGCTTGCTTCATACAGTCACAGCTTTCGGCAGAAAGGCTCGTCGTACCATGCCCCACCCCCCGCTTCCCGCCGGCCGTGCCGGCGGTGCACCCTCTGTATTTTTCGTTTGGCGCGCCCTCGCGCTGCTGGCCCTGCTGCTGGCGGGGCCCCTGCCCGGCTGGGCCCAGGCGCCGGCGACCAAACCCGCCGCGCCCAAAACCACCGCTGGGGCCCCGCGCGGCCGTACCACGGTGCAGTATGCCAAGGGCTTCACCATCAGCTACGTGCCCGGCGGTAAGCTGGTCACCATCCTGAGCCCGTTCGAGCAGAAAACCACGGCCACGCGCTACCTGCTGGTGCCCCGCGGGGCGGCGCGCCCGGCGGGCTACGCCGATGCCCACGTCATCGAAACGCCGCTGCGCAGCCTCGTGGCCCTCTCGTCGATGCACGTGGCGCTGGCCGATTTCCTGGGGGCCGCCGACCTGGTGGTGGGCCTGGGCAACTTCAAGTACGCCTCGGCCCCGCGGGTGCGGCAGCGCATCACCGAGGGTAAAGTATACGAAGTGGGCCAGGGCAAAGAGCTTAACAACGAGCAGCTGGTGGCCCAGCACCCCGACTTGGTGATGGCCACCGGCTGGCCCGGCGAAAGCCTGGCGCGCTTCCAGACCCTGGAAGCCGCCGGTGTGCCGGTCATGATCAACTCGGAGTGGGTGGAAACCACGCCTTTGGCCCGCGCCGAGTGGGTGAAGGTGCTGGCCGCGCTGCTGAACAAGGAGGACCTGGTGAACCAGAAGTTTGGCCAAGTGGCCCGTTCCTACAACCGCCTGGCGGCCTTGGGCCACCAAGCCGCCCAGCGGCCCAGAGTGGTTATCGGCCTGCCGTTCAAGGACGTGTGGTACGTGCCCGACGCCGACAGCTACCTCACGCAGTTCCTGCGCGACGCGGGCTGCACCTACGCCTGGGACCAAACCCGGGCCCCCAGCGGCAGCCTGGCGCTGTCGTTCGAAACCGTGGCCCCCGTGGCCCTCGCCGCCGACTACTGGCTGCAAACCGGCACGGCCATGGCTAAGGCCGACATTGCGGCCCAGGACGCGCGCTACGCCGCTTTCGCGCCCTTCAAAACCGGCCAAGTGTATAACAACAACCGCCGCACCAACGCCCAGGGCTCCAACGATTACTGGGAATCGGGGGCGGTGCGGCCCGACCTCGTGCTGTCGGATTTGATCAAGATTTTGCACCCCGAGCTGCTGCCCGCGTGGCAACTCTACTACTACCAGTGGCTGAAGTGAGCACGGCCCAACTCGCGGCCGCGCCGCTGCCCCTGGCCGCGGCCGGGCGGCGGCGCACGGCCTGGCTGCTGGCCCTGGCGGGGCTGGTGGCCCTGGGCTTCGTGCTCGACATTGCCCTGGGCCCCGTGCGCATTCCGCTGGCGGCGGTGGTGAAGATTTTGAGTGGCCAAGCGGCCGACAACCCGGCTTGGGCGTTCATCGTGCGGGAGATTCGCCTGCCCAAGGCCCTCACGGCCCTGGCCGTGGGCAGCGGCCTGGCCGTGAGCGGATTGCAGATGCAAACGCTGTTCCGCAACCCGCTGGCGGGGCCCTCGGTGCTGGGCCTCACGGCGGGGGCGGGGCTGGGCGTAGCCGCCGTGATGCTGGCCGGCGGCAGTGGCGCGGCGGGCGGCTTTGCCATCCGGGCGCTGGGGCGTGGGCGGCAGCTGGGGTCCTGGTGCTGG
>NZ_MDZA01000210.1 GCF_001816125.1 Hymenobacter coccineus | reverse complement strand
ATCCGATGTTTAGCAGTTTCAACAGTACCGATGTAACGAGGCAAACCGTTCAACGCCTGACGCATTCCGCTCCGCGCCTCTCCAAAAATCCACCATTTTTCGCGGTAGCTGGCGCGATTATTTGTATCACGTTCCGGTTTTATAGTCTGGTAAACGTGCTGGTAGATTGCGGGGAATTGCGCGATTACCTGCTGCTCTGTTAGACCAAATAAGTCAAGCACCAATGCCCCTCGCGGCCTATCGGTAAGGTCACGGCCGTTTACGTAGGTCCTGATATGCTTCGATGCTCCGGCGATTGTTTCTAACCCTAGCTCGGAGGCTTTTTCTCTAGGCACAATAAAGCCTGCACCCATTAGCTGAACGCCCCGATTTGCCAGCTTCTCATTCGCTTGCAAACTTTGCATGCTATCCAAGTCAGCCCCAATAGTCAAATCGGGCTGAATGCGGCCTTCCTGATTGCCAAAAGTTACTTCGGCAGCATCGTTGCCAGCTACGGCCTGCTCCGTCAACACCCTCAGTAGCTGCCCGGTCGGTTGGGCGCTGGGGCGGTCGGCCACGGTAAAGGCCACGCGCACGGCGGCTCCGTCGGCATTGTCCACCCACGGATGGTCGGGAATGGCGAAAGAGAAGGCCAGCGACGGTTGGTCGCCGTCCAGGAACGGTTGCATCACCCGGCGGTTAAAGGTTTGCCGAAGGCTATTGGTTGTGATAAACCCAAACCGCTCCGCCTTGCCTGCCTGCACGATGGCCGCCGCCCGGTACCACCAGAACATCACCAGGTCGGCCGACTCGGGAACGTGGCCTGCGTAAGCCTGGCGCAATGCAATGGTATAGGCTCCACCTAGCGCGTCACGCATTCGGGACGCACCCACGAAAGGCGGATTACCAATGATAAAATCAGCATCGGGCCACTCAGCCGGCCACGTCTTGCTGTAATCGGCGTTGTGCCCCAACACGGCATCCTGCTGCTTAATATTCTGGTAGTTGTCCAGCAAGGGTTCTGCTAGCTGCGTAAGGCCGTGGGAACGCAGGTGCCACTGCAAGTAGCCGATGCGTAGCACCACGTCGGCAATGGCGGCGGCGCGGGGATTCAATTCCATCCCGAGCAGCTGCCGGGGGCTTACGGTGGTGCCGTCACCCAAATCCAAGCGCCCGGAGCCGCCGAGCTTCGCCAGCGTCGAGAGCACCTCGCCTTCCAGCCGTTTCAGGTGCTCCAGCGTCACGTACAGGAAGTTGCCCGAGCCACACGCCGGGTCCAGAATCTTCACCGACGTGAGCCGGCGCAGGAATTTCAGCACTTCCTCGCGGGCATCGTCCACGGCCTTTTTTCCCTTGCCTTCGTCCAGGCGGGTGGCGCTGGCGGCCTGCGCGGCGGCCCACTCGCGGCGGAGCGGCTCAATCACGGTGGGCAGTACCAACCGCTCGACGTAGCGCCGGGGCGTGTAGTGCGCGCCCAAACTGTGGCGTTCGGTCGGGTCCAGGGCTCGTTCGAGCAGGGTGCCGAAGATGGCCGGCTCCACTTCCGTCCAGTTGGCGTCCGCAGCAAGTTGCAGCAGCTTTATCTGGTCGGCGTTCAGGGGCAGCGCCTTTGCATCGTGGAATAGCTGGCCGTTAAAGCGCCGAAGCTTGGTGCGCAACTCGGGAGAAAAGCCGCCTTTGTCCATCACCGCCCACAAGCCTTGCAGCGCTTCGGGCAGGTAGCTCCGGGATTCTTCCGTTTCAGCATAAGTGGCCAGCAGTCCCTTAAAGGAATCAGTCGGAATTAGCTGCACGTCCTCGGCAAACATGGTAAACAGGCAACGCATCAGGAACTGCGCCACCACGTCGGACGGGTGGCCCGCCTTTTCCAGTTGGGTGCTCAGCCCGGCCAGGTAGCCGGCGAGCTGGCGCGTGACCTGGGCGGCGCGACGGCCGGGGTCGAGCTGCTGCGGGTCGGTAAAGAGTAGGTGCAGCTGCTCCCGCAGCTCGGGCTTAGCCAGCGCCGGCAGGTAGAAGCGGGAGTGCGCGGCATCGGGAAAGGGCACGTAGGTATCGCCGACGCCGGCAAAGTTGCTGTACACATCAAAACAGTGTCCCACGTCCACCACGACCACAAACGGGGGTCGCGGCTCGCTGGCCGGCAGCGCCCGCACGTAGCGCAGCGCCTGCTCCTGGGCGGCCTTCATCATCTGCTCCCACTTGGCGGTACCGCGCACCGCGTGGCCCTTGCGGCGCTTCTCGGCCGGCAAGCCCAACTGCGCCTTTTCGGCGGCGGCCTGTTCGTCGGGGGTGGTGGTGCCTTGTTTGGTTTCCAGCACAAAGCACCCGCGTTTATAGAGGTCAATTCGGCCGGTAGTCTGCTTGCCTCCCCCATCCTCAAACGTGACGGCCCGTTCCAATACATAAGCGTCCTGGGCTGGGCTATCGGTAGTAGGGTCGGGGCGCGGAACGCCGAGTAGGTCGCAGAGGTCTTGCAGAAACAGGCCGTAGTTGGCCCGCTCCGCGCCGCCTGATTTCAGCCAGCGCGTTTCAAAGTCGGTATAATGCACGATGCAAAATAAGCCCTTTCCGAGTAGCGGGATGCATTCCGATGCTTACTATAGGCTTTTAGTTCTTCGGGGCAGTGGGGAAAGAATATTTCCCTTTTGTTCTATCTTCATTGCGCATTAGCGCACAGCCTCCTACGGGGCTTCTCTTACCATGAAACGCTTTCACAGCACATCCCATGAGCGGTAGGTATCAACCTAACCGCTCCCATAAAACAACCCAAAAAACGCTGGGCCTGGACCGCCCGGCAACGAGGCCGCTGCCATAACCGGCACGACCGCCGCATCACTTCGCCCTCACCCGCGTTTCTGCGTCGTCACTGGCACCAGCACCGCGCCGTTACTCGCCAGGTACTGCACCAAGTGCTGGCCGGCCGTGACGAGGGCTACGTCACCTTTCGCTACCAGCCCCGACACGGGGGCTAATACGACTGGGCGTAACCAAAAAGCCCCTGTTCTGCTCACAGAGCAAAACAGGGGCTTTTTGCGTCTATAAACCAGGTCTAGCCGGACGCGGCTGCCTCGAACCCCGATTTTTAAACCTCTTTGTCCGAGTTCGTGATGGCGGGGTCGTCCACCAAATCACGTACCTCCAGGTCTAGCGCCCGGCTCAGGGAAATGAGCAAGTCCAGGGTCGGGGCCAGCTGCACCAGCTCGATGCGCTTGATGGTGGACTGTTCCACGTTAGCAATGTCTGCCAGCTTCTGTTGGGAGTAGCCCCGCTGTTTGCGCAAGGAGCGCAGGCGCTCCGAGAAAACTTGTAAGCCAGCGGGGTTTTTCACACGGCAAGCTGCCGCCGGGAGCCAGACGAATTAAGGGCGCATACGCCCTTAATTCGTTTTTATGAAATAGATTGCGGAAACATTACTCAAAGTACGCTTCCCCAAGAATAGGCCACCATCTAATGCGTTCCTGTTCACTGCGAGCGGTTTTTTGGTCCGTCCCCATGTCTTCTTCTGCATCTCTAGGCAAGCGCCTCACCCACCTCCGGGCCATCCTTGCGGCCCAAAACTCAAACCCCAAGGAGTGGTCCCGGGCCAGTCTCGCCCGGGCCGTTGACCTTTCGCCGGCGGTAATTGCGCGGCTGGAGCAAAGCGGCACCGGCTCAGCTGCCAACCTGCTGACCCTGCTAACCTTTTACCAATGCCACGGCTTCAACTTGGCTTGGATACTGGCCTCCGATGAGGAACGGGTGCCCCTCTACGCCTTTCAGGATGCCTTTCAATGCGCAGACGTAACAGAATCCTGCGACCATTTAGGTCGTCTACGCCAACGCGTACAAGAGTTTGGAGCGAATAATGAGCCGGAGCAAGAGGCAGTGGACAATCTGCTACGCTTTGTTCAAGAGCGAACCCATCAGGCGCTGGTGCATTTGCTCCCGCGAATCCGTTACCTCGACAGCGAGAGTGACTTACAGGTTTATCAACGCCACTTGCCGCCAGTAGCTGCTGCTTCCGCTGGGTGGCGTTCGCGGTCCATTCACTTGCTCCCTCTACACTATTACGACGCGGGGGAATCGGTACCCCGTTGCGGCGTACCGTATTACTACCTGACCTACGAAACAACGCCCTTGCGCTTCCCTGGCAGCGGAGCTTGTCCATTCTGCGAACAGCAGTTAGCCGGAAAACAGGCATTACCCGGCGTGCGCTGAGTTCTCCGCCCTTACGCGGGTTATTTGTTCACCGACGTAGCCTGAACCGACAACAGCCGCTGCACGGTGGTAGGATGGAAGGCCCTGCCCCGCCGGGTGCAATAGCCGGCCTGGTTCAACTCGTCGGCCACTTGCTGCAAGGTGTGGCCTTTAGCTCGAAGTAGCTCCGCTAACCGGGCAGCCTGGCGGTTCTGCTGGTTCTCGCGGGCATTGGCCTGCATCGTGGCTTGGCCCTGGGCGATGACGGCCGGCGTAAAGTTGCCCGGACTTCCCAATTGCGCCCCCCGCGCCTTTTTGGCGGCCAGGGCATCCTTCGTGCGTTTAGAAATGGTTTCCCGCTCGTGCTGGGCAATGACGGCAAACAGGCCCACGGTTAGCGTATTGGCGTCGGGCATGTCGCAGCAGACGAATTCCACCCCTGAGTCGCGCAAAGCGAAAATGAAGCCCGCGTTGCGGCTCAACCTATCCAGCTTAGCGATGAGCAGCGTCGCCCCCACGCGCCGGGCCTCGGCGATGGCAGCGAGCAGCTGCGGACGCTGGTTCTTTTTGCCGCTCTCAATTTCCACGTACTCGGTCCCGAGCTGGCCCACGTCCGATATAAAAGCCTGTACGGCCGCCCGCTGGGCGTCGAGGCCCAAACCGGAGTTGCCCTGCTTCTGGGTGGAGACTCTGTAATAAGGAGTGTAGCGGCGCGCCGGGGCCATCAAATCAGAACAAGAGGGAAGAAATCACCCGCAAGGTAGCCTATTTTACATATTGTAAACGAACGTTTACAGAATGTAAAATCTGGGGTACTTGGGGTAGCGCAAGCGTAAGAACAGAAATTCCCGTCAGGGCTAGGTAATCGGATTTGGCAATTTGGAGCGTCTCGAAAAACGAGGGTTCAGAAGCCGCCTGCTTTAGGCACTACCCACCGGCAACCCATGCGGCTCCCTGCCAACTGCACCCGCCCAATACAAGCCAGCAAATTGAACGTTTCAACAAACTATAATTGGACGTTTCAACAAACCATAAGTTTGTTTTCTGCCGGACCTTTGTCGTGTACCCACGAAACGAATACGATGATGAAAAATGCGGAAACAGTTTTGGTAACGGGCGGCACCGGCTTTGTGGGGATGCGCTGCATCCTGACCTTACTGCAACAAGGCTACCGCGTCCGCACCACGGTCCGCTCCCTGGCCAGCCAACCCCAGGTGCTGGCAACGCTGCGGGCGGGCGGCGCAGAAACCGCTGAGCAGGTGGAGTTTGTGGAAGCCGACCTGACCGACGACCGCCACTGGTCCGCCGCCGTGCAGGGCTGCGCCTACGTGCTGCACGTGGCCTCACCCGTGGGCTTTGCCGCCCCCACCGACGAAAGCGCCCACCTCAAGCCCGCCGTGGAGGGCACCCTGCGGGTGCTGAAAGCCGCCCGCGATGCGGGCGTGCGGCGGGTGGTGCTCACGTCCAGCTTTGGCGCGGTCGGCTTCAGCCACACCGATACCACCACCGAAACGACGGAAGCCGACTGGACCGACCCGGGCCTGAACGGGCTGTCGGTGTATGAAAAATCCAAGGGTTTGGCCGAACGCGCCGCCTGGAATTTTATCCAAACGGAGGGCGGGGCGCTGGAGCTGAGCGTGCTCAACCCAGTGGCCATTCTGGGGCCGGCCCTGAGTCCGCACGTCTCCGGCAGCTTCGATATGCTCAAGCACCTGGTGGACGGCTCGCTGAAGGCCGCGCCCCACATCGTCCTGAACGTGGTGGACGTGCGCGACGTGGCCGATTTGCAAATCCGGGCCATGACCACGCCGTCCGCCGCCGGGCAGCGCTTCATCGCCTCGGCCGACGGGCAGATTTCCATGCCCGAAATCGCGCAATTTCTCCGCCAGCACTGGCCGGACCTAACGGCCAGGGTGACCACCAAAACGGTGCCCGACTGGGTACTCAAAGTAGCATCGCTGTTCAACGCGCAAGCCAAAACGGGGGCGATGTTTCTGAAGGTGAACCGCCGGGTCAGCAACGCCAAAGCCAAGCGGGAACTGGGCTGGCAACCGCTTTCCACCAACGAGCAGGCCATTACGGCGGCGATGGACAGCCTTATCAAGTACCAGCTGGTCAAGTAGCTTGTCGCGGATGATATTCATTAGCAACAACTTACGCATTCTTAACCGGGGCTTGGCCGGCAGCGCCGGGCTGTTCTTCTTTTTAACCGCAAGCGTCATGGCGCAAACGCCCACTAGCAGCAAAACTTCCGACGCGGATAACGTCCTCGGCACCTGGGTCAGCAAGGCCAAAGACTCCAAAACGGAAATTCTCAAGGCCGACGGCAAGTACTACGGCACCCTGCTGGCGGGCTGGGGCAACGACCTCTACGAAAAAGATGGCAAAACCCTGAAGAAAGACGTGAACAACCCGAATCCGGCCCTGCGTAGCCACCCGCTGCTGAACGCGGTCATTCTCTCCAACCTGACCTACGTGGACGGCGCGTACGAAAACGGTGATTATTACGATGTCCGCTCGGGCCGCACCTTTAGCTGCACCATGCGGATGCGGGGCGACCAACTGGAAATCAGGATATACGCCAAGTTTCAGTGGCTGGGCATGACCAAAGAATGGACCAGGGTAGCGAAATAAATCCGGCCGGGCACCTCGCGCCGCCGGCCCCGGCCCGTAGCTTGTCGGAGCAATTCGTGGCCGACCACCTGTTTCTGTACCTCGCCGCCGGCGAGCTGCGGGTGTACGACGGCCACCAGCGTTTTACCCTGCAAGCGGGGGATTACTACCTGGTGCGGAAAAACCGCCTGGTGCGCTACGACCCCGGCAGCGCGGGGGCGGGCTGCGAAATGACGTACTGCTGCTTCGACGAGCCGTTTCTACGCGCGTTTGAGGAAAAGCACCCGGTAGGCACGAAAAAAAGCTGCCCGTCCGACGCGTTCGTGGCCCTGGCGGCCACCGAAACCATTGCCGGGTTTATTCGCTCGCTGGGGCCCTACCGCACGCCGGCCGGCAGCGTAACCGAGGCTTTCCGGGCGGTGAAGCACGAGGAGCTGCTCCTGATTTTGCTGCAACACCAGCCGGAGCTGGCCGACATCCTGTTCGACTACGGCCTACCGGGCAAAATTGGCCTGGAAAAATTCATGAATACCCACTTCAAATTCAACGTGAGTTTGCCGCGCTTCGCTTTTTTAACGGGCCGGAGCTTATCGGCTTTTAAGCGGGATTTTCAAGCCGTTTTCCACCAAACGCCCAGCCGCTGGCTGGTGCAAAAACGGCTGCAAGAGGCCTATTTTCTGCTGGATGAGCAGCACGAAAAACCCTCTGACATCTACTTCGACCTGGGCTTTAAGGATTTATCACATTTCTCCTTCGCCTTCAAAAACAGGTTCGGAGTAGCGCCCTCGGTACTCCTGAAACAGAAGACTAGCGGGTGTTAACCAGCTATACCAGCGCGGTATTGCTTACGCTAACCCAACGTCCCCCCCCCTTTTTTTCATCATGAAAAAACACTTGCTTCTGTTGGCCCTTTTGGGCAGCGCCGCGACGGCGGCCCGCGCCCAAAGCCCGATTGCGGCGGGCACCATTGGCCTTGGTTAAAAGTTTGGTCCAAAAGTGGAGAGTTAAAAGGGAAGAGTTAAAAATCAATCCATCTGATTTTTAACTCTTCCCTTTTAACTAATCTTTGACACTGTACACGAACTTGCCAACCGTTAACAAAAAATAAAGACGCGGCCTCGCCGACTACACGCTGGCCCCGCCATTAACCAGCAAATGCTGGCCGTTGACGAACGACGAGAGGGCGCTGGCGAAGAACTCGGCCACGTTGGCCACGTCTTCCAGCTCGGCCATGCGGCCCAGTGGGCTGGCTTCGATAAGCTTTTTGCGCTCGTTTGGGTAGGCGGCCGGGTCCACGAAGATGCCGGCGTGGTCCACGCCGTAGGGAATCAGGGAGTTGACGGTAATGCCGCGGGGGCCGATTTCCTTAGCCAGCACCTCAACTAAGTAGCGGGGCGTGGTTTTGCTGCCCCCGTACACGGCCATGCCCGGCATGGGGAAGGCGCTGGTGCTGGAGCCCACGTAGAGGATGCGGCCGTGGTCTTCGACGTGGCGGGCGGCGGCTTGCAGGGTGAAGTAGGTGCCCTTCGTGTTAAGGGCAAACACCTGGTCGAACTGCGCTTCGGTGAAGTCCAGAACCGGGGTTTCGACCAACTCGATGCCGGCGTTGGCGACCACAATATCGATTTTGCCGAAGGCCCGCTTGGCCTCGGCAAATAGCCGCTCGATGTCGGCTACCCGGCTCATGTCGGCCTGCACGGCGACGACCTGGGCCCCCATCCCCTCGATGGTGCGCACGACCTCCTCGGCCGCCGCCTTATCCTTGGAGTAGTTGAGGACCACGCGGGCCCCGAGCGCGGCGTAGCGCTCGGCAATGGCCCGGCCCAGGCCCCTGGCGGAGCCCGTCACTACCGCTACCTTATCGGCTAACGTATTCATGGCAAGTTGATTATAAGTGAGAATAATGGGTCCCGCAGGGTCCTGGCCGCGGCGAACTAGCTAGCCTTTCAGCTTGCCCATAAACGCCCGGAAGGCTGGCAGAAACTCCGCGAACAGCGGGTGGCTCCGGTTGCGGAGCATCACCTCGCTGAACAGCTTGAGGCCGATGGCAAACTCGGTGGCCTGCTGCGCGTCCTGGAAAGGGTCTTTTTCCCGCAGGCGGCGGATGATATCGAACACTTCATCGTGGTTTTCAAACTCCAGCTGCATGGGTTCGGCCAGGTTGGCGGCCCCGCTGGCCAGGGCCAGTGGCTCCAGTGTCAGGCGGTATCGGTTGGCGCGTTTGGCCATTGGGTGTGGGGTGAGGAGGGGTGCGCGGTTTTAGCCTTGGATAGTTGTCCTGAAATCGTCTGTCATTGCGAGCGCGGCAATCGCCCCGCTAAAACGCCGCGACCGCGCCCACGGTGGCGTCCCAGAACTGGCCGCTTTCCGTGTTGGTCACGATGCCTTGGTAGAGGCCGTCGGCGGCCTGCTCCGGGGTCAGGGGGGCTTGGTCGCCGCCGAGCTTGGTTTGCACCCAGCCGGGGTGCATGGGCGTTACGCGGATGTGGCGCTCGGCCAGGCGCTTGGCCAGCATGGCGGCGTACATGTTCACCGCCGCCTTCGAGAGGCGGTAGCCGGGGCCGTTGGGGGCCGCGTTGCGGGGCAGGCCCATGTTGCTGGAAATGAAGATGACCTGGCCGCCCTCGTTCAGGTGGGGCAGCAGCGGCTCGGTCAGGAAGACCGTGCCGGTCACGTTGGTGTCCAACGTCTGCGCGAAGGCCGCCCGGTCGGGTGCCACGGCGAACACGTCGGGGGCCGCGCCGGCGTTGTTCACCAACAGGTCCACGCCGCCGGGGGCCAGGGCCGCAATCCGGCCCACGGCCAGCTCGATGCTGGCGTCGCTGGTCACGTCCAGGGACACGATTTGCAGGTTTTCGTTCGCCGGGCCCTCCACGGTGCCCGTGCGGGTCGTGCCGATGACGTGGTAGCCTTCGGCCAGCAGCTTGTGGGCCAGCGCCAGGCCGATGCCGCTGCTGATGCCGGTAACGACGGCCGTTTTGGGGGAAGTGCTCATGAGATTCTTTCGCTTAAATGAATTGGGAGGGGTAGGCCGTCGCGAAATCGCCTGACCTAAAAAGGTTTAGCTGCGGGTTGCGAATAGCTTATTTCAACGCGAACATCGCGTAGTCTTGGAAGGCGCCTTGTTCCAGGTGCCAGGTGTGGGTGAGCTTGCCGTCTTTCAGGTAGTGGAACTCGTGCAGCGCGATGGACACCCGGTTGCCGGTGCCGCTCACGCCGGGCACCTGCTGCTGGTTGGTGAAGACGATTTCGGCGCGCACCCCGGCCCGCTCGTGGGTGCCGAACAGCTCGTGCAGGATGATTTCCACGTCGGGGAAGGCGGCGGTGAACTTCACGATGATGTCCTTCAGGCCCTGCGGGCCGTCGGCCTGGCCCGGACCGAGCGGAATGTCTTTCCAGTCGGGGGTGCACACCTGGTCCAGCAGCTCGGGCTGGTGCAGCTTCCAGGCACCGTAAAAGGTTTCGATGGCCTGAATCTCTTCGGCGGTCAGGGGCTGGGGGTTGGGGGTTGGCAGTATCATGATTGGGGGTGTAAAGTGGGAGTTGGTGATAAAGAAGTTGTGACTGATTACAACGCTTGGCGCGGGGCTCTGCCTCGTGACGGGTTACTACCCGGCCTCCGGCCGGGCCAAAAGCCGGTTTTTCGGGCAGAGTATTCGTCAAAAGCCGGTTTTTTCGAGTAGGGTAGTGTTCTGGTTCTAGCGTTGTCGTTCTTCCGGCCAGAGGCCGGATAGTAATCGGCACGGGGCAGGGCCCCGCGCCAAAGCTGCTTGGGTCGGGTCAAAAGCCGGTTTTCTTGAGCAGGGCACGATGCTTTTGTGACCCCAGCGGCTACGCGAAGGCCCCGTTGGCCCCAAGGTTCTGGCCGGAAATCCAGCGAGCATGGTCGCTGGCCAGGAAGAGCACCACGTCGGCAATTTCCGGCGGCTCGGCGATGCGGTTGAAGGCCGACATGCCGGCGATGCGGGCAATGACTTCCGCCGACTTGCCCTTGGTGAACAGCTCCGTATCGACCGGGCCCGGCGAAAGGGTATTGACCGTGATGCGGCGCGGCCCCATCTCCTTGGCAAACACCCGTGTGAGCTGCTCGACGGCCCCCTTGCTGGCGCAGTACGCGGCGTAGTTGGGCATCATCACCCGCGTGGTCGAGCTGGAAAAGTTGATGATGCTGCCGCCTTCGGCCAGCTGCGTGGCCGCTTCGCGCAGGGTGTTGAACACGCCCTTGACGTTGACATCCATCATGCGCTGGAAATCCTCGTCGGTCGTGTCTTTGAGCGGGGCCAGGGCCATGATGCCGGCGTTGTTGACCAGCACATCGACCCGCCCGAAGCGGGCAATGCTTTCGGCAAACAGCCGCTTCACGTCGGCCGGCTGGCTCACGTCGGCCTGCACGGCCAGGGCCTGCCCGCCGGCTTCGGCAATGGCGGCCACTACGGCGTCGGCATCGGCCAGGCTCCCGGCGTAGTTCACAATAACGTGGGCCCCGGCGCGGGCGGCGGCCTGGGCAATGGCTGCCCCGATGCCCCGCGAGGCCCCGGTTATCAGCATCACTTTGTTTTCGAGCGTCAGCATAGCATTATTGGTCCTTTGGGCTGCTTGTCGTAATTCAACAAGACAAAGGTCCGGCGGCTAACGGGCGGAAAAAGTGCGAATAACCCCGCAAAAAGTACGAATTCCTAAGAAGCTGTTTGAGTTAGGCTGTAAGAGTGCTGGCAGGGTGTAGAGACGCATATTTGCGTCTCGTCGTTGAACTCGTCGTTGAACGATTTCGGCCACTTAGCGCAAACGACGAGACGCAAATATGCGTCTCTACACCCTGCCAGCACTTACTCAAACAGCCTCTAAGATGCCAGGCCCTGGTTTTCCTTCCGGTAGCGCAGCGGCGATACGAGCGTGTGCTTCTTGAAATACGTGCTGAAGTGGGCCGGCTCGGCGAAGCCGAGGCGGTAGGCAATTTCCTTCACCGCCACCGACGAGCTTTGCAGCAGCGCCTTGGCTTCGGCAATGTTCTTGTCGGCTATCCAGGTGCCAATCGTGCGGCCGGTTTTGACTTTGATAACCGTGCTCAGGTAGTTGGGGTGCAGCTGCTGGGCATCGGCGTAGTCCTGCACCCGGAACGCCTGCTCGGCCCGCCCGGCGGCCAGGTCGCGGTAGTGCTGCTCGAGCAGCCGCTTGAAGCCCCGCACGATGTCGGAGCTGCGGTTGCCCTCGTAGATGGGGCTGTAATCCAGCCCGAAATGCTCGTTGAGCTTGAGCAGCAGCGCCAGCAGCAGATGCCCCATCAGCCGCTGCCGGAAGGGCGAGCGGGACACGTATTCGCGGTGCAATTGCAAGTAAAGGCGCTCGAACTCCGCGAACACGGCCGGCGGCACGGTCAGGGCCGGAAACGTCTCGGCCAGCAGAAACGGGAACTCCTCGAAAACCGCCGGGTGCACGTGCGCGCGCAAAAAGTCCTCGCTGAGCGTCACCAGGTACACTTCTTCCAGGGCCTGGTACTCGAAGGCGCGGAAGTGGCCGGGGTTGGTGAAGTACACCGTGCCGGGCCAGAGCGAAAACTGCTGCTCATCGACCACGTACCGGCCGCGGGCGCTCTTGACGAAGACGAACACGAAGAAATTGAGCCGGCTCAGCGGCGCGGTAAACGGCAGGGGCTGGTGCAGGTCGGCCAGGTTAAAGACTGTGAAATCGGGCTGCGCCGCCATCAGCGCCACCGGCCAGCCCAGGTCCTGGTACTGCTCGTGAAGGGTCTGGTATAGCCGGCTGCCGGGATGTTTCATATTGAATATGAGCGATTTACGATTGACTGGCGTAGCATGTTGTTCGGAATATTTTTGAGGCTTGCGTTCGCCAGGGCCGCCCACTTTCGGCAACATGGGCCGCTCCCTTTGGTTCGGCTTGCAAAAATGTACCCCGAGTGAGCTTAACGTTGCGCGGCCAACGAAGTAGCAAGCTTCAGGGCCGGAATTCTCGTGCCCATCCGCTGGCCCCAGACAGCCGACAACGGTTGCTCCATTCCGCACGCTGCCCGATGCTGCCGCCGCGGCGCAGGGGCTGCTGACCAAGGGCTGGCTGGTGCGGTCGGGGGCCGAGCTCTGCCTCCAAAGTCCGGCCGGAATTCGCATCACCAGCGCCCGTCTGCAACCGGGCCAAGTGGAACTGCTCTTGGCCGACCTGCCCGGGGTAACCGGGGTAACCACCCCCACCGCCAAGACATCCTTCGCGTAGCCGGCGCGGCCAACCCCCTCTGCTTGCAAAGGGGCTGGCTTTCTTTGGGGCGTTGCTTGCTGAGGAGGGGGAGGCGCCCGAAGAAGGCTCCCCCGCAGCGCCAAATGTGCCTTTGAAACCACCCTTTTTAGCAAGGCCCAATCCAACCGCGCCCAACGCCGCCGTGTCGAAGTACTGGCTTTGGTTGAGAGATTCGTCCCAAAGCCACACCTGACCCATACACTGCTTTGAGAACGGCGAAGGAGGCACGGAAACGGCCATTAGACCTCATGGGTGGAATTTTAAGCCCTTCAGTGCTTTGTCTACTTGCTTGTTTTCTCCGTACATGACAATGCCCACCAGGTCCAGCTCAGCATCGGGCAGGCCGGCAATAATCGCCAGGTTCTCCGCCTCGTTTTTAGTGGCAAACAAGGGCCGGGGGTAGATACCCAACCGCACCCCGCGTTCCCGCGCCCGCTCGAAGGCCTTGCGCACATCGGCCGAAGTGTCGGCGCGGTACACGAGCACCGGGTGCTTGAGGAAGGGCAAGAACGTCGAGCCGGAGGCGGTGACAAACGCCTGCCCGTGCGTTTCCGGAAATTGAATCGCAATCGCGCTGCTTAAAAACGCCGTGACGTTGAGTTTTTGCCACTCCAGCAGGTCGCCGCTCAACAAAATGGCAATTTTGTGGTCGTACATGCGCTTGATTTTTTACGTAAGGAAGAGTTCCATCTGGATGTTGCACCGCTCGTAAGGCGAAGGGGTGCCCGCGACGGTTTTTTGAAAGCCGAGCTTGTAGTACAGGTTCAGCGCCGGGCCGAGCCGGGTGTTGCTTTCCAGGTACAGGCGGGTGGCCCCCAGGGCGCGCGCTTTGGCCACCACGGCCTGGCCCAAACGGAGGCCGATGCCCAGGCCCTGCGCGTCGGGCGCCACCGCCATTTTGGCCAGCTCGTAGGTGTGCGCGTCCATTCTGAGGAGGGCACAGGCCCCCACAATGGTGCCTTGATACGCCGCCAGCGCAATGTAGCCGCCCCGTGCCAGAATGTATTCTTCCGGGTGGTCGAGCGCCCGCAAATCGGCGGGCTCCACGCGAAAATACCGCTCAATCCACTGCAGGTTGAGGCGCTTGAAATCGGCTTGGTACTCCGACGCGTAGGCCAACAATTCTATTTCGTGCCCCACGCGCCGGTCCCGAACGGCCTTCACGCGGCTCGGCAGGTCGCGGCGCGAGAGCGCGTGCTCGGCCTCGCCAATGGCCAGCCAGAGGTTGTGGCGGGTTTCGGCCAGCAGCGCGTCGGTAGCCTGGCGCACGTCGGCGGCCTGCGCTTGCAGCGCAGGCCACAGGGCCGCTCCTTTTTCAGTTGGGCGAATGACGCTGCGTCGCAGGTCGGCCGCCCCGCGCTCCGCGGTAACTAAACCCTGCTTGACCAATTCCTTCACTACCTGGCTGACCGCCGCGTGGGTGTGGCCCACGTGCTGCGCGAGTTCGCCAATGGACTGGCCGGGCTGTTCTGCCACGGTGTAAAAAACCGGAAACCACCGCGGCTCCAACGGCAGGTGGTAGAGGGCATACACCTCGGCGGATTGCACCGTTAGTTGTTCGCTCATCCGCCGCAAGCGGCTACCCAGGGAAGCGGGCCCCAGTTGCTCAAAGAAATCCATCAATTCCGTTTCTAACAAGCTTACGTAAGTTCTTACAAATATAAGTGGGGAATGCTTGATAGTCCACCTTTGAAATTTGAACCAGATGCGACTTTTGGACCAAAATTTTAACCAAGGCCACCATTGCCGTAGGCGGCGACATCAGCTACAGCGGCACAACCGATAAAGTGGAGGACTCTTCGCGAGGGGGGCGCACCACCGAGAATTTTTACAGTCAATTCGTTTTTAAGCCCCAAGCGGCTTACTTCGTGGCCGACAACGCGGCGCTGGGCCTGAAAATCAGCCTGACGGCCAGCCGACTCGCCAAAATTGATGGGAGCACTACCGTGACCTCGAAGGCGGCCACGCTGTTGCGTGTGGGGGCGTTTGGGCAGTACTACCACATGCTGAGCGAACAGTTTGGGGTGGTGGGCACCGTGGACGTGGGCTACCAGCGCCAGTTTGTGCCCGCAGGGGATGCTACTGGCAGCGGCGTTTACGCGGCCCTTACGCCGAGCATTATTTTCCTGCCGGTGCCCAAGTTTGGCATCACCGCCTCCGTAGGCAGCATCGGGTACGACCGCCTCTCGTTTACATCGCCCGGTCAACCCGACAATATTGCCATTAAGAAAACTACTTTTGGCGCGGTCTTCGGCCTCGCTCAATTACTTTTCGGCGGCACTTATTTCATTGGTCGTTAGATTTTTACCCACTCAACAATAAGGCATCCTATTACCGGTTGGTCGTCCTCGTCAATCGCCTTGACTGGGTGCGCAAGGACAGGGCCGGCCAGACGGCCACCGCGCCCATTGGCGGCCGGGTGGCGTGGATAACGACGCTGTGGTGGCGCAGCTATTTATAGCGGATGACTTCGGCGATGCGTCAGCGCTGGATAATCAATCTCCTCGACGCCGAGTTGCTGCTTATCGTAAAGCGTTTCGGCTATGCTGGCCGGGCGTTTGGCTTCAACTCTCACCTCTGTTCTTTCTATGAATTTAGCAAACAACACCGTACTGCTCACGGGCGGGGCCACCGGTATCGGTCTGGCCTTCGCCGAGCGCCTGCTCGCGGCCGGCAGCCAGGTCATTGCCGTAGGCCGCCGGGCCGACAAGCTCCGCGAGGCCCAGCAACGGGTGCCGGGCCTGCTCACCCACGTCGCCGACCTGGCCCAGCCGGCCGCGCGCGTGGCCCTGGCCGCGTGGGTGCAGCGCGAGCACCCGCGCCTGAACGTACTCTTCAACAACGCGGGCATCCAAAACCGGGTGGCCGTGGCCGAACTGGCCACCTCGCCGCCCGCCTGGGAGCAGGCGCACTCAGAAATTGCCATCAACCTCGACGCGCCCATTCACCTGTCGGCCCTGCTGCTCAAGCACCTGCAGGGCCAGCCGGGAGCCACTATTATCAACGTGACGTCGGGGCTGGCCTTCACGGCCTGGGCGGCCGCGCCCGTGTACTGCGCCACCAAAGCGGCGCTGCACTCGTTCACCCAGTCGCTGCGCTACGAGGCCGCCAAGCTTGGCGTGGCGGTAGTGGAAATCGTGCCGCCCGCCGTCAACACCAACTTGAGCGGGGCCGGGCAGCACACCCACGGCGAGCCCCTCGCTGCCTTCGCCGACAGCGTTCTGGCTCGCCTGGCGGCCGGCGAACTGGAAATTGGCTACGGCAGCGCCGAAACCCGCCGCTTGGCCGGCCGCGAGCAGTTGGATGCTTACTTCCACCAGTTGAACCCCTAGACTACCGCGCCGGTCCCGGACGTTGACCGCCCAGGGCCGGCTGGCTAACTTCAGATTTTCCGCTTACCCAACAGCACCAAAACCGTCGGCTACCTAGTTCGACCAAGACGTTAAGGAGTTATCCCACTTCTCGTTTGCCTTTAAAAACCGGTTTGGCCTGGCTCCCTCGCAGCTCGCGAAGCAGCCGCCTGCCGGGGCCACCCGAACGAGTTGCGCATTCGACCGACCGCCCACTCCAACCCGCATCCCTTTATGGCCAGCAGTGATTCGTTGTTTCGGGCGCTCAGCCAGCATCAGAACCTGCCCATTCGGCTGGTAGCGCCGGGCTTTGGTCACGTGTCGCCGGAAGCCGCCGCGCCCTATGCGGCGACGCACCGGCTGTCGTACTACTTCTTTTTTTTCCTGTGGGAGGGCGCGGCCGAACTCAAGGTGGACCTGGAAACATTCGCGGTGGCGCCGCAGGAATTGGTGTTCGCGCTGCCGCACCAGGTTCGGCAGGTGCCAGCTCCCACGCCCGGCAACGGGTACTACAAGCTGGGCTTGCAGCAGGCGTGCCTGGCCCGGCTGCCCCGGCACTACCCCTTTTTGCTGAATCCGCTCAATCAACAAAAAATACGGTTTACCGCTCCGGCGGCGGCCCGGGTCAGCGCTATTTTTGGGTTGCTGACGGGGTTGCTGCGCACGCCGGATGCCCACCCGGAACTCATTTTGGTGCAGCTCCATAGCCTGTTCACCGAAATCGACGTAGCGTATTTTGCGGCAGCGGAAAAGCCGGCGGATGAGCGGCTCACGAAATACCTCCAATTCGGCGTGTTCGTGGAGGACAACCTCACCGAACACCCCACCGTCGGGCAGATTGCCGCCGAGCTGGCCGTGAGCCCTGACAGCTTGTGCCAGCTCGTGAAACACTACGCCGGCCTTTCGCCCAAGGAGTTCATCACCAACCGCCTCATGCTGGAGGCGCAGCGTCGGCTCTACTACGGGGAGTGGACTTCCGTGAAGGAGCTGGCGTTTGAGCTGGGCTTCCACGACCCGGCCTATTTTTCGCGCTTATTTAAAAAAGTGACCGGCCAAACCGCCGCTACCTTCTTGGGGTTGATAAACCAACAGGGTAAAACCTCCGTCTCGGCGCATCAATTGGCTACTGATAAGGTGGGGGCGCACCATGCGCGCGTAACTAATTAGCAGCCGTGTCGGGTATTAGGAGCTAGCACGCTTGGTCATTTTGACTACAACAAAGGGCGTTTTGATTAAATCTGTTTTTCAAGCGGGGGCGACCTTTGTATCGTCAACAAAAACGAAATGCCCTCTTATGAAAGCAGTTAGAATCCATGCCTTTGGCGGACCGGAGGTCCTGCAACTGGAAGAAGTAGCGCGGCCGGTACCGGCGGCCGATGAAATTTTAATTAAGGTGTACGCCAGCGGCGTAAACCCGGTGGACTGGGTGGTTCGGGAAGGCGGCAACGACGTGCTGCGGCCTTATCTGACGCTGCCCCTGACCCTGGGCTGGGATGCGGCCGGGGTGGTGGAAGAAGTCGGCAGCGAGGTAACCGGATTTCAAATAGGCGACGCCGTGTACGGGATTCCTAATTTTCCCGGCGATGGCAGCTACGCCGAGTATTGCGCGGCCAAAGCCAGCCAGTTTGCCCGCAAGCCCGAGAGTATTGGCTTTATGGCGGCGGCGGGGGTGCCGCTGGCCGGCCTCACGGCCTGGACGGCCCTCTTCGCGCACGGCAAGGTGCAGGCCGGCCAGCGCGTGCTCATTCAGGGGGCCTCGGGGGGCGTGGGGGGCTTCGCCGTGCAGTTTGCCAAAGCCCGGGGCGCGTACGTCATCGGCACCGCATCGGCCGGCAACCTGGACTACGTGAAGCAGTTGGGAGCCGACGAGGTGCTGGACTACCGCAGCCAGCAAGTGGGGGAGCTACTACACGACGTGGACGTGGTAATGGAAGCCTCGCCGATGCGCGACAATGCCGAGCGGCTGAAGGTGGTCCCCGTCCTGAAGCAGGGCGGCATCTTCGTCACGGTTAACATCGATGCGCCGTTTGACGGGGCCGTCCTGGCCGCCCTAGCGCAGAAGCAGGCCACCGGCGAGCTGGCCCCTAACCAGGCCCGGCAGGAGTGGCTCCAGGAAATCGCCAAGCTCATTGATGCGAACCAGGTGCAAGTCCTCGTGAGCCAAGCCTATCCGCTGGCCCAGGTGGCCGATGCCCACCGCGAAAGCGAAACCTGGCGCGTGCGGGGCAAGCTGGTATTGGAAGTGCAAAAAGAAGGCGCACCGGGATGAAGCACTGCAAAACGATAAGCGAACTGCATCGGTTTTGGAAGGTGCCGCCCCCCCTGCATCCGCTTATCAGTGTAGTCGACATTGGGGACATTGGGCCGCTGGATAGCGAGGAGCCCATTACAATGGCGCTGGATTTTTACGCTATTTCTGTAAAAAGAATGCAGAACGTCAGGGTAAAATACGGGCAGCATCCGTTTGATTTTAACGAAGGCATTCTCTATTTCACGTCGCCCAGCCAGGTATTCAGCGTTTCGACTGCTAACAAGGACAAAGAAGTAAAAAAATCAGGATGGGTGATAAACATGCATCCTGATTTTATCTGGAATACCCCGCTGGCCAAAACGATTAACCACTACGATTTTTGGGATTATTCGCTCCGGGAAGCCTTATTTCTTTCGGCCAGGGAAGAAGCGGCCATTACGAACATACTGGTGGCTATTCGGCAGGAGTATGAATCCAACATTGACCGATTTAGCAAGCAAATTATCGTCTCGCAAGTGGAAGGGTTGCTGCATTACGCGGACCGGTTTTATCACCGCCAGTTTATTACCCGCGAGAAAGCCAACCATGAGGTGCTCGAACGATTGGAAATGCTGCTTCATGAATACTTCGACCGCGCTGATTTGACAGAAACAGGCTTGCCCACCGTTCGGTACGTGGCCGACTGCCTGCACCTGTCCCCCAAGTATTTGAGTAACCTGTTGCGCGTCGTTACCGGACAAAATACGCAGCAACACATTCACGCCCGGCTGATAGCCAAAGCCAAAGAAAAATTAGCTACTACCCGTCTGACCGTCAGCGAAATTGCCTACGAGTTAGGGTTCGAGCATGTGCCTTCGTTCAGCAAGCTGTTCAAGGCCAAGACGAACCTGTCGCCTTTAGCGTTTAGAACCTCTTTTGCTTGACTGAAAAACGAACTGTACCGGCTTGAATCAGCGGTTTTGCCCTGTTTGCTGAACAACAACCCTTCTCGCGGGATTTGTCCTGACCTTACCGGGTTTCGTCCAGCACTACGGCCGGCCGGGCCGCCGAACTTTGTGCGCACAATTAAACCAACGCACAAAATGAGCACCCAACCCGAAAAAATACTGCTGACCGGCGTAACCGGCCTGGTGGGAGCCCGTCTGCTCCCGCGGCTTATCGAAGCCGGCCACAACTGCCGCATCCTGGTGCGCCACGCCAAGGATGCGCCGGCCGGCGTGCCGGCCGTGGTGGGCGACTTGTTCAACCCGGCCGCGCTGGCCGAAGCGGTGCAGGATGTTTCTACCGTTATTCACCTGGCGGCGGTGTTCCGCACGCCGGACACGGACCTGATTTGGAAGAGCAACCTGGAGGGCACGCGCGGCCTCCTGGCGGCCGTAAAAGCCCACGCGCCCACGGCCCGCTTCATCATGGCCAGCACCTCCAACGTGTACCGCAACGACCAGGGGCACCCCGGCCGGGAAGCGGATGCCGTGACGCCGCCGCAGGCCTACCCGGCCAGCAAGGTGGCGGCGGAGAAGGAAGTGCGCGAAAGCGGCCTCAACTGGGTCGTGCTGCGGTTTCCTTTCGTGTACGGCGACGGCGACGGCCACCTCGAAGACTTGCCCAAGTACGCGGTAGCGGGCAAGTGGCACCCCGCCATGCGCATGAGCACCATCCACCACCGCGACATCGCCACGGGGATGCAGTTGGCCCTGACCGGCAAGCTGGACGGCCGCATCGTGAACATCGCCGACGATGCCCCGACCACCATCTACGAGCTGGCGCAGCTGGTGGGCAAACCCCTGGACGCCTCGGCCGAGCCGCTGGCCAACCCCTGGTACCTGATGAGCGACGCTTCCCTGGCGCGCAGCCTCGGCTTCGAGCCCGTCGTCCGGACGGTGTACCAGGCCGCGCAGGAGAAGATTATGTAAGGGGTAGCACAAGAGTCATCCGACCGACCGCCCACTCAAACCCGCATCCTTTTATGGCCAGCCGTGATTCGTTGTTTCGTGCACTCAGTCAGCACGAGCGCCTGCCTGTTCGACCACTCGCGCAACTGCCCTAACGGGAATTTTTGTTCTTACGCTTGTGCTGCCCCCTTAAAGGTTGACGTGGAGCTTATTTATACGCATAAGTGGCATAGCCTCCGTCAACAAGCAGCTCTGTTCCCGTGATGTAGCTGGCATCATCCGAAGCCAGAAACAGGATTGTTTTGGCCACCTCTTCCGGTTGCGCCAATCGTTGCAGCGCCGTCGTTGCGGCTATATGACCCAATGCTTCTTGGGGTATCACGCTTAGCAAACCGTCCGTTGCAACGGGCCCAGGACTGACAATGTTGACGCGTATTTTTTTGGCTGCCAGTTCGTTTGCCGCTATTTGCGCAATCTTGTTCAACGCGCCTTTGGTCGCCGCATACACGCTCGTGTTGAGATTGGCGGCGGTGGCCGCCGCCGAAGAAGTGAACACCACCGCCGACCCTTCGGCCAGATAAGGCATCAGTTTCTGCAACGTGAAGTAATTCCCTTTCACGTTGGTGTTGAACTGGGCATCGAAGTCGGCTTCGGTCATGTGTTCAATCGGCGCAAAAACCCCGATGCCCGCGTTCAGCAGCAGCACGTGGACGGTTTTTATGCTCCCCGCCACCGCTTTTTCCAACTCGGTTACGCCGGCTAGACTGGAGGTATCGGCCGCAATCGTTTTTAGGTTAGGGCTATTGAGCTTTGTTGCGGCGGCCTGCAGGTTGCCTTCGCTCCGGCCAGTTATCCAAACGTTGGCACCGGCATCGAGAAAGGCTTGCGCGGTGGCAAACCCGATTCCAGTGCTGCCGCCCGTGATGACGACATTTTTTTTCGAGAAATTCATGTTGCGTGAGTGATGTGGGTTGGTGCAACCACCAGGATGGGCTGCTGCTACTTACATGCTTTTTGGCAAGCATTTACACGATGGCGCTGCCTTATCTGGCAATAGACGCAGCCAGGCCTGGTGGCTGGTGCAGCAGAAAATATCCTGCTTGCCTAGTGCTGCCTGCCTGGCAATTACGCAGGCAGGTTAACGTCGTAGCTTCGGCTAACCTCAAAGACGGTCACGGAACGCGACTCGATACGGAGCTGCATTGCCTCCGCCAGCACCCGCTGAAAATCTTCGTTGGCGACGTGCTTGTCAATTGCCTGTTGATTTTCCCACCCTTCGGTGAGGTGAAAAATTGCTGGATTGCTTACGTCCTGTGCGGCGAGGAGAAAGGCGTTTCCTTCTCGCTGCCGCGCATCCTCGGCCATGCGTTGGGTAATGTTTTTGAATGCTTCAGCATCCCCAGGGTTTACCTGATAGGTAGTTTTTACCAACAGTGCGGGCGTTGACTGATTTAATTTCATGATTACAATGAGTTAGTGCTTGTGAACGGTTGCGCAACGCCGCGGGCCGCGCTGACGCAGCCAGAATACCACCGCTAGCAACACCAGCAGCACCAGCGCCGGCACGCCGTTGGCCAGTCCGCCGGGAATTTTGGTGGCGTGCATTACCACCGCGCCGAGCATGACGACCAGTAGCCCCAGCGCGGCGGGGCGGGTGAAGCGCGGCACCAGCAGCCCGATGCCGCCTAGCACTTCGGCCCCGGCCACGACGTACGCCAGGGTGCCGGGCAGCCCGATGCCGCTGAACATGGCCAGGGTACCGGCCAGGTCGGTGAATTTTTTGAAGCCGGAGGCAATAAAAGCCAAGCCGAGCAGCACTTGCAGTACCCAAGCGACGATGTTACGAACAGAAGGAGACATAAGAATGTGAATTTTAAAAGAGCGTGTGAATTTTAAAAGAAGGGAATGGTGCGCCTTGGTTAGTTCGCCCTCAGGCGCGCATGGGCACGTCAATCAGCAGCACCCGCGCCGGGCTGAGGGCCTTCACCGTGAGATGAGCCGTGTCCCAGGTGCCCAGCCCGTCGTAGGCCGCCAACTGCCGGCCATCGATGTCCACTTCGCCGGCCAGCACCAGGGCGTACACGCCGTTGCCCGGCCGTTTGATGACGTAGGTCGTGGAGCCGCCCGGCGTGAGCGTACCGAGGTGGAGCCACGCCCGCTGCCGCAGCTGCACCCCGGCCAGGCCTTCCTCGGGCGAAGCCACTTGCACGAGACCGTTGGGGGTGGGCGCGTAGGCTTGCTGGTCGTAGCGCGGGGCCGCCCCCGTCTGGTCGGTGGCAATCCAGATTTGCAGGAAGTGGGCCGCCTCGTGCGGGCTGTGGTTTTTTTCGCTGTGGGCGATGCCGGAACCCGCGCTCATCACTTGCACTTCGCCGGTCCGAATCACGCCGTGGTTGCCGAGCGAATCCTCGTGGGCAATGGCCCCGGCCAGGGGGAAGGTGAGGATTTCCATGTTCTGATGCGCGTGCATCCCGAAGCCCCGCCCCCCGGCCACGGTGTCGTCGTTGAGGATTTGCAGCGCGCCAAACGCCTGCCGGTTGGCGTCGTACGCCCCGCCCGCGTTAAAGCTGCGGTAGGCATCGAGCCAGCCCAGGTTGGCGTGGTGGCGGGTAGCGGCGGGATGAAACAGGGTGGAGGCCATGTGAGTGGAGATGGAGTTACTGGAAATTTTCCGCGTCGGCGCGGTGCTGGAACGGATGGGGGGTAGGGAGCCGGCTGCGTCCGCCCCGCTACGCCGGCTCGGTTGCTGCTTAGACGTGTACGCCGTCGAGGGCCGTGGCCAGGGCCGTGGGCTCCAGGGCGGGGTTGGAAGTGCCTTCCACGCGGGCCACCGTCACGTCGGTGAGGCCGATGAAGCCGAGCACGGTCTGCAGGTACGGCGACACGAAGTCGTAGGCTTTCATGAACCCGTCCGAATACACGCCGCCGCTGGCCATCGCCACGTACACTTTCCGGTTGGGCACCAGGCCCTCCGGCCCGTTGGCCCCGTAGCGGAACGTGACCCCGGCCCGCACGAGGTGGTCAATCCAGGCCTTGAGGTTCGAGGAAATGCCGAAATTGTAGAGGGGCGCTCCGATGACGATGACGTCGGCGGCCAGCAGTTCGGCGATGACCTCATCGGAGTGGCGGGTCGCTTCCCGCTGGGGAGCGGAGCGCTGCTCGGCGGGCGATTGAAACGACTGGATGGTGGCTTCCTCCAAATGCGGGAAGGGGTGCGTCACCAGGTCGCGCACCTGGACGGTGCTGCCGGGATGCGCCGTTTGTAGCTTCGCCACGATGCCGTTGCTGAGGCGGTGGCTGTACGAGGCGGCGCGGGGGCTGGAAATAACGTGCAGGATGTTCATATAAGATTGGCAAAGCCCGTAGGTACTAAAAGAAAGTGAATGGGTGGTTTAGGATTGCTTAAAAGCGGCCGCCAAGTTGCCCAACACCCCCAACTGCCCGAACAGGATGGTCCCGGCGGTGTAGCAGTGGAAGGATTTCACCTTGCCGTTTTCGAGGTGAAAAACGTCGCAGCAGGGCGTATGAATTGCCTTGCCCGTGGCGGGAATCGTGCCGGCCGGCAGGGCCAGCGGCCCCTGGTGGGTGCCGTTGAGCAAGAGTTCGACCACCACCACGTCGTCGGCGACGTACACCTGGTCGAGGGCCCGGTGCATGTCCGGGAAGGCGTCCGCGTACACCGTGACGGTAAGGCCCAGTTGCTCGCCGGCGTATTTCTTGTCCGCCGACACGTCCCAGAAATACCCGTCGGGCGTGAACAAGGCGACAAATCCCTTAATATCTTTGGCTTCGGCGGTCTGATAGACGGCGCGGATAACGGCTTCGTTTGCGGTTTGCATGGCGTTAATGATGGATTGGTAACAACACTGCGAAGGTCCGCGCGGGTGGTAGCGGCTTCCATTGACATTTGTCAAAAAAGCGGCTGGTTACTTTCGGCCCGCTCCTGAGCCAGCCGCGGCTGGTCAGCTAGAACGACCGAGGCCTCGGGTAACTACTGACCTACAAAGCGGTTTCTCTCCGGAAAATGCCGGTTATTTGCGGGCTGGTTTCACGCGTAAGGAGGGTGCCCATGTTTGCCGTTTTCGAGAAGTACCTGTTGAACAAGGCCGATTTCACGCCCCTTGAAATCGAGCGCATTCGGGCCGCGACCGTGGTCCAGACCTTGCCCAAGCGCCACTATTTAGTGAAAGCCGGCGAGGTGTGGCCCTACCAGGCGTTCGTCGCCAGCGGCTGCCTGCGCACCTACACGGTGGACGAGAAGGGAGCCGAGCACATCCTCCATTTTGCGGTGGAAAACTGGTGGGCCGGCGACCAGGAAAGCCTCACCACGGGCCAGCCCACCCGCTACAACATCGACGCCATCGAGGAGTCGACCATTTTGCTGTTCAAAAAAGAGGAGTTGGCGCGGCTGCGCCAGGAGATTCCCGCGCTTGACGGACTCATCAACGCCACCCTGCACCGGAGCTTTCTGGCGTCTCAAAACCGCCTGCACGCGGCCATCAGCTTTTCGGCAGAGGAAAAGTACCGCGAGTTTGTGGCGAAATTCCCCGCGTTTGCCCAGCGCATTCCCCAGCACATGGTGGCCGCTTACCTGGGCATGACCACCGAAACGCTGAGCCGGGTGCGGCGCAAAACCTCGCTGCACGGGTAAGCGCGAGGTGGTCCAGTCAGGCAAGAGAGGGTAGGGTGGTATTTTTAAGTTGTTGAAGGCGAAAGCCTTGCGGGGTCTGGTAAATCCGCCCTTTTGGAAGAAGCTCAGACCGCCGAAGCTTCTTTTTTGCCAAATGGGGTGTTGTTAAACAAATAGGGGAAAACATCAGAGTCCGAGGCCAAGTAGCTTGGTCGCTCGTGATAAGGTGCAAAAGCGGCGTGAGAGCATCGAAACCGTATAGTCTTACACGCTCCTTAACGCAATCGAAACAGGGCAGCGAAAACGAACGTTATGACTATTACTTTGTCCGCAACTGTGCAATACATTGGCCGTCGAAGCACTAATCACCGAGGATGCGTGGATATGCCGACAAGTCGGAGGTTTTGCCCTATTTGTTTAACAACACCCTCATGGGCTACTTTTTGGACTTCGACAAATAAGATGTTGGGCGGAACTTTCGCCATTCCAGGACGGAGCGAACCCAATACGGTGCCGCTACTTCTGCTGGCGGTGTGGCACGTTACCAGCCTTCTGCGGTGGCTAGGGCCGGGTCAATGATGCGGCACAACTGGATGAATTCGGCTTTGGTGTCGATGCTGTTTTGCAGGACGCCGGCGCGGGGGTCCGTTCCGTCGCTGTAGGTGCATTCGTGCCCAATGGCCCGCAGCTGCTCGTACGCCGGGCTTCCCGTATCGACGGTATGCACGAACTCTACCCGCGTGATAAAATCCAACTCCATAACGTCCACCAGATACCCAAAATGCGCTTTCTTTTGGGTTGAATCCGAGTGGTTTTGGATATAGATTTCAGCCGTATCGGTGATGGGCTTCACCACCTGGTCGGCGGGACCGACGGGTACGCCGTGCACCGAAAGCAGGGTTAACGTCGTTCGACCGGGCGACACTTCGTAAATCTCGCCGCTCACGGGGTACTCCCGCAAGAGGCGCCCTTGCGCATCGCCATAGGCGATGAAGGAGTTGTGCTTAATCGCCTCGTCGCGGAAATCCATGGGAAATAGCTTGGTTACCGTTGGTCTTCCTTCTAAACACGCCTAACTCGACAAATCGTGCTCTGGGTCCTCCTCGTTCCCGTTCAACGCCACGGCGACCAACTTCGCAATGTTTTTAAGCTTGGTGGTCTCTTTCGCTTGGGGGTGTTGCAGCGCGGCCAGGATGGCCCGCAACCGCTTACGCAGATTGTACGCCTTTCTCTGGTGGGCTCTCGGCGAGTTCAGGGCGGCCTCTAACTCCTGTTCCAGCCGCCGCGTCTTCTGGCGTTCCTGTTGCAACTGGCTGCTGACGGTTTCCAACTCGTCCTGAATCAGATTGCGCTCCCGGCGCAGGGCGTCCGTGCGGCTGACTTGGGGCGTTTCGTGGTAAAAGGCCGTGGCCAGGTCTAGGGCTTGATGGCCAATCGCGACCGGAATGCCGGCCGCTTGCAAGGCCGCTTTGGCCTGCTGAATGTGACCGGGCGTGATGCTGGAAAGTTCGCTCATGGGGCTAGGACAGCTGCGCGAACCGCTCCCGCTGCTGAATGTGCCGCACCACGCCGTTTGCCCAACGGGCCGGCTCCGCCTGCACTTCGAGCACCTTTCCCTTTTCAATGAGGGCCGCCGTTTGGTAGCCCGTAGCCCGGTCCGTATTGTCCACCAGTCGGATATGGTCAAAGGCGAGGTAATGCTGTTTGAGCAAGGAAAGGGATTGGTAGTAGCGGTGCTCGATGATGGCCGGGGGCACGTCGTGCCCCCCCTCCTTCACCCGCTGCTGCACCCGAAACCGGCACTCCTGCACCGAATCCAAACCGATATACACCAGTTCGACGCGGTAGCCGGCGGCCTTCGCACCGGCAATCAGCTTGTAGTTGTCTGCGGTGGCCAGGTTGTTTTCAATCGAAAAGGAGGCCCGCGCCGCCAGCAACTCCTTAATCCGGGCGGCGGTTATTTCCCCGACTTCAAACCCGCTCAGTTGGGGGTACCGCTGCTGGAGCACGTCGCCGTTTACCTGCTCGACGGGCTGCTGCGCCGTTTCCTGGAAGCGCGCAAACAGCGTCGATTTTCCCGCGCCGTTGGGGCCGCCGAAAATGTGTAGCACGGGCTTCTCTGGGCTCATTTACCGCTCACCACCGCTTGTAAACGGGTCGTTGGCAAGGCAACGTCTACGGATTCAGTGACTGGCACCGAGGCCAGAACCAGGGAACCAGGGCTAGCCTGAGCGGCGGCGGCTTTGGCTCGCACCTTCGCCAGATTGTCGCGGCGAAACGCTGGAGTATCTATCGTCGTCAGGAAAGTGGTCAGTTCGGATTCCATCACCAATGAGCTTTAATGCACTGCTAAAACAAAGATACCGCCGGGTTCGTGTCAAAAAAACAACGCTCTTTCTCCCTACCGCCCTACTTCTTACGTGGTTTGCACTTGGTCCGCCTCCGTTTTTGCAATGGGTGTAACGCCCTTCACCAACTGCCCCTGCAAGGAAAGCAAGGTCAGTTGCTGGGCAGCGTTCTGTTCGTACACCTGGCCACTGCCTGGGTACTCCACTAGCATTCGCCCCTGCCTGTCTCGATAGATAATAGACGAATTGTAGGCCGCTGCTTTTCGGCGGATTTCGGTCTGGATGCGCCGCTGAAAATCAGGGTCATTAATCAATTTATCGAGGTGGGCTAAGCGGCTCATGGTTTTAAGATGAGGGTTGTTAAACAAATAGCCCGGCTGCTTTCAAGCGCCTGGCAGCGGCGTGCCAGTTAGCGGACTCAATCCCGTTGGCGGTAGGTGAGTTGGGCACTGTTCCAATCCAGCCAACGGCGCACGGTGTAGCAGTGAGTGCATTCCATCAGCAACTCGGTGGCCACCGGCTGAACCGCTACTACTTCCTGATGGGCATGTAAGGTCTGCTGCGCGCAACTGCGACAAAACAGCAGTTCGTTGGCCGCTAGACAGTCTTCCAAAAATTGTAGGTCGTCAGATAACATGGGCTTATGGGCTATTCGCCACTGGTATTATGTGGCAGCAAAGCAGTGGGGGCAAAACGATACGGGGTCGCCTCCACTACTACGGGCTGGCCGGTATCGGCTGGCACACCACCAATAGAGAGCAGGGTCAGGGTCTTGCCGTCAGCGTTGGTTTCGAAAATCTCCTCTGTGGCCGGGTACTCGCGGACCGTGCGTTTCTGCGCGTCCACGTACACAATATAGGAGTTATTGCGGCGGGCGGTGCCGCTCACCACATCCTCGAATCTTTCCTGAAATCCCGGGCTTTGCAGCATCGCGCCAAGGTCTTCCAGGCCCGGCGGACGCGGCGCGTAGCGGGCCTTGAGCATAGCATCAGTCAGTTCAATTACTTGCTCGATGCTCAGTTCCCCGTCTACGTGGCGCTGCATCAGCGCCAGGCTCTCCGGGCTGGGCGCGGTGCCGGCACTCGACGCGATGGCCACCGCGTTGTTGGCGTGCCGCTCCCGCTCCTGGTAGTCGCGCAGTTGGTCGGGGGTAAGACCAGCCGGGGCAGGCTGAAAATGAGTCTTGGGCATAACAGCAGGTGGTTAAGAAAATGAACCGGTAGTACCCGCACGGGCAAGGCATTGCCTCGCACGGCGGCCGTCAGGCTAAGCCGGCGTCCCTGCGGGCGGTGTCGGCCGCGTTAGCCGTATGCTCCTCGATAGCTCGAAACGCCCACCCCCGTTCCTCCTGGTGGGTAATGAGCTGCGCGGTATGGGTCGCCCCGGCCACGTCGCCTAGTTGCACCTGGGCCTTGGCAATGTCGGACAGGTAGTAAGACCGGAAATAGCCGCTTTTCGGGTCGCCCTCGCTGAACCCTTCGGCTCGCTCTCGTGCCTGAACCAGGGTGTACCGGGCGGCTTCCCCGTCGCCTGCCTGCTGCTGGGCCTCGGCAATCTGCTTCATCACGCTCACGTACCGAAATCCGCTTACGGTGGCCGCCAGCCACTGCGCCCCGGCCACATCGCCCCGTTGCAGCAGCACCTTGACGACGGCTCCGATTAGGTCGCCCCTCGTGTCGTCGTAAGGCAGCCGCTGCGCCGTGGCCACGGCCGCCAGCAGCTCGCCGGCCTGCACCTGGGCCGTGGCCACGGCCTGCACGGTTTCGATGTGGGAGTGTCCGTTATGTCCACTCGGAAAGGGATTGATGGCGCGCACGGCTCCCGCGAGGTCACCGGTCCGTATCAGTTCCTGCACCTGCTGGTAATAGCTGTATCCCCGCGCACGGGCGGCGTCTTCGTCGCGTTTGTCGGCGCGCTTTTGCGCGGGGGTCCACTGCTCACGCGGGGTTATCATCCTTATTGTCGCGGGGTCCGGTTTCGCGTCGAAAAAACTAGGCCTTTTGGCCGATTGGGGGACGGCTTTTTCCCCCTTTTGTTTTTTGGTTTCGTCGTTCAACATAAGGTTATTTCTCGGACATGTCTTGGAATCCGTGCCGGTTTTGGCGTTCGACCAGCCGGCGCTACATTTAGCACTTTCACAAGTTAACCCTTCGTTTTATGAAGCCTTTTTTGCACTTGGTATTCCTCGCCGCAACGGCTGCCGAAATCCTCCATGACGGGTTGAGTAGCCTAATGCTTCCCCTCGAAAAGCAAGCCTCGCTGTTTATCCTCAGTTACGTCTCGGTGGTGCTATGCCACTTCTTTATCAAAAAAAGCGGCTTAGCCTTGCACTAGAAAATCGGCTAAGTTGTCCGGCAACGGATTATCTTCCATCTGTTGCGCAGCCTGCTCGGGGGTCAAGCCCGAAATCAGCAGTTGGTACGCCCGTAGAATAGCCACGTCCGGTTCGTCGTCGGGCGAAATGCCAAACTGATGGCCGGCAGCGAGTGGAGGATTCACGTAGCTCAGCAAAGCCATCCAAGCTGTGGTTTTGGGCGTATTCAGTTCCCCCGGGAAAGCCGCCGCCCGGTCCAACCACTTCCGGCACGCGAGTTCTGCATGCCACGCGAAACTGGACATGCGGAGGAAAGTATCCAGCTCATTATAGCGGGTAAACTGCGGGGCGTTTTCGGCCCAAAAAGAAGGCTTTTTGAAGGGTTGTTCCATCCTACAAGATACGCCAAAAACCTTGCTTTAGGGGTTTGTAAGGTCGTTTTCATCGACTTTAAGCGCCTTGATTTTCAAACTATTTCTCCCGTCTTAACCGTCCTTGAATCGTCCGTGCGTCGCGTATTCGGCACCGGGCCAGGCAACGGCGCAAATACGCCACGCTCGCGCCCTTCCGGTGGCTTCTTAGGCCGACGGGGCCGCTCATTACCGGCCGCCATAATCCAAGCTTTTGCCCGGGGTTTGGCTCTGCTGCTGCTGAGCGTCCCGCTGGCCGGAGGCCCGACGCTGCGCCCGGTCCGTGTCGCTCTCTTTCAACTCGTACCCTTTCCGTTCTGCGGCCCAATCCAGGGTCACGCTGATGTCTTCCAATTCGTGGCGGGGCTGCTGCACGCTGTACTGCACGGCTAGCTCAATTACCCGATTACCTTGGGCATCAACGGTATCACTCACCGACACGGTAGCTCCTTTACTCGTCAAACTGCGCTGCAAAGCGTCGGCGCGGCCGGCGGCCTGACTGTCGCCTACCGGCTCCTGCACGCGCACCACCAGCTGTCGTTCGGCCTCGCGCTTGGCCGCGTACTCCGTCAAGCTCAGGCCCGCTTGCTCGGGCTGGTAATAGGCGCGGGCGTCAAAACCGACGGGTGGGCTTGGTCGGTCCGCTGCTTTGGCGGCGCGGGCAAAGGCCAGCAAGGCCGGCTCTAGCAGGCCGGGAAGGGGTCGGTCCTTTTCGGTGAGGAACTTCAGCTTTTCCTCTGCCTCCCGGGAAGCCGCGTTTTTTCCAAAAATGCCGCCTTTTGCCTGCTTTTCCAGCGCCGCTTGCTGGCCGTAGCTGTCTGCCCACTGTTTCGCGTGCGTCGCCCGGGCGACCACCTGGCGGTCTAACTCGGCTTTTAACGCCGCCGTGCGCGGGTCGCCCTTCATGGCCTGCACCACGGCGGCGATTCCTTCCTCGTTCGGCTGCTGCTGCAAATAGGCGCTATACGAGTCGATAACCTTGTTGCGGGCCTGAACGGGCGCATTTTGTTGGGCTAAGTCGGCTGCATATTTTTGGTAGTCCCCCTGCCACTTGCGTTCTACAGCCGGTAGCTCCGGCACTTTCGCCGCCTGGCGCTCCGCTTCTTGGCGTTGGGCAGCAAGCTGCGCGGCCACTTGCCGCCGTTCCTGGGCAGCAGCATCCAGCGCGGCTTGCTGCCGCGCCTGCTCGGCGGCACGTTGGTTCGTTTCCTGGCGGGCGACCTCGGCCTGCCGCGTGGCCTGGTTGGCTTCGAGCTGCTTCACGATGCCGGCCAGGCTGTATTCGCGGCTAATCTCGGACCCTTTCAGCGTCTGCCCATCCTTAGAAAAGCTGATGCCGGTCGGTGTGCCCTCCTTGGTCCGGAACAACCGGAACGTGATGGCCTGCTGGCTCAGTTGCTGGCGCATGTCCTTGCCGTCAGTGGTTGTGGTCAGCACCGCGCGCAGCGCCTCTTTCAGCTCGTGACGGGTAAGGTCCACACCATGCAACTGCGCCGGGTGTTGCTTCTCGGGCCGCAAGCCCTTCGGTGGGGTCAGCCCGTGTTCCTGAATTAGCTCGGTGAGCGCCACCTTCGAGCGGTAGAAGTTCTGGCCGTCGTTAACGGTTTTGCCATCATTGCCCACCCGGTTAGCCAGGATATGCAGGTGCTGATTATCCGGCTGGTCGTGGTGCCGGATGATGGCATACTGCGTCTTGTCAAGCCCCATCTTCTGCACGTAGCCTTCCGCAATAGCTAGCATCTTGGCGCTGTCGAGTTTGGCCGCGTCGTCCGGGTTAAAGCTCAAACTCGTGTGCCACACGGCCTGCCCCAAATTGGGGTTCAGCTGCCGCCCCCGGTTAAAGTCGGTGCTCATGTGCGCGGCACTATCCGCCCGGACACCCACGGCCGCCAGCACCTCGGCTTGCTTGTCTCTGGGCAAGTCCTTCCGCCCTTCGAACTGGTAGCGCACCAAGCCCGCAAAGCTGCGCCCTATCGTCGTGCGGCTTATCATACGGCCTGCCCAAAATAATCCAACAACCGGCTAACTCCTACCGCCTGCTGTGCCACTTCGTTTGCCACTACTTCGAACCCATTTTGGTGCGCTTTCTTGGCCAGTTGGTTGAGGTTGTTAGCCAGGCCCGCCAGCTGCCGCAGGTACCCATCCTGCTCTACCGAGAGCTGCATCAACGGACGCTTGCGCCGCCCAACGCCGGCTTCTATCAGGGGGCGCACATACTGCGACATGGGCTGCCGCACCTCAGCAGCTCCCGCCTCTAACTCTGCATAACGGGCTGCCGAAACGTGGGTGGTCACGCTCTTTAGCTTTTCCTCCGGGGCCTTGCGCGGACGCCCACCAGCGGACTTACCCGTGCGTTTTGGTTTGGGCTGTTCATTAACAGTTGCGGCTGGTGTCGGCATTGGCGGAGGCGTTAGGCGGTTCTTTTTGCGACCAACGGGAGCAAAAAGCGAGACGTTTTGCGCTAGCAAAACCTGTCTTGCTCCCTGACGCAAGAACATACGGCAAAGGAGGCATCAGGGATACGTCAGGGGCTTCCTGGTTACTAGGCTACAAGGTAACTACAACTTACTAACCAAGCACCAGAGCACCAAAGCATCACGGTGCCACTGATGCTGCCTCAAGCAACAAAGTCACTTCTTCGTCGCTTCAAAGTATAGCCTCCTCAGAGTCTCATAGTTTCATCATGGTCAGTGGGGCCGAACGACAAAATCCCTGAGCTACTTGGTTACCCTATTACTGGGTTGCGCAACTATCCATCGGCTATTCTTACTCTTTGCAATTGCAAAACACAGCGACTATCCTCACACTTTCATACCTGATTAGCAAGACTAATTCGGGCACTAGGAGTTGTGCTGTTACCCATACTATGTTATTAGTGGTACCGGGAAAATATACACTGATAGTACAAAACAGGGTCGAGAAATATCGCTCGCTTTTTGCTTGGATTAAGGGCAATATTACAGGGAAAAACGCCCCTCTTTGGGAGTCGTCGATAGGTTATATTTAGCAGTTGATGAGTACGATTACTCCTCTGGTTTCCACCTATTGAGCACCATTAGCATTAACTAGTACAAGCTCAACAATTCTGGTTATAAACCTTTAATTATTAGTAATATATAGTTTATAACCGCCCGCGCCTTTGTGTGCGAAGCTTTTGTTGGGGTCCGTTTTGTTTTTTGTTTACCTCGCGCCGGGAGGTCCGAACCAACAGGACCTAAAAGCCTTTTTTTGCTCGCGCGAAACACAACTTGTGTTATTTGATTTATTTGTCTTATTTGTAGGGCTCATAACTATTTGACTTTCAATGCCCCCAAAGGGGTAATCCGAACTTCTTATAAGATAAACCGAACCTTTCATAAGGCAAAGCGAACTGTTCATAAGCTAAACCGAACCTTTCATAAGCTAAACCCGAACCTTTCATAAGACAAAGCGCACTGTTTCTAGAACGGTTCTTTAAATTAGTTCGGTTTGTGTAATATTGCAGCTGCTCACCAATTGGCCGCTCGTGAAAGTCTCTGAAAATCCGTTAGAAGTCCGCCAGCACAATGCCCTAACCACGGCCCGCTACGAGTACACAGAAACCCAACTGGACGTATTTTTCTACCTGCTCTCCCAACTGCGCCGGAGTCAGACGGACACGATTTACGAGATTTCCGTGCAGGCCATGAGCGAGCTGACCGGCAAGCAGTATAACTACAAGCAGCTGCGGGAAGCCACGCAGGCAATGGGCAGCCGCTGCTTCGAGTTGGAGACCACCGACGAGCTGGGCCGCGAGGTGTTCCGGCAGCTCTGGCTGTTCAAGCGCATCGACTACGTGACGGGCACCGGCCGGCTGCGCGTCGAGTTCACGGAGCCCGCCATCCCTTACCTGTTCGACCTGCAAGCCAACTTCACCTCCTTCGAGTTGCAGGCGGCTCTGCTGCTCACCAGCAAGCACGCCAAGCGCATCTACACGATTTGCAGCCAGTGGAAGGACAAGACCGAAACCCCCAAGTTTCGCATCCTGGAGCTAAAGCAGATTTTGGGCCTGGCGGATACCAAAGGGCACGAACAGTACAGCGAGGTGTCCATGTTCAAGGCCAAAGTGCTCGATGTGGCGGTCAAGCAAATCAACGAGCTGACCGACCTGCGCATCGGCTACCGGCTGCACAAGAACGGCCGCAGCTTTGAGAACCTGGTCTTCACCGTCAGCAAGCAGGCCGTGGCCATGCCGGTGCCGTTTGAACTGCTGCCTGGTGCACCGACGGCCGCCGGTCTGGCGGTGCATCAGGTTGAAAATGCCGGCCGCCTGCTGGCTCAACTCGGGATTGTAACCCCGGCCCTGGTGGAACGCATCCTGGCCAGCGCGGCGCACGTCGCCGCCTGCAATAAATTTGCCCACGACCTGAAAACCGGTAAACACGGTAAATCGCACTCCCTGTCGGGCCTGCTACTAACCATTCTGGGCATCAAAAAAGCCAGTAACGGCCCGCTGTTCGAGGGTACCACGCAAAAACCCCGCTAATTCGCCCGGATTATGGCCCTGGAACCGCTTTCGCCCCTTCCCCCACACTTGGCTACCCCGGCCGACGTTACGGCCGCCTACGGGCATTTTTTCATACTGCTGGACGAGCGGCCGCTGAACGCGCCGCGCTTGCAAGCCTTGTGGGCCGCGATGGATGCCTACGTGACCCGCTGCCCTTGCCCTACCTGGCCGCTGGCAATCGTGGCCGCCGACGGGACGCGCACCATTGTCACTTCCCTCTCGCAGTTGCTTTTGTTGATGTCGCTGGACAGTCTGCCTCTGAACTAGCGGCGGATTACACTTGACCTGAACCGCCATTGAAACCCACTTCATGCAGTTAAACAAAGTCCTAACTCTCCGCCAGCTCGCCGAAGCCATCCTTGCCCTGCCGGAGCACGAGCAGCGCGAACCCGCCTTTGTCAATAGCCCGCTCTTTTTTGGCCCCGTGGTTTCCGTCGGGCACCTGGGCCACATCACGGAGCTAAAGAATGCGGCGGGGCAAGTGTTTGGAGAGATGAGCGCGGTTACGCCCGTGCTGCACGTTCCCACCTCCGTGCATCCGTAAGGCGCGTTCCCCTGGTAATGGCAGGCACTGCCAAGCCTACTCGCTGGCTCCGGCCTGTCGGCCCTGCTGGATACGCTGCCGGCGCTGCTGCTCCTGCTCGCGGGCCTGGGCCGGACGTGGTGGGGCCGGGGCCGCGCTGGCAAAGAGCAATTCCAAAGCCTCCTGGAGGGCTTGTTTCTGCGAGTAGGTATAGTCGCCCTGGACCCGGCGGGCGTGCACGTAATCCCGCAGCTGCTCCAGATGGCCCCGGCTCAGCACGAATGTTTGCCGAACGCCATCCGGTGCGGCACTGACAGTAGCAGGCGCTGAAACAGGCTCAGCTTTTTCTGCTGTGTTATCAATATTACCCGTGTTACTGGTATTACCAATGTTACCGATATTACGTGCCGTTTCTGGCTCATCAGCCGCTTTTTCTTCGGACGCGGGCACATCGCTGAGGTCGAAAAAGTCGCGCTCCGACGTGGGCTTGGGCGTGGTTGACTCGCTGGGGCGGGGCAGGTTTTTGAAGGTCTTGGCCATGAGAAGCGAACGGATTAGCGGGTGAGAATCTCGGCTACCAGCGCCTGATAGTCGGTGGCCCCGGCGCTCTGCGGGGCATAGGTGAAAATGTCCTGGCCCAAATGCGGGGCTTCACCTAAGGCAATGCTCTCGCGGATGAAGCTGGTTAGCACGAGGCCCGGATACAGTTCGCGCAACTCTTCCGCCGTTTCGCGGCGCAATATTTTGCGGCCGTCGTGGCGGGTGAAGAAGATGCCGCCCACCGATAGGTCGGGGTTCAACCGCCGCCGCACCCGGCTGACCAACTCCAATACTTTTTCCAGGCCATCGGCGGCGTACATCTGGGCTTCCAGTGGCACGTAGAGCGCCTGGGCACAGGCGTAAGCGTTGAGGGTGACCAGGCCCAAGGCCGGCGGGCAGTCCAGCAGAATGTAGTCGCACCGCTCGCGCAAGGGTTCGAGCAGCTCCTTCAGCAGAAACTCGCGGTCCAGCTCGTCGCCCTTTACCTTCTCGAAGCCTGAGAGAGCCGGCGAGCCGGCAACCAAAGCCAGGTTGCTGTGCAGCGGGTAGGCTTTGAGCTTGTACTCGCCAAGGAGTGCGCCGTACACGTTCTGCTCAGCATCGACCAGGCCCAAGCCCTTGGTCAGGTTGGCTTGGGGGTCCAAGTCCACCAGCAGTACCCGCTGGCCGGCACGGGCGAGGCCCGCCCCGACGTTGGCCGTGGACGTGGTTTTGCCGACTCCCCCCTTTTGGTTCGTAAACGCCAGTATTTTGCTCATGCCGCAAATATAGGCAACGGTGTGTTACCGGTGTTACTTATCGTACCATTGTTACTTGTGTTACCTATATTACTTATGTTACCTGTATTACTAACATTGCCGATGACAGGTGTGTCATTATTGAAAAGCTGCGCGGATTGTTGAAATTGGCCCCCGGTTGCTTTCCGCTCACCGTTTCTCACAACCCGCCTCATGCCCCGTCATCCCGTGCGGCGGCCCGCTGCCCGGCGAGCATCCGCCCCTCCCCGCGTACTGCCCGCCACCTGGCTACCCGACCTGACTACAGCCCGCTTTGCCTACAGTGGCTTGCAGCTCGACTTACTATTTTACTTGCTCTCGACGCTGGAAGAAGGGGCTACCACTCGCCCGGTGGAGTTGTGGCTTGGCAGTTTTTCCGCAGCGGCGGGCAAAAAGCATAATTACAACTACGTGACGGCCGCAGCCACGGCGCTGGTAGCTCAACCGCTGACCATCCGGGGCAAGCAGGAGCAGTACCGGCCGCTGCGCCTTTTTGACCGGGTTCGTTCCGTGCCGGGACAGGGCCTGCTGCAAATCAAACTCGCCCGAACCGGCATCCCATACCTACTCGAACTGCGCGACGTAATTCCCGCCGCCAGTTTGCGGGCGCTTTTACAGCTTTCGAGCAAGCACACCAAGCGGATTTATGCGCTGTGCTGCCGCTACAAAGCCAAGGGTCGCACGCCCACTTTCACCATGCCTGACTTTAAGCAGATTCTGGGCCTATTGGATGAGCAGGGACACGAAAAACAGCGGGGCTTCACGTCTTTTCGCAAGCACGTATTGGAAGCGGCTATCGAGCAGATTAATGCCACCACCGACCTGCGGATTGACTGTCACTTGGAAAAACACGGACGGGCTGTTTTCTACCTCGCCTTTACGGTAAAGTCACAAGCCCTGCCCGTGCTGCCACCGGCGGCGGGCGCGGATGCGCAGCTGCTTTCCTAACCGGCCCGGCAACCTTCTTCCAACTTGATGTTACCAGTATTACACATGTTACCGGTATTACTTGTGTTACCAATGTTACCTGGCCAAAGCAAGATGGGAATAGGGTAAAATCGGGCTGGAATCGTTACTTTTGGTTGCTGCGTGTACGGCCTGTCTTACCTGATTCTCATGACTTCTTCCAGCCAAGATGCTTACCAGGCCCTCCGGGACTACCTGAACGGGCTCCTTAACCCGTCGCTGTCTGACCAGGCGCTGGCCGACGTGCCGGCGGCTCTGCGTCCCGGTCTGGAGAAATTTATGACGGGCAAAACCGAGTACCAAGACGAGGTCGGCCGGCGTATGATTTACGCGGCTGACCTGGCGGCGTGGGCGACGGATTTGATTTACGGCGCGGGCCTGACCGCGCCCCTGCCCCTGGCCACCGTGGACGCAGCTGCGCTGCGGGCGGCCACGCTCCGGCACGCCGCATGACGTGGACGGAAATTGAGCAATTGACTTATCAGGTGCAGCAGTTGCCGGCCGACCGGCAGCAGACCAGCCAGCAGCTCAGCCAAGTCATGGTGTCGGCGCACTCAACCATGATTGAGGGCTCCCGCGTAACGGTGCTGGAAGCGTTTGATTTTCTGCTCGGGGTAGCTCCCACCCTGGGACCGGGCAAGCCGCTGGCCGGCTACGACATGCTGGGCGACCACGCCCGCGCCCTGGAACTGGCCTTGCAGCGGGCGGACGCGCGGCAACTTCCCGGCCCGGCCCTGCTACGCGAGCTGGCGGCGGCCGTGATGCAGTCCACCGGCCGCCCGACCAACACCGCCCTGGGCACGGTGGACCCCACGCAGGGCGACCTGCGCCGGGGCAACGTGTTCATCGTCGGGGCCAGCTCCTTCCCCAACGCCCAAAAGGTGCCAGCCCTGGTGGCGACCCTCACCGGCGAGCTGCGCGAGCGGATGACGGTGGCCACCACGCTGCGCGAGCAACTAGAGTTGGCCTTCGAGGCGCATCAGCGCCTAGTCAGCATTCACCCCTTCAACGATGGCAACGGGCGCACCTCCCGGCTGCTGATGAACTTCGTGCAGCGCTATTACGGCCAGCCGCTGACCATCGTGTTCCGCGAAGACCGGCAGGATTATTTCGCGGCGCTGGAACAGAGCCGCGTCGCGGATGACTTAACCGTGTTCTTTGACTTCATGCGGGGTCAGCATGGCAAATCGTTGGATTACCAACTCACTGCTGCTGAGCCATCAAAATAACTTTATTATCTGCTACAATCGATATTGCCGATATTACTAGTGTTACTGATATTACCAGTGTTACTCAATAACTAATTGATATTTAACGCCGATAGGAAAGCTGACGTAGCACCCCCGTTCTGTTCAGGCGAAGCCGGACCATTTCGGCGCTGACATTATAGTGCTGCATAATAGCTCCTCGGTCCCATCCTTTGCCTAAAGCCATAAGTAAGGCTGGTCGGGGCAATAGCAGTGTCCATCCCAAGCAGTCTGCCTCCATCTCCTGCTCCTCTGGATAAAGCCTCATGTAGTCGGGGAGTCCGTTACCCGTGTCAATAGCAGATAACTCATGGCGGCGCAAAATATGCGCTACTTCATGCATCACGTTGCTTTGCTGGCGAGCTGACGAGTGCGCCCTATTATGAATAATAAGGTGTGAGGACTGCTCAGCTGAATGGAAAGGGATGGTAACAGCTGACCACCCTTTTCCACTTGGATGGTCTAGAACTAGCAAGCTATCTGGAGAGAGCCCTTCCACTTGTTCAGCTACAACCACCTTAATATTTAGGTGCTCACAAAGCCTGAATGCACATAAAGGCTCATGCGGCTCCAGCCCAAGTTCTTGGCGTAACGATTCTGCTTTTCGCTCCGCATCTGCGGCGAAACGATAAGGGAGTTTGGGCTTAGCAACCACAGGGTCATCGGTTTTTGGTACCCTATAGCTTACTGGCTCACCTGTCGGTAGGCCAGCTGAATCATTTCTATCAGGGCCTGTGCAGTGGCTTTTGGCAGAATGCGGTCAGCCCGCAAGTGCGCGACAATCTTGTCGCTTCCTACGGTAGCAGGTTCTGGTGTTGCCACTCCTTCATCCGCAATCGTGAAGGTATCCGTGGGCACGCTCAGCCAGTTGCAAAGCAATAAGAAAGTGTTCACGTCGGGAACAGAGCCCTGCTCGATGCGCGAGAGAGTGGAGGCGCTGACGTCGCCTATCTCGTGGGCTACCGCCCGCAGCCCGCGGCCTGCACGCTTGGATTTAACCATCGCGGCAAGTTTGTCAGTGTCAAGTTGTACGCTCATGATGGGGGAGTGACATTGTTGCACAAAGTAAATCTTTGTTTCACCAATGGAACAATCTTTGGAGGTGTTGCGTTCATGAAACAGACGTGTCTTACAATAGACACAAGCTGTATTACATACGCTACGTCTGCATAAACAAGCACAACCCCTTTTTCTGCAAAGTAACCAATCTGATTTTACATGAGCCTTACCACTTCTTCACCCGAACGTCCATTCCGCATCCTTTCCCTTGACGGTGGGGGAATTCGGGGCCTGTACACCGCCCGCTTCTTGGCGGACCTGGAAGCGCAGCTAAAACGGGATGGCAACGAGCACACCTCGCTTTACCAGCACTTCGATTTAATCTGTGGCACCTCTACGGGGGGCATTATTGCTCTGGCGCTGGCCCTGGGAATGCCGGCGCGAGAACTAGTGCACCTGTACTCGCACCACGCCAAAGACATCTTCGGTTCTGGCCGCAACTGGATTTCGCGCCTGGGCACCGCTCAGTACTCCAACAAGAAGCTGGAAGCATTGCTGAAGGAAAAATTTAAGCCTTACTCCCCTAACGGCGACACCCGGCTAGGCCACGCCCGGACACGGGTATGCATTCCGGTTTTCAACGCGGTATCAGGCAAAGTGAGCGTGTACAAAACCTGCCACCACGGCGAATACACCCGCGACTACCAGATGCCTGCTTACCAAGTCGGCATGTCCACGGCTGCCGCGCCGACCTATTTCGACCCATACAGTCCGCGCTACCTCGCCGACGAGACGGAGGAAGAGGTTATCATTAGTCACAACGTGGACGGAGGCGTCTTCGCTAACAACCCTTCTCTGATTGGCCTCACGGAAGCGCACGGTGCTTTGTCGGTGCCGTGGGCCAACATTCAGCTGCTTTCCATCGGCACTGGCAATAAGCGGTTTTCGGAACCACGCGAGCAGCGTCACTGGGGCCTATTTCACTGGGTTAAGAGCAAACGCATTCTGGATATGATGCTCCATGCGCAAGCTGATTACACCGACAACATCTGCAAGGTGCTCAGCCAGGGTGTGGGCCGCGAGTCTCCGCAAGCATTCCTCTACGAGCGGGTACAGTTTAACTTCCTCAACGAGCAGGAATACGTCGATTTGGACACCACCGACCCTGTTAAGCTCGCGGATTTGCAAGAGCGGGCCAGCAACCACTTCAAGGACAGGGGCCGGAAAATTATCAACGATTTCTGTACCGACCCGGTCCCGGCCTTCACGCCTTGTTTGCCCCTTCGCTCCCTCGCTCTAACCCACGCCTAATCACTTCCCACAACACCTTTAAGATGGCCAACTGCAACAAACTTTTTCTGGACTTCAACCAGAACCTCAACGTGCTCAGCGCAAAGAAAACCAAGCTCAGCACTTCTAAAAACGAGCTGCGCCGCAAAATCACCGACTACTTCAAAGAGCATCACTCCGCTTACAAGCCGAAATTCTTCACGCAGGGCAGCCAAAAGCTGGGGACGGTAATCCGCATCCACGACGACACCTGCGACCTGGACGACGGGGTGTATTTCCTGTGCGAGCCCGACGTAACGCCCACCACGCTGCAACGGTGGGTGTACGAGGCCGTGAAGGACCACACCAGCGAGCCGGCACAGTGGCGCAAGAAATGCATTCGCGTGACCTACAAGGCCGATTACCACATTGACCTGCCGGTCTACTATATGCTCGCTGACGAGGACCACCCGCATCTGGCAGTTAAAAACGAGGGGTGGGAGGACAGCGACCCGAAGGAGTTCATCACCTGGTTCCGGAAGCAGCGCGACGCCAAAGGGCAGCTGGTGCGGCTGGTGAAGTACTTGAAATCGTGGGGCGACTGGTGCGCCCACAAGATGCCAAGCGGTTTGTGTATGACGGTACTGGCTGAGTGCAACTTCGTGGCCAATGACCGCGACGACTGCGCCTTGCGGGCCCTGCTTAAAGCCATCCGCACGGATTTAGAGCGCGAATGGAAGTGCACCATGCCCACCACACCCGGAGACGACCTGTTCGGCAAGTATTCTGACGAACTGAAACGCAATTTTTTCGACGCGCTCGATGAATTAATTGAGGATGCCGACGAGGCGGTGGACGACGAAAAAAACCAGTTGAGCGCTAGCAAGCTCTGGCGCCACCACTTGGGGCCCCGCTTCCCCGATGGGCTGGATGAGGATGTGGACGCCAAAGAAGTCAAGCTGCGCGCTTCCGCCGACCTTATCAATAGCGGGCGGGCTGCCACGACCGCAGCGGTTAGCATTGCCAGCCAGGGCCGCGACCGGGTATCCAATCCGCCGCACCGTTTCGATGGCGGCCGGCGCTTTCACCTGCTGGCTCGGCAGGGGCGGAACTGGTTCGCCGTGTTTCACCGGGAGAAGCAATTGGTTGAACGCCATTACCCGGCGTTTCGCTGCCAGTCAACGCGCGACGCGCTTTGCTGCCGGGGCGAAGTGGCCTCGCCGGGTGGCGAAGGCACGTACCGCATCAAAATTGAATGCACTCCGGGCCGCCCGCCAAAGGTATTTGTGCTAAACCCCGGCATCGAGTACCGTGACCACTCCCTGACCCATTTCTACCCGGCTGATAACAGCTTGTGCCTTTACTATCCCGGCGATTTGCAGTGGTCGGACAAGCACCACCTGCACGACAAAACCATCCCGTGGCTGGCGGAATGGCTGGTGTTCTACGAACTCTACCAGATTACAGGCCGCTGGGAAGGTCCAGCGGTGGACCACCGACTTCACAGCTAATCCCGCGTCTCACTTCACTCTAAATCCATTTTACAGCTTCAACCCTCTTTTTAACAAACGCATGACCCCAAGTATCTCAACCTCCGGGAACGAGCTGATGAATATCACGAGCACCATCAGCCAAGCGGTGCAAACCTCAACCTCCGCGTTCCGCTTCTTACGCTCGCTCAACAAGGACACACGTGCCGTCGTGGTGCTGCTGCTTTCCTGCTGCGGCCTGGTGTGGGCGCTTCATCATTTTTCCACCAAATCGTAGTTCTTTTCATCATGGCCAACCGCATTACTCACATCCGTAAACCGAACGTAAACAGCTCGCACGAGCACATCACCGATGTACAAGGCACCAATGTTAACGGCACCTTTCAATACACCGTGGCTCAAGTTATTGCTTATCTGAAGCAAGGCTATCAATTTCACGTTGCGCGTGCCGGCCGTACCATCAACGTCACCTACCAAAAAAGCGCAGCCGGAAACGAATATATCAAGACAGAGCCCGACTCGACTCAAAAAGACAACCTGTTAAGCCTACCACAATTCTAATAAACGAGTTGGCAGAACGGAAGCGGTAGTAGTTGGGGTAGTATGGCCGAGAATGGTGAGTAAGCGCAGTGTATTGTCTGTATTGCAGTCTGCTTGTTAGGCCGCATAAGTGTCTTCCGGTTCCAGGTGGCGCACCAATGACATCATGGCCAGCGTGTCGAGTAAGGGCTTCACCTTATCGGCCTTGGTGCGCCGAAACCGGGCAGCTACCTGGGCGCTGCTCAGGGCCTCGCCGCCGGCCTGCTGCACGATGCTGCGCACGGCGAACATCTGCTGCGCCAACTCGGCCGGCCACGGCTGGGCGGCTGTTGCGGCTACATCGGTGGCCACCGGTGCGTTGACTGGCAGCGCCATCGCGGCTTGCTGCTCACCGGGAGCCTGATACAGGGGGCGTAAGTAGCGCACGGTGCCAGCGGCTTCTTCGGCAGCTCGCTGCTGGTTGAATTGCACCAAATGCGTCAGAATTTCGGCGTCGCTCAGTGTCGAAGACCATCCGTAAGCGGCAGCTACGGCTACGTCGAGTTGTTGGTGTAAGCTAAGAACAACTGTTGCTAAGCCGTTTTCGTGGGTGATTTGCTCTTTAGGAGTGAGGGACAGACCGGCGCGGAGCTTTTCGACCACGTTGTAGAGGTCAGTGAGGGTGAGGCTGGAGTGTTGGGATTGCTGGCGCTTGCGGTGAATGTCGAGGGCTTCGGCCAACTCGCGGATGCGGACTTGCTGGACTTCGGTGGCAGCGGGGAAGGGGAACGGGTCGAAGCAGCGCGACTTATTGTAGCGCGGAGTGGCACCAACACCGAGAATTCCACCGGCTGCTAATGCCCAAACGACGTGGGTGCGGCTTGATAAGACGCCCAAGTAAAAAGCGTCATCTAGCGCAATAGCTACGACCATGTTATCAGGCAAAACGTCTGCGTCCAGAAATTGAAATATCCGATGTTTAGCAGTTTCAACAGTACCGATGTAACGAGGCAAACCGTTCAACGCCTGACGCATTCCGCTCCGCGCCTCTCCAAAAATCCACCATTTT
>NZ_MDZA01000209.1 GCF_001816125.1 Hymenobacter coccineus | reverse complement strand
CGCCGCTGAAACTGCCCACCACGTGCCCGACCCCACGACGGTGGACGGCGCTGATGTATCGGCCCCGCAGGCCCGCGCCGTGGCCCACTACGGCGACGCCGCCCCCGCGCCCGACGCATCGGCCCTGCCCGCCGCCGCCCTGGAAGCCACGCCGGAGGAGGCTCCGGCGACCGAAGCAGGGCCCCCGCGCCCGAGGCCGATGCCCCCGCCGCCGAGGCCCCCCACGGCCACACCGTGGAGGAAGCCGCCCCGCTGCCCACCGTGGACCTGCACAGCGCCGAAGAGCTGCTGGACGCTCCCGAAGGCGTGGCCGCGCTGCCCACCTCGTCGGAAACTCCTTTGGACGATGCCCCCGCCGATACCGATGCGCTGACGATGCCGGAAGTGCCCGCCGTGGGCGCGCAGTCCGAAGCCAACGCCGCCGAAGAAGAGGAAGCCCACGCATTATCGGCGGCCGAAGGGGCCCCAGTAGCCTTGGCCGAAGCCCCTGCGGATGCGGTGCCTGCCACCGATGTGCCCGCCGCGCCGGTGGCCTTGGAAGCCCCCGACTTTACGGCCCTCGATCTGCCCGCCCAGGCCCAGTACCTGGTGCAGGAGCTGCGGGGCCCCAACGCCCAGCGCAACCGTAAAACCGTGCTCGACCTCGTGCGCCAGTACGAGGCCAACGTGGGCCAGGCCCGCTCGGCCGCCCGCCAGAAGTTCGCCGAAGGCGGGGCCGAGGCCGAAGCCTTTGCCTTCCAGCAGCCCGAAGGCCAGCTTGAGTTGAACAAGGCATTGCAGGAGTTCCGCGAGGGCCGCGCCAAGAGCGCCAAGGCTGAAGACGCCAGCCGCGGCGACAACCTGGCCAAGAAGCAGCAGCTTCTCGATCAGCTCCGCCAGCTGGTGGAAGCCGCCGAAACCAAGGACAGCTCGGCCAAGCTCAAGGCCCTGCAAGGCGAGTGGAAGTCCACCGGCCCGGTGCCCCAAACCGACAGCCAGCCCATCTGGGACACGTACCACGGCCTGCTCGACATTTACTACAGCAAGCAAGGCCGCTTCCTGGAAATGAAGGACCTGGACCGCCGCCGCAACCAGGAGGCCAAGGAAAACCTCATCAAGCGGGCCGAAGGCCTGATGGCCCTCACCGGCATCAACAAGGCCCTCGACGAGCTGACCAAGCTGCACGAGGACTGGAAAAACATCGGGCCCGTGCCCAACGACCAGCGCGAGCCGCTGTGGCAGCGCTTCATCGCCGCCTCCGACGCCCTGCACCAGCGCCGCAAGGAGTTTTCCGACGGCCGCTCGGTGCAGGAAAAAGCCAACCTGGTGGTGAAAAAAGCTCTGCTGGAGCGCATTCAGCCCTTCGCCGAGTTCGAAACGGACCGCGTGAACCTGTGGCGTTCGAAAACCGACGAGTTGCAGGAAATCAAGGCCGAGTGGGAAGCCGCCGGCCTCGTGCCCCGCGCCCAGGCCGATGCCCTCAACAAGCAGTACTGGGCTGCCTACAAGGCGTTCTTCAACCGCAAGAACGATTTCTTTAAGTCGCTCGACAACGAGAAATCGGCCAACGTAAAGGCCAAGCAGGCCCTCATCGACCAGGCCGAGGAAGCCCAGCAAAACCCCGACGCCGAGGCCGCCCGCGCCGTCGTCATGCGCATTCAAAAGGAGTGGAAGGACGTGGGCCGTGTGCCCGACAAGCTGGCCGACAAACTCTGGCACCGCTTCCGCAACGCCTGCGACGCCGTGTTTGACCGGCCCAAGCACGAGGCCCGCCAGCGCGAAGAGAAGGCCACCGCCTCCTCAGGCGAGCAGCTGGCCTACCTCGAGCAGGTGGCCACGCAAGTGGGGGCCCTCGGCGACGAGAACCCCGCTTCGCTGGAAGGCTTCCGCGCCATGCTGGCCGACTGGTCGGCGGCGTTCGACGCCACCGGTACCGGCGACCGCAGCGAGGAGCAGCTGCTCGGGCTGCTGGGCCAGTACCTGGCCGCCGTGCCCGGCCTGAGCTACGCCGAGCGCGCCGAGCTGCTGTTCCAGGCCGAAGTCGCCCGCCTCAAGGCGCGCCCCCAGGCCCAGCAGCAGCTCACGCGCAAGGAAATGGCCCTGCGCAAGGAAATTAACGAGCTGGAAAACGACCACGCCACGCTGCAAACCAACCTGGCGTTCTTCGCCCGCTCCAAAAACGCGGCCCAGCTGCGCGAGGAGTACGAAGGCCGCATGGCCGAGGGCCAAAAGCGCATCGACGTGCTCAAAAAGCAACTCAAAACGGTGCGCGCTTAAGCGCGGACTACTAGCTGGCACGCCGCCGGCGGACGCACCTAGGTGCCGTCTGCCGGCGGCGTTGCCATTGGGATCCCGCTGCGTCCTTTGCGGGGGTGTTGTATTTTAGGGGCCCGGTAGTCTCCTCGGCCACTTTATTCGTCCCCGCATGGTAACGCCCGTTTTTCGTATCCTCGACTATGCCCAGGCCGTGGCCTTCTACGTCGAGTGGCTGGGCTTCCGCATCGACTGGGCTGACCGTCCCGCCGGGGCCCCCGCGTACCTGCAAGTGGCGCGGGCCGATGTGGTGCTGCACCTCAGCGGCCACCCCAGCGATGGGGCCCTGGGCAGCCTGGCCCGGGCTGAAGTGCAGGGCCTGCTGGCCTTCCACCACCAGCTGCTGCGCCAGCCGCACGCATTCGTTGCCCCCGTGCTGGCCCGGGCCGAGTGGAACGAGCGGGTCCTGGAAATGACTGTAACCGACCCCTTTGGCAACCGCGTCGTCTTCTGCGAGCCCGCGGGCCTGTACCCGTAGTTGTTTTTGCCGCCCGCCGCGTTTGGCATACTGGCGCCGCAACCGTACTTTTGCCCCACCAACCCGCCTCCTTAGCTCAGTTGGTAGAGCTTCTGACTTGTAATCAGAGGGTCGTTGGTTCGAGTCCGACAGGAGGCTCATACATGCACACCCGGAACACCCGGAAAATGCCTTCTCACGTCGTGGAAGGGGTTTTCCGGGTTTTTTGCGTTTGGGGGTCTCGGTCCTCCACGACGCGAAACGGGGGGTTTCCTACGCGAGGGACGCCCCCCCTAACGCCCCCCATGTATGGTTGCCCAATTTGTGTTGCGAACGGACAAGAAAGACAAAGCCGGCCGGTGCCCGGTGCACCTGGTGGTGTATTTTGATGGTGTCCGCCTGAAATGCGCTACCGGTGAAAAATGTAAGCCGGGGGACTGGAATGCGGACCGGCAGAAGTTCCGGGCGTCTTACCTACTAGCGGAGGAAGCAAACATGCTGCTGGCGCGGCTGGCGGCGGATACGCTGGCCTGGTGGCGCAAGCTGCGGGCAGCGGGTGAGGCGCCCACCGTGGCGGGGCT
>NZ_MDZA01000208.1 GCF_001816125.1 Hymenobacter coccineus | reverse complement strand
TCTTCGGCCGGCGCGCACCCGCTGGCGGTGCAGGGGCGTGCGGCGGCGGCCAGCTATGGGCCTCGGGCCGCGGCGGCCGTGCAGCTGCAAGCCGGGCAGCCGGCCGCCGCCTCGGTGGCCGTGTACCGGCTCGACTCGCTGGCCGCCAGCGCCCCGGCCCCGGACATTACCGGCTACCTGCTGCTGGCCGCCGACCTGCCCGGCTACGTGGAAGACGCCGGCTACTACTGCCGCGACTCTAGCGCCACCGCCCAGCGGGCCGCCGACAACCTGATGCTGACCCAGGGCTGGCGCCGCTTCCGTTGGGACGACGTGCTCGCCAGCGGCGGCCCGCCGCCGGCCGCCTTCCCGCCCGAAGCCAACGGCTACCTGCTGCAAGGGCGCATCAGCCGGCCCGACGGGGCCCCCGCGCCCGGCGTGGCGGCGTACCTGTCGCTGCCCGGCCGCGCGTTTTGGTTTGACAATGCGCTGAGCCAGGCCGAGGGCCGGGTGCAGTTCGAAGTGCCCAATTTCTACGGTGTGCGCAAGCTGGTGCTCCAAACCAACCCCCTGCGCGACAGCCTGTACCGCGTCGAGCTGCTGAGCCCGTTCACGGTCGGCGGCGGGGCCCCCGTGCCGGGGCTGCCGCCGCTGCCCGCCCGCTGGGCCCCCGGCCTGGCCGAGCGCCACCTGCAAGGGCAGGTGCAGCAGGCGTTTACGGCCGCCGCGCCGCAGTTCCGGGCCGTGCCGGGCGATACGGTGGCGTTTTATGGCCGGCCCGATGAGCACTACCGCCTCGACGACTACACGCGCTTCCCCACGGTGGAGGAGGTGATGCGCGAGTACGTGCCCGGCGTGCTGGTGCGCAAGCGCAAGGACGGCTTCCACTTTTTGGTCGTGGACCGGCCCAACCACGCGCTGCTGCGCGAGAACCCCCTCACGCTCCTCGACGGCCTGCCCGTCTTCGACGTCAACCAGGTAATGGCCTTCGACCCCTTGAAAATCAAGAACCTCGACGTGATGGCCAGCCGCTACTTCCTGGGCCCCGCCGTGTACGACGGCGTGGTGAGCTACACCACCTACCAGGGCGATTTGGGCGGCTTCCCGCTCAACCCGCGCGCCCTCATCGAAGAATACGAGGGCCTGCAAGTGCCCCGCGAGTTCTACGCCCCGCGCTACGACACCGAGGCCCAGCAGCGCAGCCGCCTGCCCGACCTGCGCAACCTGCTCTACTGGAACCCCGACGTGCGCCTGGTTCAACAGCCGCAGGAGCTAAAATTCTTCACCTCCGACCAGGCCGGCCAATACCTGGTGGTGGTCCAGGCCCTGGCCCCCAACGGCCAAACCGGCAGTACCAGCTTCACCTTCGAAGTGAAGCCCGCGCTTTAGGATTAGCTCAGCAATAACCAATTGCTGGCCATTGCGTTGCAGAAATAATATTTTATTATTTTCCCCGCCCGCCATGTCCAGCAAACGCGAAGAAATCGAACCCAACCCCGGCGATAAGCGCTACATCCGGCGCAACGACGACGGCGAAATTGAAACGTCCGTCGACCTGAACAAATCCCTCTCGCAAGACGACCGGCACGACGCCGAGAAGACCAGCGAGCCCGGCCAGGGTGACCACGGCGACGGCCACACCGGCAGCCGCGGAAAGTAACACTGGGGGCCCCGCAGCAGCAGCAGCTACGGGGCCCCCAGTGTTTGTAGTTGTTTGGTGTTAGTCAAAATGTGCCGGTAGTCTAAAACGGGGTGGTCCGGCGACTTTTTCAGTCGTCGGGCCACTCTGGCTAGAAAACAGCGGCTCCGGTTTGAAGTAAGAGTGGTCCGACGACAGAAAAGTCGCCGGACCACCCCTTTTAGCCCACTGCCCTGAATGTTATTCGCGGTCTAACAATTGACAACTGGCAACCTACGCGTGCCCCAGGGCCTCCCAGCGGCCTTGGGGCCCCGTGGAGCGGCGGAAGAGCACCGCGGCGCCCCAGCCCAGCCCGGCGCCGATGAGGGCCCCGCCCAGCACGTCGGTGGGGAAGTGGGCCCCCAGGTAGATGCGGCTGTAGGAGAGCAGGCTGGCCCATAGAAAAACGCCCGCTTTCAGGAGCCGGTAGCGGCCGGCGGGCAGCGTGAGGAGCAGGAACACGGCCAGCGCAAAGCCGTTGGCGGCGTGCGACGACATGAAGCCGTACTGCCCGCCGCAGCCGTCGGGCAGGTACAGCTGGGCCTCCAGGGCGGGGTTGTGGCAGGGGCGCAGGCGGGCAAAAAATGGCTTGAAGAAGCGGCTCGTGATGCTGTCGGCCAGGGCCACGGCCGTGACCACCAGCGGCAGCAGCACAATGGCGCGCCGCCGGAAGTGCCAGACCAGCCAGCCAATGAGCGCGGCGTAAAACGGAAACCACACCAAGCGGTTCGAGGCGAAGGTCATCACCGCGTCGAGGGCGGGGCCCCGGGCGTGGTTCACGGCCAACAGCAGCTGGTCGTCGACGGCGTGCAGCGCCCTAAACATGGGCCAGCCAATCGACGCCCTTGCGCAGCCAGGCCTGGGTGGTGGCCTCGGGGGTGCCCGCGGCGGGCGGGTTGGGCTGGTAGCTCCAGCCGGTGCGCGGCGGCAGGCTCATGAGGATGGACTCGGTGCGGCCGCCGGTTTCGAGGCCGAAGCGGGTGCCGCGGTCGAAGGCCAGGTTGAACTCGGCGTAGCGGGCCCGGCGGATGGTTTGCCAGGCCTCTTCGGCGGGGCCGAAGGGCAGGGCGTGGTTTTCGGCCATCAGCTCGGTGTAGAAGGGCGCGAACAGCTCGGCCACGTCTTTTATGAGCTGGAACAACTCCTCGGCCGTGCCGTCGGGGCCCACCGTGAGGCGGTCGAAGAAGATGCCGCCTACGCCGCGGGTTTCCTGGCGGTGGGGCAGGTAGAAGTAGTCGTCGGCCCAGCGCGTGAAGCGCGGGTAGTACGCCGGGTTGTGCCGGTCGCACACGGCTTTGAGACGCTGGTGGAAGCGCTGGGCCTGGGCTTCGTCCACGTAAATGGGCGTCAAATCAATGCCGCCGCCGAACCACGCCTCGCCGTTGCCGGCCTCGAAGTAGCGCACGTTCATGTGGATGATGGGCACGCGGGGGCTGCGCGGGTGCAGCACCAGGCTCACGCCGGTGGCGTAGAAGTGCGGGTCGGGCATGTGCAGCTGGCGGGCGGCGGCCTCGCTCATGGCGCCCCACACGGCCGAGAAGCCCACGCCGCCTTTTTCCAGGATGGCGCCGTTTTCCAGCACTTTGCTGCGGCCGCCGCCGCCGCCGGGGCGCGCCCAGGCGTCGGTGCCGAAGCGGGCGGGGCCCCCGTCGGCGGCTTCGAGGTGGGGCGCAGAGGCGGAGCTGGAAATCGGCCAGCCAGG
>NZ_MDZA01000207.1 GCF_001816125.1 Hymenobacter coccineus | reverse complement strand
GCGGCGTTGGCCGTTACCACGTCGCGCTGCACATCGTGGCCTCGCCGGCCAGGATGTTCTCAAACACGGCGGCGGCGGCGGCCACCGTGGGGCCCCCGGCCAGTTCGGCCAGGGTAGCGGCGTGCAGGCCCAGGCCGGCGGGCGTCAGCAGTTGCTCGCCTTCGTAGCCGGTCACGACTTTCGCGGCGTCGGTGAGCGAGAGTTCGTCGTAGCCGTCGAGGGCGTGCACCACGGCGTAGCGGGTGCCGGTGGGCTGCAACAAGTAGTGGTACACGCGCTGCAATTCGAGGCTGAACACGCCCAGGACCTGCGCGTTGGGCCGGGCGGGGTTCACCAGGGGCCCCAGGATGTTGAAGAACGTGCGCAGCCCCAGCTCGCGGCGCACCGGGCCGGCGTGGCGCATGGCGGGGTGGTAGGTTTGGGCGTGCAGGAAGCAGATGCCCGCCTCATCAAGCTGCCGCCGCAGCCGGCCAGGCCGGTCCTCAAAATCGACGCCGAAGTGTGCCAGCACGTTCGAGGAGCCGCTGACCGACGACACGCCGAAGTTGCCGTGCTTGGCCACCTTCACCCCCGCCCCGGCCACCACAAAGCAGGCCAGCGTGGAGATGTTGAACGTGTTTTTGCCGTCGCCGCCGGTGCCCACGATGTCTACCAGTTCGTGGGTGCCCAGCTCGGGGTCGCGGCACAGCTCCAGCAGCGCCTGGCGGAAGCCGCCCAGCTCGGCCACCGTGATGGGCCGCATCCGGTACACGGCCAGGAAGGCCGCCGTTTCGGCCGGGTTGGCCCCGCCCTCGCCCAGCTGGCGCATGGCGGCGTGGGCCTCGGCCTGCGTCAAGGGCTGCTGGTCAAATAGTTTGGTAAGAATCGTCTTCAAAATCGCTGATTAGTCGTGATTAACCGTGATTGCGCTGATTTTACTGATGTAGGGGCGGGCTTGCCCCCGCCGGAATCGTTGGCGCTGGTCCTGCTTCCACCTTGCAGAGCCCGAGCGGGGACAAGCCCCGCCCCTACTCGCTCAGCCAGTTTTTCAGCATGGCGGGGCCGTGCTCGGTGAGGATGCTTTCGGGGTGGAACTGCACGCCGCGCACGTCGTAGCGGCGGTGGCGCAGGGCCATTACCTCGCCGCCAGCGTCGCGGGCCGTCACTTCCAATTCGGCGGGCATGGTTTCGGGGCGCACGGCCCACGAGTGGTAGCGGCCCACCTGGAAGCGCGGCGGCAGGCCCCGGAACAGCTTCTCATCGGGCACCGTCACGTCGGCAGCCGTGGCCACGCCGTGCACCACGGCCGGCAGGTTGTAGAGCGCCGCCCCGAAGCTTTCGGCCAGGCCCTGGTGGCCCAGGCACACGCCCAGGATGCGCTTGGTGGGCGCGTATTTGGCAATGATTTGCGGCATCAGCCCCGCCTCGGCCGGCACGCCGGGGCCCGGCGAGAGCAGCACGGCGTCGTAGGCCTCCACGGCTTCCAGGGCCAGCTTGTCGTTGCGGATGACCGTGGTATCGGCGCCGTGGCCCAACTCGCGCAGCAGCTGCACGAGGTTGTAGGTAAAGGAGTCGTAGTTGTCGAGAACGAGGATTTTCATGGCTTGCTAATTCAGGGATTGCAAAAGTCTACCGCACGTCGGCTGCGGCTTTGAGGGCCTGGCGCAGGGCCCCCAGCTTGTGGTGCACTTCGTTCAGTTCCGAGTTGATGTCCGACGCGGCCACCACGCCAGCGCCGGCCTGGAAGTAGAGCTGGTTGGCGTGGCTGAGGAACGAGCGGATCATGATGGCGTGGTTGAAGCTGCCGTCGAAGCCGAGGTGGCCCAGGGCCCCACCGTAGTAGCCGCGGGCGGTGGGCTCCAGGCCGTCGATGAGCTGCACGGCGCGGTGCTTGGGGCCCCGGAGAGCGTGCCGGCCGGGAAGGTGTCGGCCACCACTTGCAGGGTGTCGGCGCCGGGCAGCAGCTGGGCCGTGACGTGGCTCACGAGGTGGATAACGTGCGAGTAGAACTGGATTTCGCGCAGCGTGCGCACCTGCACGTCGGTGCCGTGGCGGGCCAAGTCGTTGCGGGCCAGGTCCACGAGCATCACGTGCTCGGCGTTTTCCTTGGGGTCGGCGGCCAGGCGCTGGGCTGCCGCCGTGTCGGCGGCGTCGTCGCCGGTGCGGCGGTAGGTGCCGGCAATGGGGTACAGGCTGGCCTCGGGGCCCTGCACGCGCAGTTGCGCCTCGGGCGACGAGCCGAAGATTTTGTAGTCGCCGTAGTCGAAGTAGAACAGGTACGGCGAGGGGTTGATGGAGCGCAGGGCCCGGTACACGTTGAACTCGTCGCCGGTAAACCCTTGCTGAAAGCGCCGCGACAGCACAATCTGGAACACGTCGCCGCGGTGGCAGTGCGCCTGCCCTTGGGCCAGCCGGGCCAAGAATTCGTCGTCGGTTTGGTTGGTGCTCTCCTCCCCGCTCAGGGCGAAATCGAAGGCCGGCACGCCGGGGTTGCGCACCAGGTTTTCGAGGCGGTCCAGCCCATCAGGGGCCGCTTCGGCGCCGTCGGTGCTGTGCTCGAAAATGTGCAGTTCCTGGCGGAAGTGGTTGAAGGCGATGACGTAGCGGTACACGCCGTAGCGCATCGGCGGGACATCGCCGGCCGGCACTTTAGCGGGGTTCAGCGTCACGTCCTCAAACGCCTGCACGGCCTCGTAGCCCAGGTAGCCAAACAGGCCGGTGCTGATGAACGGGAACGCGGGGGCCGGCGTCGGGCACAAAGCCGGCGGCAAAGGCGTGCAACCGGGCCAGCGCTTCGCGGGGTTCGGCCAGTTGCTCGGTGGTGGCTTGGCCATGGGGCCCCGTTTGGTGCAGCGCGCCGCCGCGGCGCAGCTCGAAGGTGGCCAGCGGCTCGCACACGAGGTAGCTGAAGGCATTTTGCTGGCCGTGGTAATCGGCGCTTTCCAGCAGCAGGCAATTGGAATAGTGGTCGCGCAAGCGCAGGTACAGGCCCACGGGCGTCACGGTATCGGCGAGCAGGCGGCGGTGGCGGGTGCGGAGCTGGTGGGGTTGGGCGGGCATGAGGGGGAACAAAAGCGGGTGAGGTAGGGCCCCGCCGGATATGCAAAAAGCCCGGCTGGGCGGCCGGGCTCTTCGTGAGATGTAGTAAAATCAAGCACTGATTTTACCGCGCGCACTGGCTGTCCGGTCCGGAAGTACGGAGCGGCCACCACCAAGCTTGAGCGATAAATTGTGCGGTCATGGTCAAATTAGGGCCCCCAGCAGTTGCCGGCGACGGGGCAAAGGTAAGCGCGGTTTTTAAATTACCAAACCAGGGGACCGGGCTGCCGGCTTTTCGCCGGCTGCCCGGTAATCGTTGAATTGCTTGGCTGGCCCGGGGGTCCCCAACGATTACC
>NZ_MDZA01000206.1 GCF_001816125.1 Hymenobacter coccineus | reverse complement strand
AGGTGCTCGTCCTCCAGCCGCTCCCAGAGGTGGCGGCCGGGCGGGGTGGCGTGGGCGGCCAGCCCGGTGCGGAACAGCTCGTCGAGGCGGGCATCATCGGCGGCGGGTGGGGCCCCGGCGGCATCGGCCGCGTCGGCTAGGCGGGCCCACAGCGCCGGGTCGGGCGGGGTGGCGTGCCCGTCGAGGCCGTCGCGGAATAAGTCGTCAATATTTTCGGGAAGCATAAATTTTCAGTTATCAGTTAATTAGGTAGCAGTTGGCAGGGGCGGAAGGGCGGCTTGGCGAAGCTGTGGCCAGCGACGGCGCCCTGCTAACTGCCCACGGCCACGGCGGCGGCCCGGCCCACGCGGCGCTGCAACAGGGCCCGGGCCTTGCTGAGCTGCGACTTGCTGGTGCCCTCGCTGATGCCCAGGAGTTCGGCGATTTCCTGGTGGCCGTAGCCCTCCAGGGCGTAGAGGTTGAACACGGTGCGGTAGCCGGCGGGCAGCTCGGCCAGCAGGGCCAGCAGGTCGTCGGCCTGGAGCTGGGTATCGGCCGTGGCGGGGGTGCTGGCTAGGTTTTCGGGCTGCGCGAAGTCGTCGAACGAGAGCGTGAGCGGCTCTTTGCGGCGCAGCTCCATCAGGGCCCGGTTCACCATGATGCGGCGCACCCAGCCCTCGAAGCTGCCCTCGCCCCGGTAGGTGGGCAGGGCCCGAAACATCTGGGCGAAGCCCAGCAGCAGGGCTTCTTCGGCGTCTTCGCGGCGCTTGAGGTAGCGGCGGCACACCGTCAGCATGAGGCCCGCCAGGCGCTCGTAGAGCAGGCGCTGGGCACGGGGTTCGCCCCGCTGGCAGGCGGCAATCAGGTCGGCTTCGGTCACGGCAGAAAGGGTAGAGAAGGGCAGAGGCAAGGGGGTTTAGGCGCGGTAGATGCACAAAGCCGGCGCGGGGTTGCCCAAGGTGGAAAGTTTTTTTGGCAACGGCCGCGCCGCGGGGGCCCCGCCCCAGGCTTCTGAAGCTCAAAAGCTTCTGTCCATTAAGCAGCCATGCAGCGCGCAGCGGGGCAGTTCCCCCGCTGCGCTGAACGATTCATGCGAAGTAGGAGAGCCGCTTCGTTGCGCGCTGCATGACCGTTTTTATTATCCCCAATAGCCTTTCAAGAGACTTGGTCAGGGTGGTAAATATTATATAATATGAATATTAATTATTAACTTGGCCGGGTACCCAGGCATCGTCCGGCGGCCCACCCGCCCAGCGTCCCACTCCGTTGCCGCCACCCCCGCCCCATGGCCGCCGCCCCGTCTAACCCACCGGATAACAAGCCCTTCGACCCCGCCAGCCTGGCCCAGACGGTGATTGCCGTGCCCCTGCTGGCGCAACTCAAAAACCAGGCGCCCCGCCCCCGGGCCGGCGCGGCGCCAAGGCGGGGCCCCGCTGCCGCCGCCCAGGGCCCTGGCCGTCATCATCGACCTCAACCTGGAGTACCCCGGGGCCGTACCGAGGCCATGGCCTGGGTGGTGGTGGCCCTCAACGCGCTGGTGCCGGCGCTCACCGCCAACCCCGCCAACCTGGCCCTGGGCCTGAACGCCGACCAGCAGCCCAAGAACCTGCGCAGCCCGCAGTACCTGTTTGTACAGCTGGAGCCGGCCGTGATCGAGGCCCTAGTGGCCCGCGACCGGGACTACAACGACGGGCCCCTGCCCGCGGAAAGCCGCCGCGTGGGGCCCCGGGCCATCTACCGCATCTGGCCCGATTTCCCCATCCGGGGCCTGCTCAACAAGTCCATCTCGACGGTGAAGGGCGACGCGGCCCACGCCTCGTACGCGGCCCTGGGCGCGGGCATCGTGTGGGCCGTGCTCGACTCGGGCATCGACGGGGCCCACCCGCACTTCGCCACCTACCAAAACCTGGCGCTGCCGCCGCCCCTCACGCACGCCGATTTCACGCGGCCCGACGGCACCGCGGCCACCGCCCTGCGCGACGGCCAGGGCCACGGCACCCACGTGGCGGGCATCATCGCGGGGCAGTGGCCTGCGGGCGGGGCCCCGCTGCGGGCCTTCAACCGGCGGCGCGACGAGCAGGGCGAAATCGACTACGCCCCGGTGGAGGCGGCCGCCATCAGCGGCATCGCCCCGCGCTGCCAGCTCCTGAGCCTGAAGGTGCTGGACGACGACGGCGCGGGCGCGGCCAGCAACCTCATCGCGGCCATCGGCCTCATCCAGGAAATCAACGGCTACGGCCGGCGGCTGCTCGTGCACGGCGTGAACATGAGCGTGGGCTACGAATTTGACCCCGAGTGGTTTGCCTGCGGCCAAAGCCCGCTGTGCGTGGAAGTGAACCGCCTCGTGCGCTCGGGCGTGGCGGTGGTGGTGGCGGCCGGCAACACCGGCTACGGCACCGCCCAAAGCCAGTTCAACGGGGCCATTTCGGCGGGCATGGGCCTCACCATCAACGACCCCGGCAACGCCGACCTGGCCCTCACCGTGGGCTCAACGCACCGCGACATGCCCCACATCTACGGCGTGTCGTACTTCTCTTCCAAGGGCCCCACCGGCGACGGCCGCGCCAAGCCCGACCTGGTGGCGCCGGGCGAAAAAATCCTCTCCTGCGCCGCCGGGGCCCCAAGGGCCTGCCCTGCGACTACGTGGAGGACAGCGGCACGAGCATGGCCGCCCCGCACGTGTCGGGGGCCATCGCGGCGTTCCTCTCCATCCGGCGCGAGTTCGTGGGACAGCCCGAGCAGGTGAAGGAAATCTTTACCAGCTCCGCCACCGACCTCAAGCGGGAGCGCCACTTCCAGGGCGCCGGCCTCGTGGACCTCATGCGGGCCATTCAGTCGATATAACGAAGCTGTTTAGTAAGAATAATTGAACGTCATGCTGAGCGAAACGAAGTGGAGCCGAAGCATCTCTACCGCGGCAGTAATCATAGTTAATAAGCGAGCGAGATGCTTCGACAGGCTCAGCATGACGGCCTGCTTTTTTTAGTTCAAGAGCAAACCCTGCACAACCCGCCTGACCAAAAGAATTCCCCACCCTTCTCCCGCCGCCCTGCCCATGGAAACGCTGCACGACTTTCCCTACTTCCCCGTCGAGTTCACCAAGGACGGGCAGGTGTTTGACCCGGGCCAGGTGGACGAGTTGCTGGCCGGCCTGCGGGCGCAGGGCCCCACCGACCTGCTGGTGCTCGCCCACGGCTGGAACAACGACATGGCCGACGCCCGCGACTTGTACGACCGGTTGCTGGCGCAGCTTCGGCTGGTGCTGGCCGGCGGGGCCGTGCCGGCGCTGGCCGGGCGCACGTTTGCCGCGCTGGGGGTGCTGTGGCCCTCCAAGAAATTCGCCGATACCGCCCTGATTCCCAGCGGGGCCGCCGGCGCCAATTCGCCCGTGACCGCCGCCGTGCTGGCCGGGGCCCTAGCGCAGCTGCGCGGCACCTTCGACGCCCCCGACGCCGACCAGCGCCTGGCCGCCGCCCCAGCTG
>NZ_MDZA01000205.1 GCF_001816125.1 Hymenobacter coccineus | reverse complement strand
GAAGCCCTCGGGCCATTAGTACGGCTCGGCTGTTCCATTTCTGGTTTTTCACCTGCCGCCTATCCACGTGGTCGTCTCCCACGGCCCTTCCAATTGGGATATCTCATCTCCAGGTGAGTTTCGCACTTAGATGCTTTCAGCGCTTATCTCCTCCCAGCGTAGCTACCCGGCGCTGCACCTGGCGGTACAACCGGCGCACCAGCGGCTGGTCCATCCCGGTCCTCTCGTACTAAGGACAGGTCCTGTCAAATATCCAACGCCCACCACAGATAGGGACCGAACTGTCTCACGACGTTCTGAACCCAGCTCGCGTGCCACTTTAATCGGCGAACAGCCGAACCCTTGGGACCTTCTCCAGCCCCAGGACGTGACGAGCCGACATCGAGGTGCCAAACCTCCCCGTCGATATGAGCTCTTGGGGGAGATCAGCCTGTTATCCCCGGCGTACCTTTTATCCTTTGAGCGACGGCCCTTCCATGCGGAACCGCCGGATCACTATATCCGTCTTTCGACCCTGTTCGACTTGTGGGTCTCGCAGTCAAGCCCGCTTCTGCTATTGCGCTCTGCGTCCGGTTACCAAGCGGACTGAGCGGACCTTTGAAAGCCTCCGATACTCTTTTGGAGGCGACCACCCCAGTCAAACTACCCAGCAGCCACTGTCTCCGCCTTCGCAGATTAGGCATCAGGCACGGCAAGGGCGGTATTTCAACGGTGGCTCCCCGAGAACTGGCGTCCCCGGTTCAGCGCCTCCCGCCTATGCTACACATGCCGAACCCAACACCAATGGCAACCTATAGTAAAGGTGCACGGGGTCTTTCCGTCCCGTGGCGGGTACTCGGCATCTTCACCGAGACTACAATTTCACCGAGCTCACGGCTGAGACAGCGCCCAGATCGTTACACCATTCGTGCAGGTCGGAACTTACCCGACAAGGAATTTCGCTACCTTAGGACCGTTATAGTTACGGCCGCCGTTTACCGGGGCTTCGATTCAAACCTTCGCCTTGCGACTAAGTTCCCCTCTTAACCTTCCGGCACCGGGCAGGTGTCAGGCCATATACGTCCGCTTGCGCGTTGGCATAGCCATGTGTTTTTGTTAAACAGTCGCCTGGGCCTTTTCACTGCGGCTTCTCGTCTTGCAACGAGGAAGCGACCCTTCTCCCGAAGTTACAGGTCCATTTTGCCGAGTTCCTTGGCCGTGATTCACTCGAGCGCCTCAGGATACTCTCCTTGACCACCTGTGTCGGTTTGCGGTACGGGCGATGTACAGATTAAAACGCTTAGCAGGTTTTCTTGGCAGTCGGATTAGGCACACTATCCACGTGGTCCGAAGACCGTGTGGTACTATCAGGTTTCGGCTAGATCCGCGTACTTAACTACGGTTCCAATACCTACGCCCTTCAACGGGCACTTCCGTCCGCCCGCGGTGCTTTCACTTCTGCGTCACTGCATCACTTCTGTACATCGGTGCTGGACTATTAACCAGCTGGCCATCGAATACACCTCTCGGCTTTTCCTTAGGTCCCGACTAACCCAGCTCCGATTAGCGTTGAGCTGGAAACCTTGGTCTATCGGCGTGGGGGTTTCGCACCCCCATTATCGTTACTCATGCCTACATATGCGTTTCTCCACGCTCCACCGCGCCTGACGACGCGGCTTCACCGCAAGAAGAATGCTCCCCTACCACGTGGCTGTCTTGCAAGTCACATCCAAAGCTTCGGTACCAGGTTTGATGCCCGCGTATTATCGACGCCCGATCGCTCGACCAGTGAGCTGTTACGCACTCTTTAAAGGAATGGCTGCTTCCAAGCCAACCTCCTGGCTGTCAAAGCAATCGGACCTCCTTTGTTCAACTTAACCTGGATTTAGGGACCTTAGCTGTTGGTCTGGGTTCTTTCCCTCTCGGCCGGGGACCTTAGCACCCCAGGCCTCACTGCCGGCTATACGTATCGGCATTCGGAGTTCATCAGGATTCGGTAGGCTCTGACACCCCCTAGTCCTATTGGTAGCTCTACCTCCGACACGCTCCACGCCGACGCTGTACCTCAATACATTTCGGGGAGTACGAGCTATTTCTCAGTTTGATTGGCCTTTCACCCCTACCCACAACTCATCCAAATCCTTTTCAACGGAAACTGGTTCGGACCTCCAGTGCGTGTTACCGCACCTTCATCCTGGTCATGGGTAGCTCACCAAGTTTCGCGTCTACCCCCCCCGACTACGCGCCCTGTTCAGACTCGCTTTCGCTGCGGCTCCGCGCCTAGAAGCGCTTAACCTTGCCGGGGAGGAGTAACTCGTAGGCTCATTATGCAAAAGGCACGCCATCAGGCCACTAAAGCCCTCTGACTGCTTGTAAGCACACGGTTTCAGGTTCTTTTCACTCCGGTATTCCCGGTTCTTTTCACCTTTCCCTCACGGTACTAGTTCACTATCGGTGTCTCAGGAGTATGTAGCCTTAGCGGATGGTGCCGCTCGCTTCAGACGGGGTTTCTCCGGCCCCGCCCTACTCAGGATCCCACTACCGTAAACCAGAATTGTCGCTTACCGGGCTCTCACCGTCTCTGGCGCCGTTTCCCACCGGCTTCAGCTAACTCGATTTAATCAGATCTTGTGGTCCTACAACCCCACAGCGGCCGTAACCGCCGTGGTTTGGGCTCCTCCCCGTTCGCTCGCCACTACTTGGGGAATCATTGTTATTTTCTTTTCCTGCAGGTACTTAGATGTTTCAGTTCCCTGCGTTTGCCGCCGCTAGTCAAGCTAGTCGGCTCACGACTCTTCCAGTCGCGGGGTTGCCCCATTCGGAGACCTGGGGATCAACGGGCATGTGCCCCTCCCCCCAGCTTATCGCAGCTTATCGCGTCCTTCCTCGCCTCTGAGACCCTAGGCATCCCCCGTGTGCTCTTGCTTACTTCGCTTTCGCAACGTGTTCCCCTAAAGAAACCCGCCATCCTCCGAAAAGAACCGGCGCGCTGCGCTTCGTTTTTGTTACCCCTTACGTCAAAGAACGTTTACCACTAATTGAGTAGCAGTAGTGCAAGATGATTGCCTTTTGCATTCATCGTATAATAAAAATGCCAATTTCGTTAGGCATTGTGTGGAGGATAACGGAGTCGAACCGTTGACCCCCTGCGTGCAAGGCAGGTGCTCTAGCCAGCTGAGCTAATCCCCCGTGTTTGACTCCAACAGAATCCCGCCGCAATCAGTGGGCCTGCCTGGACTCGAACCAGGGACCTCTACATTATCAGTGTAGCGCTCTAACCACCTGAGCTACAAGCCCGAGTATCTATCACAAAAGTATTGCAATAGAATTCGAATCAAAATTATTTGAATGAGGAAATAGACAATAGTGCGGTACGTGGCGAAAAGGGGCGGGCAACGCCGTGGGCGAAGCGGCTCCAGAAAGGAGGTGATCCAGCCGCACCTTCCGGTACGGCTACCTTGTTACGACTTAGCCCTAGTTACCTGTTCTACCCTAACCGGCTTCGTTGCGG
>NZ_MDZA01000204.1 GCF_001816125.1 Hymenobacter coccineus | reverse complement strand
TGGCTGAAGCGGTCCAAGCGCTAGAACACCACTAGGTCGAGCTTCTTCTGGTAGACCTCGAGCAGTAAGGGCTCGAACTCGGTGCGGTCGGCCTTACCACCCGACTCCTCATCGGTGAACACTTTGTAAAGCGTGCCGTGCTGCTCCGCGAAGGCCCGCAACTGGTGCAGCTGATTCTCGGTGTCCTGGCCCTTTGTCTTCGTCGACACCCGGGCGTAGATGGCTACTCGCATCAGTGCTTAGTGAACAATTCATATAAAGATGCGGGTCGGCATAAGTAACTCTCCTGCACAGATGCAATAAATGTACTAATCCCCGTGAACCACCTCTGACGACTACCCTTGTATTGCATTGCTCCCAAATGTCTTTCAATATCCATTGCAGTCGTGAGCGAAATATGGCCATTGATTGCCATGAACTTATTCAATATATGGTGAATGTATTTATTTACACATTCACCATATAATATAGCTTCTGCTTTAGTTGGTATATATCCCTGGTGGACAACCTTATTTCTAAACTCACTTGTTTCGACTGATTTCCCATTTAACGTCAAAACAAGGCCTGTATTTTTGATGAGCCAAGATTTATTAAATACTGGAGCGGCTTCATTGAACTCTTTTAAATACAGCGCATAAAAAGCTCCCACTTGCCTCTCTGACTGCTTAGACATAGTTGCCCATAACGCTTGGTAATTATCCAACCCAGTTTCACCCCATCTATAAGTAACAGGGTCTTGCATTTGCTCTCTGAGTACATAAAGAATGCCGTACTCATAAAACCTTTCCAGCGCTACTGCAAAATTAAAAACAGCTTCACGGAAATAGTCATCTTTTAGTGAAGAGATACCTGATTCAAATATTACCTCAAATTGCGAGTTCTGAATAATTGTCGTTGTCTCGTGCCCCAAATCACAAGTAAGTTCATACGTACAACTATTGCCGACTGGCATATCGTACGTACAGTATGCAGGCCTTGGAGTCATTTGCGTACATGGTACACAGGTAATTGGGATTCTCATAGTACGCGGTTTCATGTGACTTAAAGCTACGCTCAACCATCCAATAAACGGTATTAAAAAACGGCCCGGAGAACCTGCGTTTCCGGGCCGTCTGCGTGGAATCGGTTTCCCTCCAGAATACGACCGTATTTTGGAGACCTAAAAAACTGCCACTAGTAGATGGTTTATCTCAGGCCTGTGGATGCTGCGCTATTTGATTTCGCCAAAAATTTGCGGCATGATCCAATATGTCTTCAGCATCAATTTCCGCATTTCCGACCCGTAAAAATTGACCGAGTTTAACGGGAAATGTATAAGGGAATCCTGCATTTTCGATTGTAGGAATATGTGGACTGTCCGTCTTGTGTTTCGAGTGGTTGGAAACCAGTCTTATCAAACGAAGTATCTGATCAATATCAGAGTCCAATAACGACTCATCAAATAGAAATCCTGGTTTTTGACCTTTCATGATTACTATTTTTTCTTTAGCAATTAAGCTTAAGCTAGCAGGTGCTGAAGGGTCATTAGCAATCCATTCCGGTATAGAGTTAAGAGTCAAGAGACAGTCTAATAGCTGAAACACAGTTTGGTTAGCGTTGTATTGCTGTAAATCGTGTTCTAGCTTTCTCATCAAATCCAAGTAATTGTTTAGCTCTGCTATCATACTGCTTATTGTTCCGCTTTAAATTGTCATTATAGATGCGAGTTGCTATCTACGCCCGCGTGTCGACGAAGGATAAGGGCCAAGATACTGACAATCAACTGCACCAGTTGCGCAAATTCGCTGAGCGGCACGGTCGTATCTGTCAAGTATATACCGACCAAGAGTCGGGTAGCAAAGCCGACCGCACCGCGTTCAAGGCCCTGCTGCTCGAAGCCTAAATTATATAAGGAGAGCCATTCAACGAATGTGGAATTACTCTTTAAGCAGGCTTACAAAATCTTCTCCATTGGTCCAATAAAGCGCTAAAAATTCCATTGTTTTCTTCGTAATTAGGTTGCCTATGTATACGTGTTGCAAATAAGCAAAATTACCTCCGAATGGAATTTCCTCAGGTGTGCCAGCGTATTTTCACGATTTATCATCTACTATGGAAAATACTTCATTTGATCTATCAACGCTTAAATAAGATAAAATAAATTCATCAGTAATAAAATTTTGTATTCCCCGATATTCTTTAGGGGTAAAGTATTTAAAGTAGTGCCTGTATTTGATACTATAATTCATTGTTGCTTCGTGAGCTGTCACTTCATATGGTACCTTACCATAGAGATGAGCAATGACTGAAAGATGCTCGGAAAAAACATGTTGGTAATCTCCTTCCTCCATACTCAATTCTCCAGTACTAATCATTTTGCACAACAATTCGAAGGCATCTATCTTACTGCCGTCGTTTTGCTTTAGCAAAGAAGATACTTCGAGAGGGTTTCCAGGCATACCTTCAACAGCCTGCATAGTGAAAGACAATTTAGCACTGATTATAACTTTCTTTTTAAGGACCGGAATTTGTATTTCCTTACTCCAATCTATTTCGGAAGCATCATGCGCAGAACATACTTCTATTCCGTGATTTTTAGCATACGATTTTGCTGATTTAGTGAATCCTGAACTACATATCAGAATGCCCTTTGACGCTCTCACATCTTTTATGACAGAACTAAATTCACCAAGTATATTAATATCTGCCGCCTTTTTATGGTCTTTGGCTTGAACTATAATCAATATTTCGTGGCCCCCTATTTTATGCCTTATTGATATGTCAATCTCTCTATTTATGCCACTCTCAATTCCTGCTATTTTATCATTTATACGAGTATCAGCGCGAGGCTCGAGTTCTTGATATATTTTATATATTAACTCCTCGTATGGTTTGCCAGTTAATTTGGGTTTTCGCTTGCTCATGGCTAGTAGTCATTTAATGAAGCAGAATTAAAGGCAGTTTCGCATTCAAACTGAGTAAACAAAAACTATTTATTGATGGCTCAGGATAGACGATTCAAGCCAGAATTTAGACTGGTAAGACAACATCGTTGAATTAATCTCAAACAAGCAAGAATGTAAATGCGAATCGCATTGTATGCTCGGGTATCGACTAGAGATAAGGGCCAAGATACTGAGAACCAGCTGCACCAGCTGCGGGCCTTCGCAGAGCAGCATGGCACCATCTATAAGGTGTTCACCGATGAAGAATCGGGTGGTAAGGCCGACCGCACCGAGTTCAAGACCTTACTGCTAGAGGCCTACCAGAAGAAGTTCGACCTAGTGGTGTTCTGGCGCCTGGACCGCTTCAGTCG
>NZ_MDZA01000203.1 GCF_001816125.1 Hymenobacter coccineus | reverse complement strand
CTGAGGCCGCGTGGCGGCGCGCACCGAAGACGTGCGCGCCGCCCTGGCCGCGGCCGAGGCGCAGCTCGAGCGAGCTGCGGGTGCAGCAGGGCCTGCTGCGCCAGATTCTGGGGCAGGTGCCCGCCGCCATTGCCACGCTCACGGGCCCCCAGCACCACTACTCGTTCTTCAACGACGAGTACCAGGCCCTGGCCACCGGCCGCGCCCAGCTGGGCCGCACCGTGGCCGAGGTGCTGCCCGAGTTGGTAGCGCAGGGCTTTGTTACGCTGCTCGACAAAGTATACGCCACGGGCCAGCCCTGGGTGGGCACCGAAATGCCCGTGCTGCTCCACGACGAGCGTACCGGCCAGTCGGTGCAGCGCTACCTCGACTTTGCCTACCAGCCGCTGTTCGATGGCCAAAACCGGATGCAGGGTATCCTGGCCTTCATTGTGGACGTAACCGAGAAAGTGGTGGCCCGCCAGCAGCTCGATGCCCTGCAAGCTGAGCTGCTGGCCAGCGCCCAGCAGCGGGCCCAGGAGCGCGAGGCCCTCTACCAGGTGTTCGAGCAAACCCCGGCCGCCGTGCTGCTGCTGCGCGGGGCCGGGCACCGGATTGAGTACTTCAACCCCGCCTACCAGGCCCTGTTTCCGGGCCAGTTGCTGCGGGGCCGCCCCCTGGCCGAAGTCCAGCCCGAAATCGTCGAGCAGGGCTTCGTGGCCGTGCTCGACGAAGTGTACGCCACGGCCCGGCCCGCCGTGGGCACCGAGGCGCGCCTGCGCCGGGGGCCAGCGCCGGGCCAGTCGGCCGCCACCATCTACTTCAACTTCAGCTGCCAGCCCCACGTGGAGCAGGGCCGGGTAGCGGGCATCTCCGTGTTTGCCTACGACGTGAGCGAGCAGGTGCAGGCCCGCCGGCAGCGCGAGGCCCAGCAGAGCGAACTGCGGCGCGTGTTCGAGCAAGCCCCGGTGGCTATCTGCGTATTCCGGGGCCCCGGCTACGTCCTCGACGTCGTTAATTCCTCGATGGCCCAGATATTGGGCCGCCCGCTGGCGGAAATACTGGGCCGGCCCTTTTTGAGGCCCTGCCCGAAATGCAAGGCCAGGGCCTGTCTGAGGTACTGGACGAGGTGTGGCGCAGCGGGCAGCCATTTGTGGCCGTGGAGCGCCCCGTGCAGCTTAATTACCACGCCCCGGGGGCCCCGGGCTACTTCAACTTTGTGTACGAGCCCCTGCGCGGCGAGCAGGGCCAGGTGGTGGCCGTCATCTGCGTGGCCGTGGCCGTGACGGACCAGGTGCGGGCCCGGGCCCAGGTGCAGACGCTGAACGAGGAGCTGGCCGCCATCAACGAAGAGTTGCGCGCCACCAACGAAGAGCTGGGCGACACCAACAACCGCCTGACCCGCACCAACGCCGACCTCGACACGTTTGTGTACACGGCCTCGCACGACCTCAGGGCGCCCATTGCCAACATCGAGGGCCTGCTGGAGGCCCTGCGCGAGCAGCTGCCCCCGGCGGCCCTGCAAGCCGAGCTGGTGCCCCGCCTGCTGGCCATGATGCAGGGAGCCGTCGAGCGCTTTCAGCAAACGCTGGTTCACCTCACCGACGTGTCCAAGCTCCAGCTCTACCAGTCGCAGCCCCCCGAGCCCGTGGACCTGCCCGCCCTGGCCGAGGCCGTGCGCCTCGACCTGGCCCCGCTGCTGGCCGCCACCCACGCCACCCTGGTGGTGAACCTGGCGGCGGTGCCCACCGTCAGCTTCTCGCCCAAAAACCTGCGCAGCATCCTTTACAACCTGCTCAGCAACGCGGCCAAGTACCACGCGCCCGGCCGCCCGCCCGTGGTGGCCCTGCGCGGCTGCCGCGCCGCCGGCCGGGTGCTGCTCGAAGTGGAAGACAACGGCCTTGGCCTAAGCCCCGAGCAGCAGGGCCGGCTGTTTGGCATGTTCCAGCGCCTGCACGACCACGTGGAGGGCTCCGGCGTGGGCCTCTACACCGTCAAGAAAATCGTGGAAAACGCCGGCGGCACCATCACCGTGCGCAGCCAGTTGGGCGTGGGCTCCACTTTCACCGTCACGCTGCCCGGCTAACCCCCGCCGGTTACTTGCCCGTATGCCCCCGCTTTCCTGCGTACTGCTCGATGACGACGACCCCACCACCAATTTCCTGAACTGGCTGCTGCTGAAGAACATGGCAGTGGCCAGCCGCTGCCTAGTGGCCGAAAACGGGGCCCTGGCCCTGGGGATGCTCGCCAGCGCCTGCGCCACGCCGGGCCCCGTGCTGGTGCTGCTCGACGTGAACATGCCCGTGCTCGGCGGCATTGCCTTTCTGGAGGCCTGCCAGCAGCTGCCCGCGGCCGAGCGGGCGGCCGTGGTAGTGCTCCCCACCACCCTGCACCCCCACGACCTGGCCCGCCTCCGGGCGCTGCCCATCGCCGGGCTCGTTAGCAAGCCCCTCACCCGCCCCAAAATAGAGGAGCTGCTGGTGCGGCATTTTGTAAAATAGGGCCCCCAATGGGCGCTACTGCTCCAAGGCATAGCGCGGCGGGTTGCCAGAAAAAATGCTGGTTATCGACCCGAAAGCCCCGGCGGGCAGCCCAACGGCAGGGGGCAAGTGGGGGCCAAACCGAGGGCTAGGCATAAATAAGTAGCCAGCACTCAGCAGCAAGCAGCAGGACAATTGTTTGCATAACAAATGGTTGTTCCGAAGCTTGCTGCTGGGTACTGGCTACTCAAAAGCTGCTCAGCGGGCGGCTACCGGGCGGCCATTAAGTGGCTGGCGCGGCCTGGGCTGCGGTGGGGCGCCAGCGACACCTGCCGGATTTTCACCCCTGGCTGGAACACGTCGTAGTGCTCGCGGGGGCGCGCCAGCACGTCCAGGCAGTGGCGGTGGCGGCGGTTCATCGTGTCGTGAATCGTGTACACGCCGTCGAGCGCGGGCGAAATGCCCGCCACCCGCACCGTGTCGCCGTAGGCAAACGGGCCGTCCCAGCGCTTCAGCAAGTCGTGCGAGAGGGCCAGCCAGCGAATGTTGCTGGTGTAGTTGGCCGGGATGGTGGAGTTGTCGGCCGTCACGAACGGCTCGTCGTCGGTTTGGCCCGGTACGGCCGAGTAGGCGGTGGCCGTTACCGTGTAGCTAGGCCCGTGGGCGGCCAGGGCCTGGAACGCTGCCGGGCGGTGGCGGGGTGCCCGCCGAGCGGCCGTCCGGCTCGCCGAAACTGTGGTGGTTGTGGGACTCCGGCGGGCGGTCCCGGCCCGGAAAAAGGGCGCGCTAAGCCCGGTTGCAGTCAATAAGCCACAGCCTAATAATTTAATAACATTCACTCAATAGTACCTTGGTTGACCATCTTTTAAGCCCGATGGCGTAGGCGAAACTCAGCAAGCTGGCCGAGGTAAGGCGCTTAACAATGAGCATTATACAAGGCGTTCAATAAAATAAATAATAACCATAGTTGAAAAAGTAATAAATGCCAACCGGTCGATTAGGCCGCTCTTTTGACCCGCTCGGGGCCCCGTTTTTTTGCGCCGGGTCCCTTCCAGCCGAGGCGCCCGGCTGGCGGCTGGTGCGCTGGGGCTGGGGCCCCAAGGGCGGCCCCGGGCGGGGCCGCGCCGGGGCCCACCTCGGGCCGGGGCGCTAC
>NZ_MDZA01000202.1 GCF_001816125.1 Hymenobacter coccineus | reverse complement strand
AGCGTCATTAAGTCGAGGTAGAAAGGCGGATGAGTGACGCTCTACCCTTCCCTTGTAATTTTTAACTAGCTCCTTACTCCCGGCACTTCCCAGCCGTATGGAAGCGGTATGAAGCTAAGCTTGGATTTTTACCAGCGGCCCGACGTGCTGCAAATTGCCCGCGAGCTGCTGGGCAAGCACCTGTACACCAACCTGAACGGCGTGATAACCGCCGGCCGGGTGGTCGAAACCGAGGCCTATCGCCACGAGGGCGATAACTCGATGACGATGCACCTGCAACGCAAGCGCCAGCAGGCCAGTGCCTTATACGTACCCGGCGGCCACGCCTACATCTACAGCGTGTACGCCCGCCACGCCCTGTTCAACATCGCCACCCACGACGCCACCCACCCCGATACGGTCTTGATCCGGGCCATCGAGCCCCTGGTGGGTATCGAGGAAATGCTTGGCCGCCGCGGCCTGGGGGCCCCCGCCCGGTCCCTCACCGCGGGCCCCGGGGTGCTCACCCAGGCCCTGGGCATCACGCCCGCCCTCAGCGGTACGGCCCTGGATGGCAACGTATTGTGGTTCGAAGACCACGGCGAAACGGTGCCCGACGCCGACGTGCTGGCCAGCGCCCGCGTGGGCCTGGCCTACGCCGGTGCGGAGGCCGCGGCGCTGCCTTGGCGCTTCCGCATCGTCGGTAGCAAGTGGACCAGCCCCGCCAAGTAGGGCCCCGGGGTGGGGCAATTGGTTATTTATGGGGCCCCTAGCTGGCCGCGGCCCGGCGGCGCGGCTGGGCGCACTGCGCAGCCGCCCAAGGTATAATTCCGGGTAAAGCGTACATGTAATCGGCAGGGTGTATATATTTGACGCCGAAAGGATTATTATTTCCTTATTCGTTGTCATTTACTGATGAAAAAATCGTTGCTTACTGCCCTGCTGGCCGGAAATGTGTTGGCCGCCCGGGCCCAGGCGCCGGCGCTGGCCACGTTTACGGTGGGTACGGCTACCGTCACGGTATCGGAGCTGACGCCCGGGCTGGCCACGCTTTGGGAACTGGTTTGGGGCCCGACAACTTCATTTGGGCCACCGAGCGCGCCGGGCGCATCAGCCGCATCAACCCCAACACCGGGGCGGTGCTGCCGCTGCTCACCATCGCCGACGTGACGCAGAACAACGAGAGCGGCCTGCTGGGCATGGTGCTGCACCCCGATTTTGCCACCCAGCCCTACGTGTACGTGGTGTACAACTACACCGAGCAGGGGGCCCTGAAAGAGAAGCTGGTGCGCCTCACCTACGCCGCCGCAGCCGGCACGCTGGGCGACCCGCTGGTGCTGCTGGGCGGCATTGCGGCCACCACCACGCACAGCGGCTCGCGCCTAATCATCCTGCCCGACCGCACCCTGCTGATGACCACCGGCGATGCCCAGCAGCAGCCCGAAGCCCAGAGCCGGGCTTCGCTGAACGGCAAAATCCTGCGCCTGAACCTCGATGGCAGCATTCCGGCCGATAACCCCGCGCCCGGCAGCTACGTGTACACGCTGGGCCACCGAAACCCCCAGGGCCTGGTGCAGCTGGCCGACGGCCGCCTCTACAGCTCGGAGCACGGCCCCAACAACGACGACGAAATCAACAAGATTGAGGTGGGCCGCAACTACGGCTGGCCCACCGTGGAAGGCCTCTGCAACCTGCCCGCCGAGGCCGCCTTCTGCGCCGCCAACAACGTGCGCGAGCCCCTTACCACCTGGACGCCCACCATCGCCCCGGCCGCCCTCAAGTACTACGACCACCCCGCCATTCCGGGTTGGCGCGGCAGCCTGCTGGTGGCGGCCCTGGGCGGCCGCCGCCTCGTGCAGCTGCCCCTGGACGCCACCGGCGCCACCATCACCGCCCGCAACGAGTTCCTGAAGGACTTTGGCCGCCTGCGCAGCCTGTGCGTATCGCCCGACGGCCGGGTGTACGTGGGCACCAGCAACCGCGACGGCCGCGGCACCCCCGGCGCCACCGACGACCGCATCCTGGTGCTCGAAAACCGGGCCTACATGCCCACCGCCAACCGCAACGCCGCGGCCGTCAAGTTCGATATTTTCCCCAACCCCGCCCACCAGCAGGCCAGCCTCACGCTGCCCGCCCCGGGGGCCCACGTCACCATCTGCGATATGCTGGGCCGCCGCCTGCGCGAGCAGTCCGTGGCCGGCCTCACCGCCACCCTCGACCTCACCGGCCTGCCCACCGGCCGCTACTTAGTGGCCGTGGCCACCGCCGCCGGCACCGCCACCAAGCCGCTCAGCGTGGAGTAGAAGATTAGGACTTCTGATCAGGCGTGTTGATGAGAGCACAAAATCTTACTGTTCTGACGCACTCAGCTGTGCGAAAGCTTGCTTTGGACAGCGAGGCAGCTGTCGGAAGAGAATCAAAACGAAGCGCTGGCAATAATTAAAGTAAGCCACTGCACTGTCCCAAAACCAGAACAGCCACCCATCTTTGCAGATAAGTGGCTGTTAATCAATGAGCGAGAAACGAGGTTCGAACTCGCGACCCTCAGCTTGGGAAGCTGATGCTCTACCAACTGAGCTACTCTCGCGGGGTGTTTGGTAAGGCAAAAGTACGCCGCCGGGGCCAATCGGCAAGCGCGGCCGCGAAAAACCCGGCCGCGGCGGGTGGCGTATGAAACCCACGTATGGCCGCTGCTCCTCTTTCGCCCGGTACCCGCCGCCTCCTGGGGTGGATGTTTCTCTGGACCGGTATTCTGCTGGGGCTGGCCCAGCTGATTCGGCTGGCTATTGCGGCCTATGCGTGGTCGCTGGAGGGCATTGAGGGCGGGCTGGAAGTGGGCTTGGTGTTGCTGTACCTGCTGGGCCTGGTGGGGGCCGGCCTGCTGGTGCGCTACGGCCGCCAGCTGGTGCGCGGCGGCCGGCTGGCCGACGGCCCGGCCAAAAAAACCATCCTTTAGCCCGTGCCCCGGGGCCCGGTTGGCCGGCGGGGCCCCACCTTTGCTGCCCTTATGTCGTCTCCCCTCCGCATTGCGCTGGCCAAGGCCAACGCCACCACCGCCGCCCAACTGGCCGACCTGGGCCGCCAAACCTTTCAGGATACCTTCGCCGCTACCACCGCCCCCGCCGACATGTCCGCGTTCCTGGCCAAAACCTTCGGGCCCGAGCAGCAGCTGGCCGAGCTCCAGGATTCGGCCAATACCTTCCTGCTGGCCCACATGCAGGGGGCCCTGGTGGGCTACGCTAAATTGCGCGAACCCTCGGCCCTGGGCCTGCCTGAAGGCGAGGAGGCCCCCGCCGGCCGCCTCGAAATTGAGCGCCTCTACGTGGCCGAAGACTGGCTCGGTACCGGCCTGGGCGCGGCCCTAATGCGCGCCGTGCTGGCCCTGGCCGACGAGCTGCACTGCTCGGCCGTGGTACTGGGCGTGTGGGAAAAAAATGCCCGCGCCCTGGCGTTCTACCAGCGGTTCGGCTTTCGCGAAATAGGGGCCCACGACTTCCAGATGGGCCAAACCGTGGACCGCGACTTGATCCTGCGCAAAGGCCTCGCCACACCCGCACGGGCGAGTACATCGGCCGCGGCTGCCAAATCCTGGCCGTGCTGCTGCTCGTTTGGGTCATCGCCCGGGCCTTCGCGGCCCCAAAATCACTTACAGGAACGTCATGCCGAGCGCAGCGCAGCATGACGTGTTAGAGCTACTTAAATGGGTGCTGTCATGCTGACGAAGGAAGCAT
>NZ_MDZA01000201.1 GCF_001816125.1 Hymenobacter coccineus | reverse complement strand
TCGGCCCAGGGCCGCACCACGGCCGGAGTCGGGCCCCAGGGCCCGGTAGGCGGCAATGGGCGCTTCCTCATAGGTGGGGCACGCGGCCGCCCCACCAGGTGCGGAAAAGGTTGGGGGACGGACGGCTGGCCAGCGCCGAATCGGGCAGCGGCCGGCGCAGGAACTCCACCGTGAGGCCGGGGCCCTGCTTTTGCAGCGCCACAAAGCCGTGGCTGGCATCGGGCGAGTTGTCGGGCAGAATCCAGTAGCCCAGCACCGACACCAGCGCGCACAACGCAATGAATACCAGGCCGAACACGGCGGGCCGGTTTTGCCACAGGCGCTGGCGCACGTAGTAGCCCGGCGGGCGGGCGGCCGGCGCGGGCGGCGGGGCGGGCAGCACGGGCGGGGCCACGGCTAGCGGGTGTTGTGGCGCAGCAGCCCCTCCTTGGAGGCCAGGAAGCTGGCATCGGTGGCAATAGCGCCGTAGGAGGTGGGCTCGTAGGCCAGCTCGGTGTCGGGGTCGGGCCAGTAGCTGCGAATCAGGCCCTGCTCAAGCAGGCTGCGCAGCTGCTCGCGCAGCTCGGCCACGGGCAGGCCGGTTTTTTCCAGCAAGGTGCGGAAGGGGGTGACGAAGTACAGCTCGTCGAGCAGGTCGAATTCAGGGTCGGTCACGGGAGGCGGAAAGAGCGGCGGGTAAAGGTAATTCCAGAGGGCGGTATTGAAGATTTCGTTTAAAAGCCGGCGGCCAATGGTACTTCGCTTATTTGGCCGCTATGGCTTGGTCTTCACTTCCCTCACTTATTCCACTCCCTTCTTGTGAGTCAATATATGCGACTATATCCTGAATTTGCTCATTTGATAATTGGAAAGAAGGCATCTGCTGCTTCTGGAATTTGCCGTACAGCGCAACGGCATACTCGTCACCGCTGGCTACCACCTTGGCAGAGTTCTTTACCCAGGGAATGATCCAGGCGATGGTGCGGCGCTTGGTAACACCTGCCAATGCGGGGCCCACTACTTGCTCATTTATAGCGTGGCACTGGGTGCAATTAGCTTTGAAAAGCGCATCACCAGCTTGTATGGCAAGTGCATCTTTGGCGCTGGCTTGTGCTTGCACAATTCCAGCCGTCCGTTTGGCTTTTAGTGCCGATGATTTAAGATTAATTGCTACTTCTTCGCTTTGAACTGCGGCAGCTACGTCAGCGGCCGCGAACCCTACCAGCCCCGCCGCGCTCAGCGCCGCGTAGCACATCAATACCACGATTAACCCCATCCCCACCGTCAGCGCAAAACTCAACGAGTTGGTCCGCATGTGCTTGAAAAATTAGGTGATGCCCCGTATAAATAAACAGCTGAGCGGGCCATAAGCTTACTCCTGCCGAGCTTTTATTTTGACTCAAGCTCACCGCACCGCCCGCCCCTTCCAGCGGTACCCGCCGCGCCAGCCGGCGCGCCCACGGCCAGCGCGTAGGGCGCGTACAGCAGTTGGAGCGGCAGCAGGCCCCACAGCCACCGCCGGGTCCCCAAAAACCGCAGCACCGGGGCCAGCAGCCACCAGTCGGCGCCCAGCTTGAGCAGCCAGGCGGCGGCCACCCAGGGCCCCAACGCGGGCCAGGCCAGCGCCCCACGCGCGCCGGCGGCCAGGGCCACGTTGGCGCCCAGCACCAGCGGGGCCAGGCGGCGCGAGGCGGGGCTTTGGTAGTGGCGCCACTTGCTGGCCCAGCGCACGCGCTGCCGCAGCAGGGCCCCCAGGGTGGCGGGCGCGGCGGTGCGCACCACGGCGGCGGCATCGGCTAGGAAGCGCACGCTGCCGGGGCGGGCGGCGTGCAACTGGTGCATCAGGAACTCGTCGTCGCCGCTGGCCAGGTGGGCGTGGGCCGCGTAGCCGTTGATGGCCTCGAAGGCGGCGCGGCGGTAGGCCAGGTTGGCGCCGTTGCACATGGTGGGGGCCCCGCGGCCGATGCAGGCCCCGCCCACGCCCACCAGGCCCGCAAACTCCAGCCCCAGCAGCCGCTGAAACCACGTGTCGGGCCCCGTGAGCAGCACCGGGCCGCTGATGAAATCGGGCAACCCCTCCCCCGGCCCCTCCCCAAAAGGGAGGGGTGCGTTCAACGGTTCAGGTACTGGCCCCCCTCCCTTTTGGGGAGTAGCCGGGGGAGGGGTTGCGGCACTAGCCAGCAGGCGGGCGTAGGCGGCGAGCCAGCCGGGGCCCAGGCGGCAATCGGCGTCGGTGCAGACGAGCCAGGGGGCCCCGGCCCGCGCCAGGGCAGCGACTAGGGGCGGCTTTCTTGCCGGTTTGCTCAGGCAACAATTCCACCAGCCGCAGCCGGAACGGCAGGCCCACGGCGGCGGCCCGCGCCAGGGCCCCGGTGCCGTCGGTGGAGTGGTCGTCGGCGAGGAGGACCTCGAAGCGGGCGGCGGGCAGGGTTTGGGCGGCGAGGTCGGCCAGCAGTTGGGGCAGCGCGGCGGCTTCGTCGCGGGCGGCGATGAGGACGGAGAAGAGCAGCGGGGCAGCGGTTTCGTCAGCGACAGTGGCAGTTGCTGCTCCGGCGGGGGCCCCAGCGGCGCCGGTGACGCGGCGAGGTTGCGCTGCGGCGGGGGCCCTGGCGGCGACGTTGGCTACTTCGGCACTATCAGTTTCGGCTAGGGCAGCAGAATCTTCGGCGGCGGCAGTTTCGGCCGTGGCGGCGGGAGCTTCGGCGGTTGCTTTGTCGGGAAGCGTGGCAGCTACGGGGGCCCTGGTAACTGCTTCGCCGGGAAGCCTGACGCCTGCTTCACCGGGGGCTTCGGCGCTTGCTTTGCCGGGAAGCGTGGCAGCTGCGGGAGCCCCAGCGGCTGCTTCGCTGGGGGCCCCAGCAGCAGCCTGCGCAGCTACTTGCGCAGCTTCGGCAGCGGCGCGGCTGCGTTGCCAACCGCCGCGCAGCCAGACCATTACGCCGGCGTAAAGCGCGGGCGCGGCCAGCAGCAGGGGCCCCACCACGGCCGCCCTCATGCGCTGCGGCCTGCGCCACACGCGCAGGCCCGGCACCAGCAGCAGGCCGGCGGCGCTGGGCAGGGCAATGTTGATGACCCACAGGCTGAGGCTGGCCGAGAGCACCGGCAGCGCCGGCTGCCCCAGCAGCCCAAACAAGTGGGTGGCCGACAGCTCGCGCACGCCCACGTCGGCCAGCGCGTTCAGCGAGGGCACCAACGATTTCAGCAGGAACGTGCCGGACACGGCGGCTAGCCCGGGCCCTAGCCCAGCCCCTACCCCGTAGGCGCGCAACAGCAGCAGAAACTGCGCGCAAAACACGGCGTAGCGCAGCCCCGAAATGGCCAGCACCGCGTGCAGCGCCCGCGCCGGGTAGGTGGGCATCACGGCCAGCGCCGGCCGGAACCGCCGCAGCGGCCGCCACAGGCCCAGGGCCGCCACCAGCAGCCGCGAGCGGTAGAGCGGCACCAGCACCAGCGCGCAAACTATTACGGCCGTGATAATTACCCCCAGCTTCGCCGCCGGAAAACCCGTCAGGTAAAACGTCAGCAGGAAGTACAGCAGGCCCGCCACGCCGGCCAGCACGGTGGCCACCAGCTGGCAGTAGCGCCCCAGGAACACGGCCCCCAGGGCCCGCACGCGGCGGCTTTTCAGCTCCAGGATGCGGCCGGCGTAGTCGCCCACGCGGTTGGGGGTGGCGAAGCCCAGCGTGAGGCCCACCAGCACGCCCCGCAGGCTGCGCCCAAACGTGACGGGCTCGAGGTGCCGGGCCAGGCGGTGCCACTTCCAAGCCTCCAGGCCCCAGTTGACGGGCACCAAGGCCAGGGGCCCCCAGCACCGGCGG
>NZ_MDZA01000200.1 GCF_001816125.1 Hymenobacter coccineus | reverse complement strand
AGAGGGCTCGGGGGCCCCGGCGGGGGCGTACGGTGCGCCGGGGTGGGCGGGGGCGCACCCAGCGGTGCAGCACCTCGTTCAGGCGCTGTGTTTTCACGGGCTTGCCCACGTAGTCGTCCATGCCCTGGCGCATGAAGCGGCTGGCGTCTTCCTGCATTGAGTAGGCCGTCATGGCCACCACGGGCGGCAGCCGGTGCCCAGGTGCTCCCGAATTTCGCGGGTAGCCGTGATGCCGTCCATGTCGGGCATCTGGATGTCCATAAAAATCAGGTCGTAGTTGGCCCCCAATGCCGTGGCCTGGGCGATGGCGTCGGGGCCATCGGTGGCCACGTCCACCACGCAGCCCAACTTGTGCAGCAGGCGCTGGCCTACTTTTTGGTTGATGGGATTGTCGTCGACGAGCAGGATATGGGGCGGGGTGAGAAATACCTGCACGGGACCTTCGGGCTCAGGCAAATGCACGGGCAGGTCTTCAAATTCGGCTTGGCGGCAGCGGATGGTAAACCAGAACACGCTGCCCTGGCCGGTGTCGGAAAACACGCCGATTTCGCCGCCCAGCAGCTCGGCCAGCTGGCGACTGATGGCAAGCCCTAGCCCCGTACCGCCGTAGGTCTTACTAGAAGTGGTATCGAGCTGAGTGAAGTTGGTGAACAGCCGTGACGCATCGTCAGGCGAAATGCCGATGCCCGAGTCCTGCACTGCGAAGCGCACGGTGTGGTAGTCGCCGTCGTGGCCACCGACGATACCACCACGCTCACTGTGCCCTCGTTGGTGAACTTGAGAGCATTGGCTACCAGGTTGGAGAGAATTTGCAGCAGGCGTACCTCGTCCGTTACCACGAAGCGCGGCGTGTGGGGCGTGATGTGGTAGGTGAAGATGAGGCGCTTCTGCTCGGCCCGGTACAAGAAGAGTGAACGGATGCGCTCAAGCACCGCCTTCAGCTCCAGGGCACCTTCCTGCAGGCGCATCTTGCCCGCTTGAATCTTACTCAGGTCGAGAATGTCGTTGAGGATGGTGAGCAACGCGTCGCTGCTCTTGCGCAGCGTCTCTACGTACTCACGCTGCTCGTCGGTGTTTACCGTTTGGTTCAGCAGATCAATCATGCCGATGATGCCGTTCATGGGCGTGCGCAACTCGTGGCTCATGTTGGCCAGAAACTGCGTTTTGGCCTCCAGGGCGGCCTCGGCCGTTTCCTTGGCGGTGCGCAGGTCGTCCTGCATCTGGTGCAGCTCGGTCACGTCGCGGGCAATGCCCTCGCTGCCGGGGGCCCCCTGCAGGGCCTGGCGGGCGTTGATGAGCACACTTACCGGGTGGCCGGCGCGGTGGCGCATAGCGGTTTCAAAGTTGCGCAGGCTGCCGGTGTGCTCCACCAAGCTGGCCAGGCGGTCGGTGGTGGTGGCTTCGTAGAAGAAATCCTGCACCGGGCGGCCCAGCACCTCGTGGGGCTCGTAGCCCAGCACCTCGCGCACCGAGGGGCTGACGATGGTGAGCAGGCCCGCCTCGTCAGTGCGGTAGTACACGTCCTGGAACGACTCGAAAATGGAGCGAAACTTCTCCTCCTGCGCCTCCAGGGCCAGCTGGGCCCGCTTCTGCTCGGTGATGTCGTGGGCAATGGCCGAGATTTCCTCAAACGAGCCGTCGCCGAGGTAAATCGGGTTCAGGTGCACCTCAATCCAGAGGTCGCGGCCGCGCAAGTCGCGCAGGCGCACCTCAAAGCGCTGGGGCTGCCCGGTTTCGGCCAGCTGGTAGTACTGCGTGAAGGTCGAGCGGGGCTCGTCGTCCATGCGGGCCAGGTCGGCCACGCGCAGGTCGAGGCCGCGGGTGGCGGGGCCCCGTTGCGGCGCAGGAAGTAGGCCCCGTAGTTGCGGTTGAACGAGGCCAGGCGGCCGCGCCCGTCCACGGTCCACATCAGGTGCGAGCCGCTCTCAAAAATGGCGTTCAGGCGCGCGTTTTGGCGCTGGATCTGCTCCTCGTTGCGCTTGCGCTCGATGGCCAGCGCCACCTGGTTCGAGATGAAGTGGAGCACGTCCAGGTCGCCGGGCGCGTAGGCGTCGGGGCGGTGGTAGTCCTGCACGGCCAGCACCCCGATGATGCGCTCGCCCACGCTCAACGGCGAGGCCAGCATCACCTCCGGCATCAGCCCGAAGGCCGTGATGGTGCCGTTTTGCACCAGCTGCTGCATCTCGGCCCGGGTGATGTAGCGGGGCTGCCCGCCGCGGATGACGTACTCCGAGAGGCCCGACGAGAACGGGCGCGGGGCGTGGGCCCGGGGCTGGGGGTGCTGGTCGACGTAGTAGGCAAACTGCAGCTCGGTGCGGGCGTCGTCGCAGAGGGCAATGAACAGGTTGCTGGTTTCGATGATCTTGCTCAGCTCGCGGTGGATGGCCCCGTAGAGGGCGGCCAAATCCTTGGCGCTGATGGCCAGGTTGGCGATGCTGTAGTACACCTTTTGCAGGCGCTCGGCCTTGATGCGGTCGGTGATGTCGTGCAGGATGGCGTGGCCACTCACCGGCTGGCCGGGCTCGCGCACGGCGCTGAGGCTGCCGATGAGGTGCACCGGCTTGCCGGTGCTGGTGAGGAACACGGTCTCAATTTTGTTCACCGGCTCGCCTTCGTACAAGTTGCGCAGCTGGTAGAGCAGCTTGGCCTTGTAGTAGGGGTGCACCACGTCGGTGAGGGAGCGGTTGGCCAGGTCGGCGTCGGTGTAGCCGAGCTTTTCCTTCCAGGCCTTGTTCACGAAGAGTAAGTTATTCTCGGCGCTCAGGTGCATCACCAAGTCCTGGGCGTTGTCGAGGAACTCCTGCAAGTGCGAGCGTCGTGGCCGGCCAGCGCGGGCGGGGGGCCGCTGCGGTCGGCAATTTCCTGGCCCGCCAGCCAGAGGCCCGTCACCTGGCCGCCGGCGTCGCGGGCGAAGCCGCCCTGCCAGCGCAGCAAGCGCACGTAGCCGGCGCGCGTGAGCACGGCGCACTCCAGGCGGTCGTCGAGGCGCTCGCGCTGCACGTAGTCCTGGTGGGCCTGTTCGCGGGCGGCTCGCTCGCTGGGCGGCACAAACAGGCGGTAAAACGAGCGTCCCAGCACCTGCGCCCGCTCGTAGCCGGTGAGGGCCAGGAACGTCGCGTTCACGTCTGCCACCAGCCCCTGGCGGTCGGCCAGCACGTACGACTGCCCCAGCTGGTCGAACAGCGCGGGCAACGGAGGAACGACGGGCGTGGGCGGCTGAACCGTGTGGGAAGGCGACATAAACACGAGCGGATAGGAAATAGAAATAGGGCCCCGTGCGGCACAACCCGCGCAGACGTAAGTTTGGCCAAATTACCACCAAAAATATGATGCCGCTGGGAAAAAATCAGCCACCACCGCGGCGGCCTTCCCCCGGGCCCCGGCTGCTCTTCGCCGCCACCACCGATTTGGTGCACGACCAGCGCATGCAGCGCATCTGCGGCAGCTTACAAGCCGCTGGCTACCAGGTAGAATTGGTGGGATGGGCGCGGCCCGCCTCGGGGCCCCTGCCGGCCCAGCACTACCGCCAGCACCGCCTGCGCGGCTGGTTCCAAACGGGCAAGCTGTTCTACCTGGAGTACAACCTGCGCCTGCTGCTGCACCTGCTGCGCCGGCGCGCCGACGCCTGGTGCGCCGTGGACCTCGACACGGCCCTGCCCGTGTGGCTGCGGGCCCGCCTGGGCGGCCAGCCGCTGGTGTACGACGCCCACGAGCTGTTCACGGAAACGCCCGAGGTGGTGGGCCGGCCGCCGTGCAGCGCGCCTGGCGCTGGGTGGAGGGCTTCGTGGTGCCCCCGCGCCCGGCTGGCCTAC
>NZ_MDZA01000199.1 GCF_001816125.1 Hymenobacter coccineus | reverse complement strand
CGCCGCTGGCTGCCTTCAAGCAGAACTGCTACCCCACCCTTGCCGATGGGCCGCGGCTGCGCGGGCGGGGCTTTGGCCTGGCCACGGCCTACACCTACCGCCTGGGGCCCCTGCACGATTTGGCGCAAGTGGCGGCCGGGCTGCACCGGGGCATCCGGCGCGACATTCGGCAGGCGCGGGGCAAGGTGCGCGTGGTGCACGACTTGGACCTGGCCACTTTTTGGGCGGTGAACGGGCTAAGCTTTGCGCGCCAGGGCCTGGCCGTGCCGTACTCGGAGGCGCAGTTCCGGCGGCTCGATGGGGCCCTGGCGGCGCGGGGGGCCCGGCAGCTGTTTTTCGCCGTCGATGCCCAGGGCCGGGTGCATTCGGTGGCCTACCTGATTTGGGACGCCACCACGGCCTACTACCACCTGGCCGGCGACGACCCCACGCTGCGGGCCAGCGGCGCGGGCATTTTGTTGGCCTGGGAATGCATCCGCTACGCCAGCGAAGTGCTGGGGCTCAACTGCTTCGATTTTGAAGGCAGCATGCTGCCGGGCGTCGCGCGGGTGCGGGTGCGGTTCGGGGCCGTCCAAACGCCGTACTTTTTCATCTGGAAATACCATTCCCGCCTCTTCAAGTGGCTGGATAAATTAAAAAACTAACCTCAGAGCTGTTAAAGCTAATTTTTCAAGATAGGCCGTCATGCTGAGCGCAGCCGAAGCATCTCTCCCGCTAAGCAGCTAAATCGGCGAACGATTAAAATAGTCAGCGGGAGAGATGCTTCGGCTGCGCTCAGCATGACGGCCTAATCAATTCATCCCAACAATTTTCTCTATGCCTACCGAAAAACGCTACGTTCTCAACCCCGCGCCCTTCGTGGTGCCCACCACCGACGGCAAGCTCATCGAGGAGCACGTGGGCCAGGCCAGCACCGGCACTGCCGCCTACAGCCTGGCCCACATGGTGGCCCCGCCCCACTGGAGCGAGCCCCACCAAACGCCCACGTTCGACGAAATCACCATCGTGGTGCGCGGCCGCAAGCGGTTCGAAATTGACGGCGACACCGTGGAATTGCACGCCGGGCAGGCCCTGCTCATCAAGGGCGGGGCCCGGGTGCGCTACGCCAACCCGTTCGATGAGGAGTGCGAATACTGGTCGATCTGCGTGCCAGCGTTCAGCCCCGACACGGTGAACCGCGAAGCAGAATGAGCACCGCGGCGGGCGAAACCAACCTGGCGCGCCTGCTGGCCACTCTGGAGCCCGCGCTACACTCCGGCGACTACGTGTTTTGCGCCGTGGGGCCGGCCGCGTCTATACCGGCGGGGGCCCTGGGCTGGTTCCGCGAGGCCGAAGGCGTTACCCTCATTTTACCCCAGGCCGACGCCGATGCCCAAGGCTTTTCCTACGAATACGTGGCCGCCTGGCTGACGCTGACGGTGCACTCGTCGCTGGCCGCCGTGGGGCTGACGGCCGCCGTGGCCGGGGCCCTAACCCAAGAAAACATCAGCTGCAACGTAGTGGCAGCCTTTTATCACGACCATTTATTTGTGGCCCGCGCCGACGCCGACCGGGCCCTGGGGGCCCTGCGCGCACTGGCGGCCGCGGCCTCCGCTTCACTTTCTGGCTTATGAAAAAACTTCTGCTCGCTTTGGGGGTAGCCCTCTCTTTTACCGCCGCCGCCCAAACCCCCATCACCCCAGCGCCGGCCGCCGCTGTGCCCACCGTCACGGCCATCCGGGCGGGGCGGCTGGTGGATGTGGTGAGCGGCAAGCTGCTCACCAACCAAATCATTCTCGTCAGCGGCGACAAAATCACGGCCGTGGGGCCCAACCTGACCATTCCGGCCGGCGCCACGGTGGTAGACTTGAGCAGCGCCACGGTGCTGCCCGGGCTCATGGACTGCCACACTCACCTCAGCAGCGAGCCGGGCGACAACTACTACGAGGACATGTTCCGCAAGTCGCCGATTGACCGGGCGCTACTGGCGCCCACCTACGCGGCGCGCACCTTGCAGGCGGGCTTCACAATGGTGCGCGACTTGGGCAGCAGCAGCCTCATCGACGTGAGCCTGCGCAACGCCATCAACGCCGGCACCCTGCCGGGGCCCCGGATGCTGGTCGCCACCTTCGCCCTGAGCGCCACCGGCGGCCACGGCGACCCCACCACGGGCTTCGCGCCGGGCCTGAAATTTGGCGAAAACCCCGACTTCACGGGCATCGCCGACGGGCCCGAGGAAATCCGCAAGCGCGTGCGCACCAACGTCAAATTCGGGGCCGATTGGATTAAGGTGCTGGCCACAGCCGGCGTGCTTTCGGAAGAAGGCAGCGCGGGGGCGGCCCTGTACTCGCTGGAGGAATTGAAGGCCGCCGTGGACGAGGCCCACCGCTGGGGCCGCCAGGTGGCGGCCCACGCCCACGGGGCCGAGGGCATCAAACTGGCCGTGCGCGCGGGCGTCACCAGCATCGAACACGGCTCGCTGCTCGACGACGAGGGCGTTCAGCTGATGAAGAAAAACGGCACCTGGCTGGTGGCCGACATCTACGACGACGACTACATCCTGAGCGAATACGCCAAGAAAGGCTTCCCCGAAAAAATCATCGAAAAGGAGCGCAGCGTGGGCAAATTGCAGCGCGAGAACTTCCAGAAAGCGGTGCGGGCCGGTGTGAAGGTGGCCTTTGGGACCGACGCCGCGGTGTACCCGCACGGCGGCAACGCCAAGCAGTTTTTCTACATGGTGAAGTTCGGCCTCACCCCGATGCAGGCCATCCAATCGGCTACCATCCGGGCCGCCGAGCTGCTGCAATGGCAGGACCGCACCGGCTCGCTCACAGCCGGCAAGCTGGCCGATATCGTGGCCGTGCCCGGCAACCCCCTCACCGACGTGCGGGCCCTGGAAACGGTGCAGTTCGTGATGAAGGAAGGTAAAGTGTACCGCAACGAGCCGAAACCCTAAGTGGCAGTTTTGTGGTCAGCGTATTCTTTAGAACTAATTAAAAATTAAAAATGATGAATTAAAAATCTGGCTATCAAATTTTTAATTCATCATTTTTAATTTTTAATTAATTCTAAAAACACTCTAATTCAGGGCCCCCAGTGGCAGGCTGGCCGCGCCCACAATGCGGTGCGTGGCGGGCTCCTGCACCAGCACCACGGCGCGCAGGTTTTCGGGGTGCCACTCGGGGCGTAGGGCCAGTGGCACCGCGGCGGCAAACGCGCTGCCCCCGGCCTGGCCCACGGGGCGCAGCGCCCGCACCACGGCAGCGTGGCGCAGCAGGCGGCCCGCGTTTTCGCCCCGGCCCACCTGGGTGGCCAGGCCGGCTTCGGTGATGACCAGGAGCACGTCGGCCGCGGGGGCCCCGGCGGGCAGGGCCGCTACTTGCACGGGCCACGGCGCGCCCTGGCGCACGAGCTGCACGGCGGCGTGGGGGCCCTGGGCGGCTTTGGCAATGGCGGCCACCAGCGCGGCGCGGTTGCTGCCGACGAACTCCGCCTGGCCGTTCACCACGGCCTGGGGCGTGTAGGAGCCCGTGCCGAAGCCCGCCGCGTAGGCCTGCTGGCGCTCGGTGAACTGGGCCGCCGAAAACGGGTCCTTCCAGCCCAGGCGGTTCCAGTAATCGACGTGCTGGCCGAGGGCGATGACCTCCGCCCCGGGCACCGACTGGGCCGCTTCCAGCTCCCGCAGGGCCGCGTCGGCGGCCGGGCAGCTCGAGCAGCCTTCGGAGGTGAACAGCTCCACCACCACGGGCACCCGGGCGGCGGCGGGCGGCGTGAGCGGGCGGTAGGCAGCGAGGGCCCCGGCCGCGGCCAGCGAGGGCAATCCAACGAGCACGAAACGTTTCATGGCAAACGGGGCTTAAAGTGAACGGGTGGGCTTTGGACGGGCAGACGCCGCCCGGGGCCCGGCCTTACAACCGCGGTTCGAAAAAAAACATCTCCCCCGGCTGTAAGGACCGCGGCCAGCGGGCGTCTGCCCGACTGGCTGGCCTGGCCACCGCCGCGATTGCCGGGGCCCCGGTATCTTTCCTAAGAATTTCTCCGACCCATTTTTTACCGCCCATGAAACGCCTCGTCGAGAAGCACCCGCTGGCCATCCGCTGGTTCCACTGGCTGAATTTCCCCATCCTCGCGCTCATGATTTGGAGCGGGCTGCTCATTTACTGGGCCAACGATGTGTACCGCATCGGCTGGGGCCTTACCACGCTGTTCAAGTTCTTCCCTGACGGCTTTTACAAGGCCCTGGGCATGCCCCAAAAGCTGGCCCAGGGCATGAACTGGCACTTCGCCTTGATGTGGCTGTTCATGATTAACGGCCTGCTGTACGTGGGCTACACGCTGGTTTCGGGCGAGTGGCGCCACCTGCTGCCCGACCGCAACTCCTTCAAGGAAGCCATTTTGGTGACGCTCCACGACTTGGGGCTGCGCAAGGGCGAGCCGCCGGTGGTGAAGTACAACGGGGCCCAGAAAATTGCCTACACCGCCGTAGTGCTCATGGGCGCGGGCTCGCTGCTCACGGGCCTGGCCATTTACAAGCCGGTGCAGTTTGCCTGGCTCACGGGCCTGCTCGGCGGCTACGAGTGGGCCCGCGCCGAGCACTTTACGCTCACCGTCGGCTACGTGCTGTTCTTCGTGGTGCACATCGCGCAGGTGGTGCGGGCCGGCTGGAACAACTTCCGCTCGATGGTGGCCGGCTTCCAAATCGTGGACGCGGAGCACCCGGCCCCCGGCGAGCCGGTAGCTGGGGCCCCCAGCCGGGCCACTTCTCCTACCCTGCCCGCTTAGCTTGTTACTGTGATGGATAATACCACTGATTATTCCGCCCCGCCGCTGCCCGAGTCGCCGGCCGGCACGTCCGAAGCCGACGTGGCCCAGCAGGCCGCCAGCCGCTCGCGCCGCGCCTTTATTATTGGGGGGCGTGGCGGCCCTGGCGGGCGTGGGTGGCTGGCGCTGGCTGCTCACGCGCCCCGCCGACGAGGGCACGCCGTGGCCCTTCCGGCGGGTGCTCGACGCCAACGGGCGCCTCTCGCAGGCCTACTTCCGCGAAACCCGGCTGGCCCCACGTTTCCGAAGTCGATGGCTACCAGTCGCCAGAACGGCAACATTGGCCTGGAAGAGTCCTTCGTAACTGCCGACTGGCGCCTGCGCGTGCAGGCCTATGCCCCGGCCGGGCCCCGGCGCGCGTGCAGGAATTCACCATCGACGACATCAAGGCCCTGCCGCGCGTGGACATGACGACGGAGCTGAAGTGCATCGAGGGCTGGAGCATCAAGGTGAACTGGGTGGGGGCCCGGTTTTCCGACTTTATTGAGAAGTACCCGCTGGCCACCGCCAGCGGCCGCGAAGCCCGCTACGTCAGCGTCGTCACGCCCGATGAGAAATACTACGTGGGCCTGGATTTGTCCAACGCCGTGCACCCCCAAACGCTGCTCTGCTACGAGATGAACGGCCAGCCCCTGACGGGGCCCCACGGCGCACCGCTGCGCCTGGTCACGCCCCTCAAGTACGGCATCAAGCACCTCAAGCGCATCGGCACCATCGCCTTTGTGGACGAGCGGCCGGCCGATTTCTGGGCCGAGCAGGGCTACGACTGGGACTCGGGCCACTGATGCCGCAGAAGCTGTTAGCTAAAACACAACTTATTGACTGTCAATTAAAAATAAGTAACTGATAAGCCGTTCACTTTGGCACGGCTAGCCATCTACGCTTTTTCATATTGACGCCCTACCCCGCCCCCGAGCCAACGCAGTGGCTGGCCCGCTACGGCAACGAGCTGTACCGCTACGCCTTGGCCCGCGTGGGCGGGGCCGACGCCGCTGAAGAGCTGGTGCAGGCCACCCTGCTCCGGGCCCTGCAAGCGCTGGGGAAATTCCGGGGTGAGGCGTCGGAGCGCACTTGGCTGTTTGCCATTTTGAAGCGGCAGGTGCTTGATTACTACCATCGGCAAGCCCATCGCCCCGAAGTATCGCTCGCCGAGCTGGCCCCCGAGGGCCCCACGGAAGCCGATTTTTTTGAGGAAGGCAACGGCCACTGGCGCGCCGCCCAGGCCCCCACCAGTTGGCAAACCGCCGACGGGGCCCTGGAGCAGGCGGAACTGCAAGCCGCCCTGCACCGCTGCCAGGAGCGCCTGCCCGCCCGGCACGGCGCGGTGTTCGCGCTGCGGTTTGTGGAAGAATTGCCGGCCGAAGAAATCTGCCGAGAACTGTCGCTGTCGGCGGCCAACTATTGGGTCATCGTCCACCGGGCCAAGCTCCAGCTGCGCCGCTGCCTCGAGCAGCACGGCCTGGGCCGCCGCACCCGGTCCTAACCCTCTTGCCACCGCCCGCCATGCTGCGCCTGCTCTCCTGCCAACACGCCACCCTGCTCATCGAGCAGCGCGCCGACGCGCCCCTGGCCCCGCGCGACCGGCGCAGCCTGTGGCTGCACCTGCATTACTGCCCCTACTGCCACCGCTACGCCCGCCAAACCGTGCTGCTGGTGCAGCTGGCCCAAGCCCGGGCCGCCGGGGCCCCGGATGCGCTACCGGGCCTGCCCGACGCCGCCCGGCAGCGCATCCGGCAGCAGCTGGCGGGGGCCGGCCTTGACGCCCTGTAACGACAGCGGCCAGTGGGCCCAATGGTAATTTGCGCTGATCCAATTAAATAAATACGATATTCACCGGCTCGTCAGTTTTTACCCCTGGGGGCCCCGGCGGATGCGGCTTATCGTTTCTTTACTCGTCCTGCTTGGCTTGCTTGGGGCCCCAGCGCTAGCGCCCAGGCCCTCCAGCCGGGCTTCGACAAGGCCGAATACCTGGAGCTGCTGCGGCTGCACGCCCGCATGGGCGGGCCCGATTCGATGTGGTGGGTAGGCATTCCGAAGCCCCAGCGGTTTGCGCTGGCTTACCGCTCGCCCACCAGCCCGCTCGACAACCGCTGGGACCTGTGGTCCCACCCGGGGCCCCAGCCGCAGGCCGTCATCAACCTGCGGGGCACCACCGCCAAGGCCGAAAGCTGGCTGGCCAATTTCTACGCCGCCATGCTGCCGGCCGCGGGCGAGCTGGAGCTGGGCGGGGGCCGCAAATTTGCCTACCACCTGGCCGATAACCCCCAGGCCGCCGTGCACGCCGGTTGGCTGCTGAGCCTCGCCTTTATGGCCGACGGCATTGTGCACACCGTGGACTCGTGCTACCGGCGCGGCACCCGCGACTTCCTCATCATGGGCCACAGCCAGGGCGGGGCCGTGGCGTTTTTGCTCACCTCGCACCTGCGCAACTTGCAGCAGCAGCGCAAGTTACCGGCCGACCTGCGCCTCAAAACCTATTGCAGCGCCGGCCCCAAGCCCGGCAACCTCTACTACGCCTACGACTACGCGCGCGCCACCCACGGCGGTTGGGCCGTGAACGTGGTGAACCCCGCCGACTGGGTGCCCGAGGTGCCCCTCACCGTGCAAACCGTGCACGACTTCAACCCCACCAATCCGTTTGTGGGCGTGGCGGCCACCCTCAAAAAGCAACCGTTCCCCAAAAATCTGGTGGCGCGCCACGCCTTCCGCCAGCTCGACGGCCCCCCGCGCCGGGCCCAACGTCGCTACCAGCGCTACCTGGGCCGCTACGTGGGCAAGGCGGTGGTCAAGGCCGTGCCTGGCTTCCGGGGCCCCGCCTTCTACCCCAGCAGCAACTACGTGCCGGCGGGTAATACCGTGGCGCTGCCGGCCGACGCCACCTACTACGCCAAATACCCCAACGACCCGAAGCAACTGTTTCGGCACCACTTCTTTCAGCCGTATTATTACCTGGCGGAACGACTGCCGTAGCCCATTTTCTTTCCTACCCACCCCACCGCATGGACCAGCGCATCATCAACCTGTTCGACGAGTACACCCACGCCCCGCTCACCCGCAAGGACTTTTTGGACCGACTGGCCAAGCTGGCCGGCGGCACCGCGCTGGCCCTGGCAGCCCTCGCCGTGCTGGAGCCCGGCTATGCCCAAGCGGCCACCGTGAGCACCTCGGCCGACGACCTGGTGCTGGAGGACGTGACCTGGCCTAGCGACGGGGGCCCCGTAAAGGGCTACCTGGCCCGCCCCAAGGGCAACAAAAAGCGCGGGGCCGTGGTGGTCATCCACGAAAACCGGGGCCTTACGCCCCACATCAAGGACGTGACGCGGCGCGTGGCCCAGGCCGGCTACATGGCCCTGGGCGTCGATGCCCTCTCGCCCCTCGGCGGCACGCCCGCCGACGAAGACCAGGGCCGCACGCTCATCGGCCAGCTCGACCCCGCCAAAAACCTCAACAACTACCTCGCCGCCCTCGCCTACCTTCGCGCCCGGCCCGAGAGCAACGGGCACACCGGCTGCGTGGGTTTCTGCTGGGGCGGGGGCCTGAGCAACCAGCTGGCGGTGCACGACCCCAAGCTGAACGCCGCCGTGGCCTACTACGGCCAGCAGCCCAGGGCCGAAGACGTGCCCCAAATAAAGGCCGCCCTGATGCTGCACTACGCCGGCCTCGACGAGCGCATCGACGCCGGTATTCCGGCCTACGAGGCGGCTCTCAAGGCCAACCACACGCCCTACGAGCTGTTCGTGTACCCCAACGTGAACCACGCTTTTAACAACGACACCTCCCCCGCCCGCTACAACGCCGAGGCCGCAAAACTGGCCTGGGAGCGCACCCTGAAGCTATTCAAAGACAAGCTGGCGTAGGCGCCGGGGCCCCAACTGCTGCATTATTTTTGCCGCTCACCACACCTTTTCGGGCCCAGCCGAGTTAGGGCGAGCGGTATGAGAGCACTCCAAATGAAAACGAACGGCGCCGCTAGGGCGCTGCCCTGGCGCATTTTACTGGGCGGCTGGCTAAGCCTAAGCCTGCTGCTGGGCAGCCCAGCCCACGCCCAGGGGCCCCCAGCGGTGCTGCGCAAAGACCTCAAAAGGGACTTCGGGGCCCGGGGCGACGGCAAAACCAACGACCAGGCTGCCTTCGCCAAAGCCGCCGCTTTCTTCAACCAGCGCGCCCAAACGCCGGCCGGCACCGGCGCAGCGGTGCTCGCCATTCCGCCGGGCACGTACCTGGTGGGCCAGCAGGACGCGGCCGGCAACACGCCCGATGTGCTGCGGTTGGTGAACTGCCGCAACCTCACCATCGCGGGGGCCGACAGCGCCACCACCGAAATTCGCTACGCCGCCGGCCTGCGCTACGGGGCCTTCGACCCCAAGACCCAGCGGCCCTACGAAGCCCCGGCCGCCACGTTCACCGACCCCAACTACGCCGCCCGGGGCGGCACCTGCCTCGTGCTGCAAGGCTGCGACAACGTAGCAGTGAGCGGGCTGAACCTCAACGGCAACAGCCCCAAATTGCTCATCGGCGGGCACTGGGGCGACACCGGCATTCAGCTGCCCGCCGATGGCATTTTCGTCAGCGACTCGCGCCGCGTTTCGCTGCGGCGGCTGGCGCTGCACCACTTCGGGCGCGACGGCATTCAAGTGCTCAATCACTTAGCCAAGCGCCTCGATGACCCGCAGCGCGAGGCCATCCTGCTCGAAAACTCCACCTGCACCTACAACGGCCGCCAGGGCCTTTCCCTCACGGGCGTGAACGGGTTCCGGGCCGTCAACTGCAGCTTCAGCCACACCGGGCGCGCGGTGGTGGCTGCCACTGGCAAGGCGCTAACGTCCAGCCCCGGCGCCGGCATCGACCTGGAGCCCGAGGGGGGCTTCGTGGCCAACGTAAGCCTCGAAAACTGCCGCATTGTGGACAATGCCGGGGCGGGGCTGGTGTCGGACCGCGGCAATGACAGCCAGCCCAACACCACCAAAAACGTGGCAGTCACGGGGAGCTTGATTTGGGGCCACCAATTGGTCGACCTGGGTGACGCAGCCAGGTTTTTTATTCACAAATTGCCGCATCTACGGCGCGTTTGTGCACGGCTGCAAGGCCACCACGGCGGCCGAAGCCACGCGCTTTGTGGGCTGCACGTTTGAGGACCGCCCCTACCACGGGCAAGCAGCCTACGGCTCGTTCACTATGCACTCCGATGCCCACGCCCGGCACATGAGCTTCACCAATTGCCGGTTCGTGGGCACGCGCAACTACCTCATCTGGGCCATTGTGGCCCAGCCCGATACGGCCAGCTTTTTTCATTTTCGCGGCAGCACGTTTTTGTACGACTACGCCCAAGCCGCCCAGGGCTCTTACAACAACTTGCAGGGCACCGTTTTCACGGGCACAACCGTGTTCCGGGACGGGCCGCACCGCACCAGCTTGGGCCGCACCAACACGACGCTGGGCAACGGCGGGGCCCCGCAGTCGACGGTGGTCAGGGCCCCGGGCAGCCTCCAGCTGCTGGCCAGCAATTGCGTCTACGGCGTAATCACGGGGCTCGACATCGGCCGGCGGCCGGCCCACAGCCGCGACTCGGCCAGCGTAGTCATCGGCGCCAACAACGCCTTGGTCATGAACGAGCCCATCTGGCAGCCCTCAGAACTATACATCGGTCCCACCTCTCGTTTAATAGTAAAGAAGGGCGGTTCGCTGGTGCTCCAGCGGCACGCGAAACTGCTCGTCGAAGGCCAGCTAATCGTCGAAAACGGGGCTTATTTTTTCCTCGATCCGCAAGCCGAACTGGTCACCGCCGGCCGCGGTAAGGTACGCCTGGGGCCCCAGGCGATAAAAGGTAAGCACCCGACGCTCAATTGACTACGGCCAGTTATACTAGCAAGCTCAGGAAATCCTGTTGCCCGTTGAGGTATTCGAAGCCAAAACCCTCTTCCACCATGCGGGCTTTGATGCCCTCTACATCGTGCGGATTTTTGACCTCGACGCCGATGAAAACGGGGCCTTTTTCCTTGTTGTTTTTCTTGATGTACTGAAACTGAATGATGTCCTCGCCCTCGGCCAGCACGTTGTTCACGAAGCGGCGCAGGGCCCCGGGGGCCTGGTTGAAGCGCACCATAAAGTAGTGCTTGAGGCCTTGGTGGCGCTGGGCGCGCTCCTTGATGTCCTCCATGCGGGTGATGTCGTTGTTGGAGCCGCTCACGATGCAAACCACCTTTTTGCCCCGAATCTGGTCGGCGTAGGCGTGCAGGGCCGAGATGGCCAGGGTGCCGGCGGGCTCCAGCACCATGCCTTCCTCGTTGTACATCTTCAATAAGTCTTCGCACACCTGGCCCTCGGGCACGAGGTGCACCTCATCGAGCAGCGCCTGGCAAATCTCAAAATTCAGCTCGCCGGGGCACTTCACGGCCGCGCCATCCACGAAGGTATCGAGGCTGGCCAGCGCCTGCCGCCGCCCGGCCCGGATGGCGTCGTGCATGCTGGGGGCCCCCAGCGGCTGCACGCCAATGAGCTTGGTATTAGGGCTGAGTTGCCGGAAAACGCTCGACAAGCCCGAGGCCAGCCCGCCGCCGCCGATGGGCATAAAGCAAAAGTCAATCTGCTCCTTGGCAGATTTCAGGATTTCCAGCCCCACCGTAGCCTGCCCTTCCACAATCGCCAAGTCATCAAATGGATGCACGAAGGTGCTGCCGCGCTCGTCGCAAAACGCCTGCGCCGCGTGGTAGCAGTCGTCAAAAGTGCGGCCCGTGAGGTGCACCGTCACCATGTCCTTGCCGAAGAGGCGCACCTTGTCCACCTTCTGGGCGGGCGTTTGGGCGGGCATGAAAATGTCGCCCTGCAAGCCCAGCAGCTGGCAAGCGTAGGCCACGCCCTGGGCGTGGTTGCCGGCGCTGGCGCACACAATCTGGCGGCCCGGCACGGTGAGCGGCAGCGCCGAAATCTTGTTGTAAGCCCCCCTGATTTTATAGGAACGCACCACCTGCAAATCCTCCCGCTTGAGCAGAATGGTGGCATCGTAAGTGCGCGAGAGCCCCAGGTTCAGCATTAGGGGCGTCTTGGTAATCACGCCTTTGAGGCGGCGCGCGGCGGCCTCCACGTTTTGCAGGGTAACGGCGGTGGCCGCCGGGGCTAGCAGGTCGGGCATGGGGGTAGAGGGCTGATTCTGAATTAGTACAGGGTAAAAGAGAACGTCATGCTGAGCTTGTCGAAGCATCTCTGCCGCTTCGTTGGATTACTAATCCCTGCGGCGCGGTAGAGATGCTTCGACAAGCTCAGCATGACGGCCTGTTGTAATCGGTAAAAGAAGGCGCTTACGCCTCCACGCTCGCGCTGCTGCGCGAACGTAGCTCGCGCACTTGCGCGCCGGTGGCCCACAGCTCCGACTCACGCACTTCCTTCAGTTCTGCCTCCAGCTCCTTACGGTAGTTGGGCGTGCTGCCGCGCTCGATGGTGCGGCGGGCTTCCTCGCCGCTGGCTACGCTGTCGTACAGGTCGTTGAGTACAGGCAGGGTGGCGTCGCGGAACTTGCCTTTCCAGTCGAGGGCCCCGCGCTGAGCGGTTACCGAGCAGTTGGCAAACATCCAGTCCATGCCGTTTTCGCCCACCAGCGGCACGAGGCTCTGGGTGAGTTCCTCCACGGTTTCGTTGAAGGCCTCGGAGGGCGAGTGGCCGCGCTGGCGCAGCACCTGGTACTGCGCCTCGATGATGCCGGCCAGGGCCCCCATCAGCACGCCGCGCTCGCCGGTGAGGTCAGAGTACACTTCTTTCTTAAAATCGGTTTCGAACAGGTAGCCCGAGCCCACGCCGATGCCCATCGCAATGGCCTTTTCCCAGGCTTTGCCGGTAGCATCCTGGAACACCGCAAACGACGAGTTCAGCCCGCCGCCAGCCACGAACAAGCGGCGCAGGCTGGTACCGGAGCCCTTGGGCGCCACCAAAATCACGTCAATATCCTTGGCCGGAATGATGTTGGTCTGCTCATTAAACGTGATGCCGAAGCCGTGCGAGAAGTACAGCGTTTTGCCCGGCGTGAGGTATTTCTGGAGCGTGGGCCACAGGGCAATCTGGCCGGCATCGCTCAGCAAATTGCAGATGATGGTACCCTTGTCGGCCGCTTCCTCAATCGAAAACAGCGACTCGCCCGGCACCCAGCCGTCCTTGATGGCACGTTCCCACGACGGCGTGCCCTCGCGCTGCCCCACGATTACGTGGAAGCCGTTGTCGCGCATGTTCAGCGCCTGGCCGGGGCCCTGCACGCCGTAGCCGATTACGGCAATGGTGTCGTCCTTCAGGAAATCGAGGGCCTTGGCGAGCGGAAATTCGTCGCGGGTAATTACGGTTTCGGGTACGCCGCCGAAGTTGATGGTTGCCATTGGGTTGGGATTGGTTGTAGCGTGGACTGTGCGAGTCCGCGCGTGGGTTTAAAAGGGTTTCGTTCAAATGCGCGGACTCACAGAGTCCACGCTACACTACATGGTGAAGACCTGCTCGCGGTCGTTCAAAAATTCGTTTTCGGCCACCTCCTCGCTGGGCTCGCGGCGCTCAAACTCGCGCAGCTTGTGGTGAAAACCATCGCTGGCCTTGATGATGGCAATGCGCGCCGAGCGCACAAATTCGATGAGCCCGTAAGGCTGCAAAGCTTTAATCAGGTTGTCGGTTTCCTCGCGGTGGCCGGTGGTTTCAAACACCGTATAGTCCTTGCGAATGACCACGGCGCGGGCCCCGTTTTCGCGCAGCAGGCGCTCCACGAGCACTTTTTCGGCAATCACGTCGGTGGGCACTTTGTAGAGCGCCATCTCCTGCCAAATCACGTCGGCGTTGGTGTTGAAGTACACTTTCAGCACCTCCACCTGCTTCTCAATCTGTTTGGCCAGCTTCTCCACCACCTCCTCCGTTTCCACAATCACGATGTTGAAGCGGTGGATGCCCTCAATTTCCGAAGGCGACACGTTGAGGCTCTCGATGTTGATTTTGCGGCGCGAGAAAATAATGGCAATGCGGTTGAGCAGACCCACTTGGTTTTCGGTGTACGCGGTGATGTTGTATTCCTGGCGGTCGGCAGGTTCGGGACTCATAGCACTTGGTTTATTTAATTAAGAACATCAGTTCCCAGGTCGTCATGCTGAGCCATTAGCGCAGCCGGATTTCCGCCACGCTGCACCCCTGCGGCACCATCGGGAAAATATTATTCTCCTTTGTCACCATCACTTCCAGCAAAAACGACCCCGGGTGCGCCAGCATCTTTTCCAAGGCTGGGCGCAAGTTGGCGCGGTCGTCCACGCGCTGGCCGGCGATGCGGTACCCGGCCGCGACGGCCACAAAATCAGGGCTTTGGATATCCACAAACGAGTAGCGGCGCTGGTGAAACAGCTCCTGCCACTGCCGCACCATACCCAGGAATTGGTTATTGAGGATGATGATTTTCACGTCCACGCCCGTCTGCATGATGGTGCCCAGCTCCTGAATCGTCATCTGGAAACCACCGTCGCCAATGACGGCCACCACTGGCCGGTGCGGGGCCCCAAACTTGGCCCCGATGGCGGCAGGAAGCGCGAAGCCCATGGTGCCCAGCCCGCCGCTCGTGACGTGGCTGCGCGACTGGTTTTGCAGGGCATAGCGGCAGGCCACCATCTGGTGCTGCCCCACGTCGGATACGATAACGGCCTCACCGCCCGTGGTTTCGTTGAGCTGTTGCAGCACCTCGCCCATAGTTAATTCTTCCGACGTCGGGAACAACTCCTCCCGAATCACGGCGTCCACTTCCTGCGCCATGTGGTCGTTGAAGCGGGCCAGCCAGGCGGTGTGCTCTTTGCGCTCGACCAAGGCCGTGAGCAGTGGGAGGGTTTCCTTGCAGTCGCCCCACACGGGCACGGCGGTGGGCACATTTTTGCCGATTTCGGTCGGGTCGATGTCGAGGTGGATGATTTGCGCCTGCTTGGCGTACTTATCGAGCCGGCCGGTCACCCGGTCGTCGAAGCGCATCCCAATGGCAATCAGCACGTCGCAATCGTTGGTGAGCACGTTGGGGCCGTAGTTGCCGTGCATGCCCAGCATGCCCACGTTCAGCGGGTGGCCGGTGGCCAGGGCCCCCACGCCCAGGATGGTCCAAGCGGCCGGGATGCCGCTTTTCTCCACAAATTCCTGGAATTCGCGCTCAGCCTTGCCCAGCACCACGCCTTGCCCCCACAGAATAAAGGGCCTTTTGGCGCTATTAATCAGCGCCGCCGCCTGCTCGATGTACTCGGGGCGCACCACCGGCGCGGGCCGGTAGCTGCGGATGTGCGTGCAACGCTCGTAGGCCGGCGCGTCGAAGGTCTGCATCTGCGCGTTTTTGGTGATATCCACCAATACCGGGCCGGGCCGGCCGCTGCGCGCAATGTAGAAGGCCTTGGCCAGCGCCTCGGGTATCTCTTCGGCCCTGGTAACCTGGTAGTTCCATTTCGTAACCGGCGTCGTGATGTTGATAATATCCGTCTCCTGAAACGCATCGGTGCCCAGCAAATGCGCGAACACTTGCCCCGTAATGCAAACCAGCGGCGTGCTGTCAATCATGGCGTCGGCTAAGCCCGTCACGAGGTTGGTCGCGCCTGGCCCGCTGGTAGCCAGCGCCACGCCCACCCGCCCCGAGCTGCGCGCATAGCCCTGCGCCGCGTGAATGCCGCCCTGCTCGTGGCGCACCAGCACGTGGTTGAGCTGCTCCTTGAAATCGTAGAGGGCATCATAAATCGGGATAATGGCCCCGCCGGGATAGCCAAAAATTGTGTCCACGCCCTCCGCCACCAGGGCTTGCAGCGTGGCTACCGCGCCCGTCAGGGGCGTAGTGGCGGGGGCGGCGGTAGTAAGGTCAGGAGCGGTTTGGGTCTGGAACATAAGTTCTGGTGTAGCAGTCAGTGGCGGCGCGGGCGGCGAGTAAGCTAGTGCGTCAATTGCGCCGTTGGCACCGTCGCAGCCTGCGCATCTTCTTCTAATAAGTCAGTGATACAACCGTGGCTGGCGTCGCTCACGGTGCGGATGTACTTAAGCAGCACGCCTTGCTTGGCGGGCAGTGGGGGGCGCCGCCAAGCGGCGCGGCGGTCGGCCAGCTCCGCTTCCGAAAGTTGCACGTCGATGGTATTGGCGCTGGCATCCAGGATAATCCAGTCGCCGTTCTGCACCAGGGCCAGGCCGCCGCCGTCGAAGGCCTCGGGGCAGATGTGGCCGATGACGAAGCCGTGCGTGCCGCCCGAAAAGCGGCCGTCGGTAATCAGGGCCACCTTATCGCCCAAGCCCGCGCCCATGATGGCCGAGGTGGGTTTGAGCATTTCGGGCATTCCCGGCCCGCCTTTGGGCCCCACGTAGCGAATCACGACCACCTGCCCGGCCTCAATTTTGTGGTCAATAATGCCCTGGTTCAGCTCTTCTTCCGAGTTGAATACTATCGCCGGGCCCTCAAACCGCAGGCCCTCCTTGCCACTGATTTTGGCCACGCTGCCCTTGGTGGCGAGGTTGCCGTACAGCATCTGAATGTGCCCATCGGCCTTGATGGGGTTGCTGAGCGGGCGCAGCAAATCTTGCTCCGGGCCAAGGGGTTGCACATCGGCCAGGTTCTCAGCCAGGGTGCGGCCGGTCACGGTCAGCAGGTCGCCATTAAGCATCCCCAGGTCGAGCAGGGTGCGCTGCACGGCGGGCACGCCGCCAATTTTCGACAAGTCTTCCATCAAGTAGCGGCCGCTGGGCTTGAGGTCGGCCAGCACCGGCACACGGTTACTCACAGCTTGGAAGTCCTCCATCGTCAACTTCACGCCGGCCGCGTGGGCGATGGCGATGAGGTGCAGCACGGCATTGGTCGAGCCGCCGAGCACCGTTATCATCACCATGGCGTTCTCAAACGCCGCCCGGGTAAGGATGTCGCGGGGCTTGAGGTCGAGCTCCAGCAGGCGGCGCAGGTAGCCGCCGGCATCGAGGCACTCCTGCACCTTGGCGGCGCTTTCGGCGGGCAGCGATGACGAGGCGGGCACGCTCATGCCCAGCGTTTCGATGGCCGCCGCCATCGTGTTGGCCGTGTACATACCGCCGCACGCGCCGGGGCCAGGGCAAGCATTGTGGATAATACCCTGGTAGTCTTCCTCCGAAATATTGCCATTAACTTTCTTACCGTAAGCCTCAAAGCAAGACACAATGTTGAGCTGCTGCCCCTTGAACTCCCCGCCCTTAATGGTGCCGCCATACACCATTAGCGATGGCCGGTTGAGCCGCGCCATGGCAATTAGGGCCCCCGGCATGTTCTTGTCGCAGCCCACCACCGTGGCGATGGCATCGTAGTAGTGCGCGCCCGCCATGGCCTCAATCGAGTCGGCAATTATCTCCCTCGAAACCAGCGAAAAGCGCATGCCCGCGTTGCCGTTGGTGATGCCGTCGCTTACGCCGATGGTGTTGAAGCGCAGCCCCACCAGCCCCTGGGCAGCCACGCCACGCTTCACCTCATCGGCCAGGCCGTTGAGGTGCATGTTGCAGGTGTTGCCCTCGAAGCCCGTGGAGCAGATGCCCACGAAGGGCTTGCGCAAATCCGCATCCGACAGGCCCGCGCCGATAAGCATGGCCTGCGAGGCGGGCAAGCTATCGTCCTTGGTGTAGATGCGGCTGTATTTATTGAGCGTCATGATGTTAGTACTTGGTGCAAAGTGCCTGGTACCGGGGCGTAGGCGGTGCTAATTCCAGTCGGTTATGGTATCCCTCACGGCGGCGAACACCACGAAATTTAAGTTTTTGTACACGCAATCGACTTCCTGAAAGCCAGCCGCTTCTAGCATTCGCAGTTGCGCTTCTAGCGTACCAAAATCATCTAGTTTGATGCGCTCGAACGCCCGCTCAATGGCCTCCTTCGGCAAGCCCGACTGTTGCACGGTACGCACCCAGTGCTGGCGGTTGAAGGCATCGAAACCCGCCGTACGCCCCAGCACCTGGTCAGCGTTAATGAACAGGCCCCCAGGGTTTAGCGCGTCGTGAATACGCTGGTAAAGAGTTGCTTTTTCCGCATCGGGCAGGTGATGAATAGCCAGGCTTGAAACAACCACGTCGTAGTGGCCCGGCAGGGGCTGAGTGACAAAATCCAACTCCTGAAAAATGAAGCTCGGCAATCCCACAAACCGTTGCCGCGCTACCGCCAGCATCTCGGGGGCCAGGTCCACGAGGGTAAATTCCAGCTCGGGCCGCTGCTGGTACAAGAAGTAGGAAAACAGGCCCGTGCCCGCGCCTACATCCAGCACCTTGCACGCCTGCGGCCGGTTGGCCAGCAGGGCATTGGCTGCGCCGTAAAAGTCCTCGAAACACGGAATCAGGTACGGCCGCTGCTGGTCGTACTTCGCCGATATCTCGTTAAACTGTTCTTTTACGGCGTTCATTATTGCTAGAATAAATTAGATTGTGATCTGGCGAAGGTCCTAAAAAAACCTTCCTGAGCCGCGGGCTAGGAAGGTTTTCTTTGGGGGTAAGAAGTACCTGCTAGCCCGCGAGGGTAGGAATGATAATGCCGACAGATAGCAGAAAGCAGCGCATGCGAAAGGGGTGGCGTGGACTATGCGAGTCTGCGTGCGAGTACGTTCGGGTATCGTTGCGCGGACTCGCAGAGTCCACGCTACACTTAGATAATCGTACTCACGCCCACCGCAATGTTGTGCGCGTTCCATTGCTGCTCGTTCGAATCGGCAATCCAGAAAGCCACGTAGCTGCCTACTTGCTCCGTCGTGTAAGGCGCAGTCGGGTTCAGCTCCGGGGTCAAAATATTATTGGTTAGCGCTTCATCCACTGCTTCACGCACCAATTCGGCTTCGGCTGTGAGGCCCAGGTGGTCGAGCAGCATGGCGGCCGAGAGGATGGCGGCCAGCGGGTTGGCAATGCCCTTGCCCTTAGCCTGGGGGTAGGAGCCGTGGATGGGCTCAAATACCGCCACCGCCGCGCCTACCGACGCCGAGGGCAGCAGGCCCATGGAGCCAGCAATGACCGAGGCTTCGTCCGAAATGATGTCGCCGAACATGTTCTCGGTCAGCACCACGTCAAACTGCTTGGGGTTGGTGATAATCTGCATCGCGGCGTTGTCCACGAACAGGTAATCGACCGTCACCCCGGGGTATTGCGGGGCGATTTCGCGCACCACTTCGCGCCACAAGCGCGAAGTTTCCAGCACGTTAGCCTTATCTACCAGCGTAAGGTGCTGGCGGCGGCCGGCGGCCGACTGAAACGCCAAGTGCGCGATGCGCTCAATCTCGGGGCGCGAGTAGGTGCAGTTATCGTAGGCGACGCCGTCGGCCGTGCGGCCTTTCTCGCCGAAGTATATGCCGCCCGTCAGCTCCCGAAAAATCACCATATCAGTACCCTCGATGCGGTCCGATTTCAGCGGCGAGTGCTTCAGCAACGCCTGGTAGGCCGTGACGGGACGGATGTTGGCGAACAAGCCCAACTCCTTCCGCATCCGCAGCAGGCCCTGCTCGGGGCGCACCTTGGCGCTGGGGTCGTTGTCGTACTTGGGGTCGCCAATGGCGCCGAACAGCACGGCATCCGAGGCGCGGCAGGCGGCCAGCGTCTCGTCGGGCAGCGGGTTGCCGGTGGCGTCGATGGCGCAGGCCCCCACGAGGTGCGAGGTAAACTCAAAGCGGTGGCCGAAGCGCTCGGCTATGGCGTCGAGCACTTTCACGGCCTGCCGACAGACTTCCGGCCCGATGCCATCGCCGGGCAGCAAAGCTATTTTTTTGGTTACCAGGTCCATGCGCGTTGTTTTTCAAAGGCCTCAATGGCCGATTTTTGATTCACTAAAAAGTCGATGTCGTCGTAGCCGTTGATCAGGCACTCCTTTTTGTAGCCGTCGATGGCGAAGCTGAACGTCTCGCCCCAGGCCGGCACGGCCAGCGTTTGAGAAGGCAAATCGACTACTAATTCCAGTTGCGGGTTGGCCTCAATGGCCGCCAGCAGCCGGGCCAGCACCTCGTCGCTCACTTGCAGCGGTAGCAGGCCGGTATTCAGCGCGTTGCCCCGGAAAATATCGGCGAAGTAGCTGGAGATAATCGTTCGAAAACCAGCATCGTACAGGGCCCAGGCAGCGTGCTCGCGGCTGCTGCCGCAGCCGAAGTTTTTGCCGGCCACCAGCACGGAACCAGTGTAGCGCGGGTCGTTGAGCACGAACTCGGGTTTAGGCGAGACGTCGGCGTTGTAGCGCCAGTCGCAAAACAGGTTCTCGCCGAAGCCTTCGCGCGTGGTCGCCTTCAGAAACCGGGCCGGAATAATCTGGTCGGTATCAATGTTTTCCAGCGGCAGCGGACGGCCGGTGGTGTGCAGGGTTTGAAATTTTTCCATTAGTTCAAGTACTGCGTGATGTCCACGATGCGGCCCTGCACGGCCGTGATAGCCGCTACTAGCGGCGAGGCCAGCAGCGTGCGCGAGCCGGGGCCCTGGCGGCCTTCGAAGTTGCGGTTGGAAGTAGCCACGCAGTACGCACCGGCCGGAATCTTGTCCTCGTTCATGGCCAGGCAGGCGCTGCAACCGGGCTCGCGCAGTTCAAAGCCGGCGGCGGCAAAAATCTTGTCGATGCCCTCGGCAATGGCTTGCTGCTCAACTTGTTTGGAGCCGGGCACGATGATGGCTTCCACGTGCCCGGCCTTCTGCTTGCCCTGCACGTAGGCGGCCACGGCGCGCAGGTCTTCGATGCGCGAGTTGGTGCAGCTACCGATAAACACGTAGTCAATCTGTTTGCCGAGCAGCGATTCGCCACGTTCGAAGCCCATGTATTTCAATGACTTATCGAAGCTTTCGGCTTCGCTGGCGGGCACTTCGTTCGGCACGTGGCCAGTGAGCGGGATGCCCATGCCGGGGTTGGTGCCATAAGTAATCATCGGCGTAATGTCGGCCGCTTGGTAGGTGTACTCAGTTTCAAACGTGGCGTCATCGTCCGAGTACAACGTCTGCCAGTAGGCTATGGCGTCGTTCCAGGCCTCGCCTTTGGGGGCAAACGGTCGGCCCTCAACGTAGGCCAGCGTGGTGGCATCGGGGGCGATGAGGCCCCCGCGGGCCCCCATCTCGATGCTCATGTTGCAGATGGTCATGCGGCCTTCCATGCTGAGACTGCGCACGGCGCTGCCCGCGTATTCCACGAAATGGCCAGTGGCGCCGCCCGTGCCGAGCTGCGCTATAACGAATAAAATCAAGTCTTTAGCAGTGACGCCGGGCCGCAGCTCGCCTTCCACCGAGATGCGCATGCGCTTGGGTCGGCTCAGCAGCAGGCACTGCGAGGCCATCACCTGCGCCACCTGGCTGGTGCCGATGCCGAACGCCACCGCGCCAAACGCGCCGTGGGTGCTGGTGTGGCTGTCGCCGCACACAATGGTGAGGCCCGGCTGGGTCAGGCCCAGCTCCGGCCCAATAACGTGCACAATGCCCTGGCGCGCATGGCCCAGGCCATACAGTTCGATGCCGTATTTCTCGCAGTTTTCGGTTAGCTTCTCCACTTGCAAGCGCGAAAGTGGCTCTCGGATGGGCTGGTCCTGGTGCAGGGTGGGCACGTTATGGTCGGCCGTGGCCAAGATTTGGCTCGGGCGAAACAGCGGCAGGTTGCGGGCCGCGATTTCATCGAACGCCTGGGGGCTGGTGACCTCGTGAATCAGGTGGCGGTCAATGTACACGACATCCAACCCCTCGATGGAGCGGACGACGTGGGCATCCCAAATTTTATCGAATAAGGTACTAGGCATTATAGGGTTGACTTAGTTGGCGGCCACGAGTTTCTCCTGCTCCACGAGGGCGTGCAGGTCCTCGTCGCCCACTTCGCGCTTGCGGTCGGCGAGCGTGAGGAAGCTGGCGTAGGCAGCATTGAGGGCCGGGCGCTCGAAATCGTAGCCGAGCTTTTGGAGGCGGTAGGCCAGGGCGGCGCGGCCCGAGCGGGCCGTCAGCACGATGCTCGAATCGACGACGCCCACTTCTTTGGGATCGATGATTTCGTAGGTTTCGCGGCACTTGATTACGCCGTCCTGGTGGATGCCGCTGCTGTGCGAGAAAGCGTTGGCCCCCACAATGGCCTTGTTAGCCTGCACGGGCATGCTCATCAGGTGCGATACCAGGGCCGAAGTTTCGGCCAGGCGGCGGGTCTGCACGTTGGTGCTGAGGCCGAGGTCGGGGTGCTGGCGCAGAATCATCACCACTTCCTCCAGGGCCGTGTTGCCGGCCCGTTCCCCTACCCCGTTGATGGTGCACTCGATTTGCCGGGCCCCGTTGGTGACGCCGGCGATGGAGTTGGCCGTGGCCAAGCCCAGGTCGTTGTGGCAGTGGGTAGAGAGAATGGCGCGGTCGATGCCCTTCACGTTCTCGTACAGGTACTTAATCTTGGCGCCGTACTCGTGGGGCAGGCAGTAGCCGGTGGTGTCGGGAATGTTGAGGACAGTGGCGCCGGCAGCAATCACAGCCTCGCACACGCGGGCCAAGAATTCGTTGTCGGTGCGGCCGGCGTCTTCGGCGTAGAATTCGACGTCCTCCACGAAGCTCTTGGAGAGCTTGACGGCAGCCACGGCGCGAATTAACACGTCCTCGCGGGTGGTGCGCAGCTTCTGGAAAATGTGCAGGTCGGAGGTGCCGATGCCGGTGTGGATGCGCGGGCGACGGGCCCCGCGCAGGGCCTCGGCGGCCACGCGGATGTCGTTTTCGACGGCGCGGGTGAGGCCACACACGGTGGCTTCTTGGGTTTGGGCCGCGATGGCGGCCACGGCGGCGAAGTCGCCGGGGCTCGACACGGGGAAGCCGGCCTCAATCACGTCGACGCCCAGGGCTTCGAGTTGGCGGGCAATGACGAGCTTCTCGGCTTGGTTTAGCTTGCAGCCCGGCACCTGTTCGCCGTCGCGGAGCGTGGTATCGAAAATTTGGATTTTTTGGACCGACATAGTGAGACTGCTCCGGCGGGAGCACTATACAAAGTGGATATTGCACTGCAAGTACCGTTGTTAGGCTAGCCGCTGAAAATTCTTTTCTAGGCGTTGTACTATTTCCAATCGTTCGCTCTTTTAGTTTAATCAATTGTTATTAAAGCGGTTAACCCAACCGTTGCTACAATGCCCAATAAGCCCACCGACCCAGTTTTTCAGCTCATCAAGTCGCTCACGCGCTCCGAAAAGCGGCATTTCCGGCTATTCACCGACCGCCCGGGGGCCGGTGAGGGCCTAAAATTCCTCCAGCTTTTCGACGCCCTAGATGCCCTGGATGGCTACGACGAGGACCGCATTGTGGTGCAGGTACCGGCCCTGAAGCGGGCCCAGCTGGCCAACCTCAAGGCCAACCTGTACAAGCAGCTGCTGAGCAGCCTGCGCGTATACCACGCCGGCCAGAACCCCGACATCCAGCTGCACGAGCAGCTCGACTACGCCCGGGTGCTCTACAACAAGGGCTTCTACCAGCAGAGCCTGCGGATGCTGGAGAAAACCAAGCTGGCCGCCCAGCAGGCCGAGCTGCCGCACGTGGCGCTGTTGGCCATTGATTTTGAGAAGCTTATCGAGTCCCAGTACATCACGCGCAGCCTGAAGGACCGGGCCGAAACCCTGGCCACCGAAGCCATGGACACCGTGACGCACCTGGCCCGGATGCACGAGCTATCCAACGCCTCGCTGCGGCTGTACGGCCTGTACCTCAAGGCCGGTCACGCCCGCAACCAGGCCGACCACGAGCAGATTACGGCGTTTTTTGAGGCCAACATGCCGGCGACGGTGGGCCCCGACAGCACGTTTTTTGAGAAGCTGTACTTCTACCAGGCCCACGTGTGGTACCACACGCTGAACCAGGACTTTAGGGCCTGTTACCGCTACGCCCAGAAGTGGGTGGATTTGTTTGAGGAGGCCCCGCACCTGAAGGACACGCAGGCCATGCTCTACATCAAGGGGCTGCACAACTTGCTGGCCACACTGTTCAACCTGCTGTACTACAGCAAGTTTATGGAAGTACTGCAACAGTTGGAGGACTTCGCGGCCAACCAGACGCGGCGGGCCAGCCCCAACACCGAGGCGTTGCTTTTCCAGTACATCTACACCAACCGCATCAACGCCTACTTCCTGGAGGCGCGCTTCACCGAGGGCCTGGCCATTGTGCCGGAACTGCTGGAAAACCTGGTGCTGTACCGCTCGCAGCTCGATTTGCACCGCACGCTGGTGTTTTATTACAAGATTGCCAGCCTGTACTTCGGCAGCGGGCAGTTCCACAAGGCCATCGAGTACCTGAACCTCATCATCGACCAGAAGGACCTGAGCCTGCGCGAGGACTTGCAGTGCTTTGCGCGCATCCTCAACCTGGTGGCGCACTACGAGGCCGGCGACGACGCCAGCCTGGAGTACCAGGTGCGGTCGGTGTACCACTTCCTGGGCAAGATGGACGACCAGCAGCCGATGCAGGTGGAGATATTCCGGTTTCTGCGGCGGGTGGGCAATTTTGCGCCCAGCCAGTTGAAAGACGAATTTATTAAGCTGAAGGACAAGCTCGTGGCCATCTATGCCAACCCTTACGACCGGCGGCCTTTCCTGTATTTCGACCTGATTTCGTGGCTGGAAAGCAAGATTGCGGGCGTGCCGGTGCAGGACGTGATGCGGCGCAAGTTCCTGAAGCTGCGGTAGGGCCCCGGGCCGCTTTGGCGGGGTTGGGCGGGGTTTTGCGGGGGCCCGTCGACGGGATGGCGGGGTTGGTCTAGCCCGCGAAAAAAGTGGGCGATGTGGATTCAGGTTTGCAAAGGGTATGGTACGAACGGCTTGCTCCGGTCTTCGCCAATCGAGCGGATAGCAAGCCCCGCCAACTTCCCTTCTCAACCCACCTTTCCCCCTCCCCCGCTCCGATGAAAACCTCCTTCTTCTCCGCCTTCGCTGCCATCGCCCTGCTCGCTAGCACCAGCGCTTTCGCCGCACCCGCCGCCAACCACGACCGCGACGACTACCGCCCGGGCCCCAGCAACCGCTACGACGACCGCAACAGCAAGGACTTCAACTACGGCTACGACCGCAAGCACCGCGTGACGCCCCGGGAGCAAGCCCGCTGGGAAGCCGCCCACCGCTACGACTACCGCGATGACCGCCGGGGCCCCGCCGTGGTGGTAGTGGCAACGCCCCAGCAGCAGGCCCGCTGGGAGGCCGAGCGCCGCAACAACTACGGCTACGCCAGAACCCACCGCGTGACCGACCAGGAGCGCGCCCGCTGGGATGCCGCCCACCGCTACGACCACCGTTAAGCTTTGGCCCCCCCGGCCAGTCCAACCCGCCGGGGGCCCTGTTTTTTTCTCCCCCTCTCTCTCTTCTCTTAATTATTTATTTTAACGCAACATGAAAAAGTACCTGTTCCCGCTGCTGGCCGCTTTCGCTCTCACCGCCGGCGCCGCCAATGCCCAGACCACCCCGCAGAACGGCGGGGGCCGACCCTCGCCCGAGCAAATGGCTGCCCGCCAGTCCGAGCGCATAACCAAACAACTGGGCCTCAACGCCGACCAGACCACGAAAGTGCAGCAAATCATGGCCGCCCGCGACCAGGAAATGCAGGGCATGCGCGGCCAAATGCAGGGCGGCACCGCCACCCGCGGGCAAATGCGCGACCAAATGGTGGCCGGCCGCGCCAAGTACGACGACCAGTTCAAGGCCGTGCTCACGCCCGACCAGTACACCAAGTACACCGCCATGCAGGCCGACCGCATGCAGCGGGGCCCCGGCCGGGGCATGGGCCCCCGCCGCGGCATGGCCCAGGACAGCACCGCCAAAAAAGGCAAAGTGAAAGTCAGAAAAGACAAAATGAAGGTGAAAGCCGAATAGCTGCCAGCCAGTCTTTTACAAAAAAAGCGCCCCTGCTACGTAGCAGGGGCGCTTTTTTGCGGGCATTCGGCAGAAGACCAGGCCACGGCGGGGCCCCGGGGCCCTGAGCTCGGTTTTAAGCCCGCGTTGATTTGTTTTCAGCAAATGTGCATCACCCAAAAACGCCCACTCTGCGCTACTGGGCCCGGGGCGGCGTGGGGACCGGCAGGGGCTTGCGGGGCAGCTTTTGGTCACGCATGGCGGCGTTGTACACGAACGAGGCCACCACGACCGAGGCCTGCTTGAGGTCGTCGGCCACGAGGCGGTCGTAGGTGTCCTGGTTGGAGTGGTGGGTGCGGGCGAAGTAATCGAGGCCGTCCTGGATGAACTGGAAGCCGGGCAGGCCCACGGCGTCGAAGGCCACGTGGTCGGTGCTGCCGGTGTTGCGCAGCGTCACGGTGGTGGCGCCCATGTCGGCGAAGGGAGCGAGCCAGGCGGTGAAAATCGGCTTCACGGCCTCGTTGCCCTGGGCGTAGATGCCGCGGATTTTACCGGCCCCGTTGTCGAGGTTGAAATAGCCGGCCAGCTTCTCGTGGTCGGGCTTGAGCTGCATGGTGGCGGGGTCGGCGAAGTGGTTCTTCACGTAGTTGCGCGAGCCGTGCAGGCCCTCCTCCTCCTCGCCCCACAGGGCGATGCGGATGGTGCGGCGCGGCTTCAGTCCGCTGGCCTTGAGGATGCGGACGGCCTCCATCATTACGGCGCAACCGGCGGCGTTGTCGGTAGCCCCGGTGGCGGCGTGCCACGAGTCGAGGTGGCCGCCGAGCATCACCACTTCGCTCTTCAGCTTGCGGTCGGTGCCGGGAATTTCGGCCACCACGTTGTAGCCCTTCAGGTCTTGGGTTTGGAAGTGGGTTTTGGTTTCCATTTCCACTTCCACCGGAATGCCGGCGTCGGCAAGGCGGATGAGGCGGAGCTGGTCTTCGCTCGACATTTCCAGCTCGGGCAGTACCGGCTTGGCGTCGGCGGCGTAGGGGGCCCCGTTGGTGGTGAACACGGTGCCGTCGGTGCCGCGGCCGGGGCTGAGCACGGCGGCCGCACCTTCGGCAATCAGCATGTCGGCCAGCTTGGCGCGCAGCTCGCGGGCGGTTTTCATTGCGGCCATGCGCTCGGCCGTAGCGGGCTCCACGGGGCGGTTGGCGGCGGTCATGGGGGCCGTGGCGGGGGCGTCGGCCAGCTTTTGCAGGTCGTCGGCGCTGAGGCGCTTGGCGTCGGGCTCGAAGTTGGGCTGCGGCGGGGTAGTCACCGGCAGCAGCACGATTTTGTCGCGCAACTGGCCCTGGTACTTGGCTAAATCAGCTTCGGTGGTGGCGCGCACCACCACTACTTGCTTGCGCAGGGCCCCACCGGGCGTGCTGGGCGTCCAGGCCTTCGGCACGCCAATCAGGGCGTGGTAGTAGGGCTTGGTCATGGCCACGTAGCTCTTGTCGATGTCCCAGCCGCGGCCGAAGTCGCCCCAGGGCTCCACAGCGGCGTTGGCCAAGCCATACTCGGCCAGCTTTTTCTGGCTCCAGGCGTTGGCGCGGGCCAGGCCCTCGGAGCCGGCCAGGCGCGGGCCGCACACGTCGGTGAGGTAGAAGGCAGTTTCCATCACCTTGGAGCGGTTCATGCCCTCGTCCTTGATTTTGGCCAGGGCGGCCGCGTCAGTTTTTTCAGGGGCCTGGGCCCAAGCGGGGGCAGCGGCCAGGGCCAGCAAGCTGGCCAGCGGCAGCAATTTGTGCAGCGAAGAAGTAGGCAAAGGGCGGAGCTTTTAAGGTGAAACATCCCTCAACGACGTTCCCCGCCGGGGCAGGTTGCACGGCACCGGCGGGGCTGTGCAGTTGCATCCTCCGCGGCAACCTTCATCATCAATATGTTAACGTATTGATAAATGCCTAATTAATCCGTTTTAGCACCCAGCTAGCGCGGGGCGGCAAGCAACCCCAGCCCCGCAAATGCGTCTTAGGGCCGATAACTTTTGTTCCCCAAACGGGTTGTGCCCCACTATGAGCATTGTAACCAACGCAGTGCGCGTGCAAGGTCGGCTGCTGGCCCTGCTCGCGTGCTTTTTATGGCCGGGGCTGGCGGGGGCCCAAACGGTCGCCACGCCCCCACCCGCCCCCACGGGGCCCCTCACCCTCCCCGAGTGCTTGCATTACGCCCTCGTAAACCAGCCCCTGGTGCGCCAGGCCCGCCTCGATGAGCTGAGCAACGAAGCCGACATCCGCATCTCCCTATCAGGCTGGCTACCCCAGGTAGGGGCCACGGGCACGGCCCAGCACTACTTCGGGCTGCCCTTCACCGTGTTTCCCGACCCCACCACGGGCATTAGCACCCCGCGCCAGTTGGGCGTGAAAAACGTGACTACGCTGGGCCTCTCAGGCACCCAGGTCATTTACAACAACGACGTGAACCTGGCCGCTCGGTCGGCCCGCTACACGCGGCTGGCCGCTGGCCAAAACACCGTGAACACGACCATCAGCACGGTGTCGGACGTGAGCAAGGCATTTTACACCGTGCTGCTTTCGCAGCGGCAGCTCGACGTATATAAGGAGGACATTGTGCGCTTGCAGCGCAACCTGCGCGACGCCAAGGCCCGCTACGACGCCGGCATTGTGGACAAGACGGACTACTTGCAGGCCGAGATTTCGCTGAATAACTCGCTGGCCGGCCGCAAGCAGGCCCAGGAGGCCATCAAGGCCAACACGGCCAACTTGCAGCAGCTGATGGGCATTTCGGCCGAGCGGCCCCTGGTGGTGCAGTACGACACGCTGAGCCTGGAGCAGGACGCGGTGGTGGACACGCTGGAGCCGCTGAACCCCGCCAGCCGCATCGAGTACCAGCAGGTGCTGACGCAGAAGTCGTTGCAGGGCCTCACCATCGACTACTACCGGTTGGGCTTTTTGCCGTCGCTCTCGGCGTTCGGCAACTACAATTCGGTGTACCAGGCCAACAACTTCAGCGACCAGTACAACATGCGGTTCCCGAACTCCTACGCCGGCATACAGTTAGGGCTGCCCTTATTCACGGGCTTCCGGCGCACCCAAAACCTGCGCAAGGCCCGCATCCAGGACCAGCGCATCGACCAAGACGTGCTGTACGCCCGCAACCAGATTGGGGCAGAGTACGCGGCGGCCCTGGCCAACTACAAGGGCTACTTCAACGACTACCTGGTGGGCAAGCGCAACCTGGAACTGTCAAAGGAAGTGTACAAAGTAGTCGATTTGCAGTACCGCGAAGGCATCAAGGCCTACCTCGATTTGCTGATTGCCCAAACCACGCTGCGCACCTCGCAGCTGAATTACTACAGCGCCCTGTTTCAGGTGCTGAGCTACAAGGTGGAGCTGCAGCGCACGCTGGGGGCCCTGCCCACCAATTACTAATCCCTCCGCTTCCGCTCGATGAACACTAAATACCTGGCCTTGTGCTGCACCTTGGGCCTAGTGGCCGGCGCTGCGTGCGGCAAAAAAGACGACGCCCAAAAGAACGCCGCCCCGCCCGCCACTCCGGTAAGCGTGGTGGCCGCCCGCACCACCGACGCTGTTTACTACGACGAGTTCCCCGCCACGGCCGTAGCCCTGAACAGCGTGGAGCTGCGCGCCCAGGTAACGGGCTTTGTGACGGCCCTGCTCTTCAAAGAAGGCGACCTGGTGCCCAAGGGTAAGGCGCTGTACGAGATTGACAAGCGCCAGTACGAGGCCGCCTACCAGCAGGCCCTGGCCAACCTGGGCAGCGCCCGGGCTTCGGCCCAGAACGCCACCGTAAACCAGGCCCGCTACCAGCGCCTGTTGCAGCAAGACGCCGTGGCGCGCCAGCTGGCCGAAAACGCCACCACCACCGCGGCCACCGCCGGCAGCCAGGTGGCCGCGGCCCAGGCCGCCGTCAACATTGCCCGCACCAACCTGAGCTTTGCCACCATCACGGCCCCGTTTGCGGGGCGCATCGGCATTTCGCAGGTGCGGCTGGGCACGCAGGTGAGCGCGGGCACCACGGTGCTGAACACGATTTCGAGCGAAACGCCGATTGGGGTGGACTTCGTGGTAACGGAAACGGACATCCCGCGCTTCACGGCGCTGCAAAACCAAGCCGGCGGCGTGGGCGACTCCACCATTCGCTTCGTGCTGCCCAGCGGCCAGCCCTACGGCCAGCCGGGTAAAATCCGGGCCATTGACCGCGGCGTGAACGCCCAGACCGGCACCATTACGGTGCGGGTGGAGTTTGCCAACCCCCAGCGCGTACTGAAGGACGGGCTGAGCGGCGTCATCAAGGTACTCAACAAGCAGTCGGGCAACCGCCTGGTGATTCCCTACAAAGCCATTGTGGAGCAGATGGGCGAAAACTTCGTGTACGTGGCCGCTGGCGACAGCGCCAAGCAGCGCAAGGTGCAGCTGGGGCCCCGGCTGGTTGACCAAGTGGTGATCCTCAAAGGCATTGCGGCGGGCGACAAAATTGTGACCGAAGGCGTGCAGAAGCTGCGCGACGGCGGCAAAATCCAAGTGAGTGCCCCGGGTGCGGCCGTGGCCGCGCCGGCGGGGGGCCCCGGCGGGGCCCCGGCGGCCAAGTAAACTACAGTCGCCATCCGGCGCAGCGTGCGTTAGCCAAGACATTATGATTGCAGAAACCTTTATTCGCCGGCCCGTCCTGGCCATCGTCGCCTCGCTGGTGATTGTGCTCGTGGGCTTGCTGGCAATGCGCAGCCTGCCCATTGGGCAGTACCCCGAAATCACGCCGCCCACGGTGTCCGTCACGGGCAGCTACATCGGAGCCGACGCGCAAACTGTGGAGCAAACCGTGGCCACGCCCGTGGAAGTGCAGGTGAACGGCACGCCCGGCATGACCTACCTGCAGAGCAACAGCACCAGCAACGGGCAGATGAGCATGACGGTAAACTTCGAAGTGGGCACCGACATCAACATTGCGGCCCTCGACGTGCAAAACCGCGTGGGCATTGCCCTGCCCACCCTGCCGCAGGACGTGCAGCGCCTGGGCCTGACGGTGCGCAAGCGGAACCCAAGCATCCTGATGCTGGTCGCCATGTACTCGCCCAAGGGCTCGCACAGCTCCACATTCCTCGACAACTACGCCAACGTGTTCATCAAGGACGCGCTGCTGCGCACCAAGGGCGTGGGTGATATTGTGAGCCGCGCCGACGACTTTTCGATGCGCATCTGGCTGAAGCCCGACAAGCTAGCCCAGCTGGGCATTACGGCCGGCGACATTTCGGCCGCGCTGGCCGAGCAGAACGCCCAGATTGCCGCCGGCTCTATTGGGGCCCACCGGCCGAAAAAGGCCAGCCGTTCGAGTACATCGTGACGGTGCAGGGCCGCCTGACTACGATAGAGCAGTTCGGGAACGTCATCGTCAAAACCAACCCGCAGGACGGGCAGCTGGTCTACCTCAAGGACGTGGCCCGGCTGGAGCTGGGTAAGTTCAACTACGCCAACAACTCGTTTGTGGACGGCAAGCGCGCCGCCTACCTGCTCGTGTACCAGGCCCCCGGCGCCAACGCCCTCGAAACCTACGACAACGTGCTGGCCACCATGGATCAGCTCAAAAAGCAGTTCCCCGCCGACCTCAGCTACATCGTACCCTTCGAGTCGGCGAGCGTGGTGAAGGTATCCATCAAAGAAGTGGTGGAAACGCTGGCCGAGGCGCTGCTGCTGGTGGTGGTCGTGGTGTTCCTGTTCCTCCAGAACTGGCGCTCCACGCTCATCCCGGTCATCGCCATTCCGGTGTCCATCATCGGCACATTCACGTTCTTCATTCCCCTGGGGTTTACCATTAACACGCTGACACTTTTTGGCTTCGTGTTGGCCATCGGCATTGTGGTGGACGACGCCATTGTGGTGGTGGAAGCCGTGGAGCACAACATGAACGAGCGCAACATGAACGTGCTCGACGCCACGCTGGAGGCCATGCGCGAGATTTCGGCCCCGGTTATCGCCATCGCCCTGATTCTGGCGGCGGTGTTTGTGCCGGTGGGCTTCATCCCCGGCATCACGGGGCGCCTGTACCAGCAGTTTGCCATCACCATCGCCATTTCGGTGCTGATTTCGGCCTTCGTGGCCCTGTCGCTCACGCCGGCCTTGTGCGTGCTGCTGCTGAAGCCCACCAAGCGCGACGAAAGCTCGACGGGTCTCAACAAGCTGTTTTTCAAGTTCAACACTTGGTTTGAGCGCGTGACGGAAAAGTACGGCAACGGCGTGGCGAGCGGCATTAAGCACTCGCGCTTCGTGGTCATCATTCTGGTGTGCATCATCGCCGGGGCCGGGCTGCTGTTCCGCGGCAAGCCCAGCGGCTTTTTACCCACCGAGGACGAGGGCCGTATTTTTATCACTTTCAACCTACCCGAAGGAGCCTCCACCGGACGCACCGTAGCCACGCTCCAGGAGATGATGAAGGAGCTGCAACACACCAAGGGCATCGCGCACTTCGCCGCCCTCGGGGGCCTGAACGCGGTTAACTTCTCCTCAAAATCCAACTCGGGCACTATTTTCTGCCAGCTCGCACCCTGGGAAGACCGCGAGGACAAGGCCCTGCAACTCCAGGGCCTGATGGCCAGCTTGCAGCAGCGCATGGCCCGCTTCAAGGAGGCCACCACGGTGGTGATTTCACCGCCCGCCATTCCGGGCCTGGGCAACACGGGCGGCTTCTCGTTCATTTTCCAGGAGCGCGAGGCCGGCGGCGACATTCAAACCTTCGACGCCAACCTCCAGAAATTCCTGGGGGCCATCCGCAAGCGCCCCGAAATTGCGTCGGGCTTTTCCTTCTTTACGGCCAGCACGCCGGGCTACAAGCTTGATATTGACCGCGAAAAAGCCAAAAAGCTGGGCGTTTCAATTGCCGACATTGGCTCGGCCTTGCGCACGTACCTGGGCAGCGCCTACATCAACGACTTCACGCTCTACGGCCGCACGTTCCGGGTGGTGGCCCAGGCCGATTCGTCTTATCGCGGCGACATTGCCAACATCGGCCAGTATTACGTGCGTAACTCGGCCGGCGGCATGGTGCCCCTGAGTACGCTCACCACGTACAAGCGCAACGAAACCGCGCCACTCATCTCGCACTACAACCTGTTCCGCTCGGCCGAAATCAACGGCAACCCGGCCCCGGGCTATAGTTCCGGCGATGCCATCAAGGCCCTGCAAGAAACGGCGGCCCAAACCATGTCCCAGAGTTACGGCTACGAGTTCTCGGGCCTGAGCCGCGAGGAGCTGCTGGCCGGTGGCCAGACAATCTACATTTTTGCGCTGTCCATCGTCTTCGTGTTCTTGTTTTTGGCCGCTCTCTACGAGAGCTGGTCGGTGCCGTTCTCGGTGCTGCTGGCCGTACCGGTGGGAATTTTCGGGGCCATTCTGGCGCTATTTTTTCTGCCTAAGCTCACCAACAACGTGTACGCCCAAATCGGCATGATCACGCTCATTGGCCTTTCGGCCAAGAACGCCATTCTGATCATCGAGTTTGCTAAAGAGCGGGTTGACAAGGGGATGCCGCTGGTGAAGGCCACCCTGGAGGCCGTCACCCTGCGCCTGCGCCCCATCATCATGACCTCGCTGGCCTTCATCCTGGGCATTCTGCCGCTGGTGTTCGCCTCGGGCGCGGGGGCCCAAAGCCGCCAAACCCTGGGCTGGACGGTGCTGGGCGGGATGCTGGCGGCCACGGGCATGGGCATTTTCATCGTGCCGGTGCTCTACGTCATCATCACCCGCTTCGCCTACGGCAAGGAAAAGCTGGCCGAAATGGAGAAAAACTACAAGCCCGACGAAGAACACGGGGGCCCTAAAAAGGACGACCAAGCCCCTGAGGACACCGCCACCAAAGACGGCGGGGCCCCGGCCGAAGGCACCGTTGCTCCGGCCTAGCCTGCCCCGCTGAACAAGCAATCGAACGTCGTGCAACGGTATTCCGGGCACGACGTTCTTTTTTTGCGGTAATCCCAAACGGGGTGGTCGGGCGATTTTTTCCGTCGTCGGGCCATTCTCACGATACCCCGGAGCCGCTATAGTAAGGGTGGCCCGACGACGGAAAAAGTCGCCCGACCACCCCGCCTAACCAACGCATTTTTTTCGGTCCTACCCATTTTTATCTATGCGCATTTTCATCTATTCGCCCCTCAGCCCCGCCGCCCGTACCTACCTGCACCAGCACCTGCCCGCGGGCCACACCGTCACTTTCAATGCCGATGTGCCGGCCGACGGACAAGCTGCGGCCTTCCAGCAGGCCGAGGCCGTGCTGGGTAATGTGCCGCCGGCGTGGCTGGCCACTGGGGCCCCGGCGGGCTTGCAGTTCTGGCAAATTGACTCGGCTGGCTTTGAGCGCTACCGCGGCGTGCGGCTGGGCGTACCGGTGGCCAACATGGGCGACTTTTTTGCCTGGCCCTGCGCCGAAACCATGGTGGCCGGCCTGCTGGCCCTCTACCGCCGCCTGCCCGAGCTGGCCGTGTTCCAGGCCGAGAAGCACTGGGTGGGCGGGGCCTTCGTGCGCAACCGGGCGGGCCTGCTGCGCGGCAAGCGGGTGGTTATTCTCGGGGCCGGGGCCATTGCGCTGGCCCTGCGCCAGCAGCTCAGCGGCTTCGCGTGCCCGGTGCAGCTGCTGGCCCGCACCAGCCCCGCCGCCGAACTGCACTCCGTGGAAGACCTGAAAGCGGCCCTGCCGGAGGCCGATATCGTCATCAACACCTTGCCGGGCAGCGCCGAGGGGTTCTTCTCGGCCGACCTCGTGGGGGCTCTGCGCCCGGGCAGCGTGTACGCCAGCGTGGGCCGCGGCAACACCACTAACGAGCCTGCCCTCATCGGGGCCCTGCAAGCCGGCCGCCTCGGCGGCGCCGTGCTCGACGTGACGGCCACCGAGCCGCTGCCCGCCGCCAGCCCCCTCTGGGCCCTGCCCAACGTGCTGCTCACCCAGCACACCGCCGGCGGCCAGCCCCTCGAAGACGAAGGCAAAGTGGACGTGTTCCTCGCCAATCTGGCCCACCTCCAAGCCGGTGAACCTCTGGAAAACGTGGTGGATTTGAGCCGCGGATACTAACGAACGAAAGGCCGCTTCCAGACAATTTAATTCCGGGAATGTTTAATAACATACTTTTTTAATTATTTGTAAAACATTAACGCACAATGGAATATTAAAGAGGCATACTTTCACCTAAACGCCCACCCGCCATGCAGAACTTGTTTCTCGACGTCATGAAGATTCCGGTTGACGACCCGGTTGCATTCACGTTTTTCACCGGGTACATGGCCATGGCGGCCGCGTCGGTGTTTTTCCTTTTTGAGCGCGGCACCGTAGCCGACAAGTGGAAAACCTCGCTCCTAATTTCGGGGATGATTACCGGCATCGCCGCCGTGCACTACTACTACATGCGCGACTACTACATCACCACCCACACAACGCCCGTGGCCCTGCGCTACATCGACTGGACGCTGACCGTGCCGCTGATGGTGATTGAGTTCTACCTGCTCGTGCGGGGGGCCGGGGCCAAAATCGGCCTACTTTGGAAGCTCGTCATCGCGGCCGTGTTCATGCTCGTGTGCGGCTACATCGGCGAGGCCTTCACCGACGGCTCCAAATTCCACTCGAACCTGTGGGGGGCCCTGTCCACGCTGGGCTACTTGTACATCCTGTACTCGGCCTGGTACGGCGAAATCGCGCAGCTGGCGGCCAAGTCCGATTCTGCGGCCGTGCAAAAAGGGGTGCGCTACTTGTCGTGGTTCATCTTCGCGGGCTGGGCCATTTACCCCATCGGCTACATGGCCATGCCCGGCGGCCTGCTCGGGCCCGACGGCCTCAACCTGCTGAAGTCGTCCAGCCTCGACCTGATCTACAACCTGGGCGACGCCGTCAATAAAATTGGCTTCGGGCTGGTCGTGTACGGCATTGCCCGCAGCGAATCAGCGGTGAAAGCCGACCCAGAAAGCACGCCGTCCGAAGCCGGTACCAGGGCCAGGGTGCAGCCAGGCATCCAGTCCGGCGCGGTGGCTTAGCCAGGGGTGTTACGCAACGCGCAGTAGCGCAAACTTTGCAGTTCTAGCTCCTCCCCTGGGGCACTTAAATCTAGAGCGCTGCGTAATATCAGTTAGTAAGCAGGGCCCGTTTCGCCCCTATGTTGCCCACGGGCCGCTGCTCCGCTCTGCGGCGTAGCGGCCGTGTTGATTACCCCTTTTTTTTCCACCTACCATGGCACTTAGTTCTGCCTCCAGCTGGCCCCAGCGGCGCTACTCCTACGCGGCCGTGCTGGCGCTGGCGGGACTGGGTGCGGCCTTTCCGGGCGCCGCCTGGGCGCTGCTGGGGCCCCCGCTGGCCGTGGGCATGGTGGTGCTGGGCGTGGCGCACGGGGCCTGCGACCAATTGGTGCTGCCGGCCGGCCACGCCCCGGGCCCGGGCCAGTGGGTGGCGGTACTGGCTGGGCTTCCTGCTCGGCTACCTGGGCCTGGCGGGCTTGGTGGGGGCCCTGTGGTGGGCTTGGCCGGCGGCCACGGTCGGCGGCTTCTTCTTGCTGACGGTGTGGCACTGGGGCTCGGCCGACGCACCGGCCGGGCCCCGGCCGGCGGCGTGGCTGTGGCTGGCGCACAGCTGCCTGCGGGGCCTGCTGCTGTTTGCCGTGCCCTTGTGGGGCTGGCCCACCCAGACCGCGGGCGTCGTGAACGGGCTACTGGCCTTCACCGGGGCCCCCACGGTGCCCACCGCCACGCTGGCCACGGCCGCCACGGCCCTCGGTGCGGTGGTGGTGGCGGGCCACCTGGCCCTGTGGGCCCGCTGGGCCTACCGCCGCCAGTGGGCCCGGCTCTGCACCGAACTGGGCGAGGTGGTGGTGCTGCTGCTGCTGCTGTTGGCACTGCCGCCCCAACTATCGGTGGCCGTGTACTTTATATTTTGGCACAGCCTGCAACACGTGCTGCGCCTCACGGGCTGGCTCGGCTACGCACCGGCTCCCGGCCAGCCGCGCCCCGCAGCCGACTTGATGCCCCGGCTGGCCTTCTTCCTGCGCCGGGCGGCCCCGCTCCTGCTGCTAAGCTGCGCGGCGCTGCTGGTGCTGGGCCGCCTGCTGGCCCCCCACTTGCACAGCGGGGCCGCCTGGTTCAGCCTGGCGCTGGTGGTGGCCTCCATCGTCACGCTGCCCCACGCCCTGCTCGTCACGCTGGTGATGGACGCGCCCCGGTGGCGAGCCGCGCCCGGCGCAGGTAGCCAGCGCTGGCTGGGCCCCAGGCTGCAAAAGCAAAAAGCCTGACCGCTACAGCGGTCAGGCTTTTTGCTTTTATAAATTTTACTACCAGCACGTTACCAAAAATTGTAGGACTGCGCTACCCTAGCAGTTGCTCGTAGCTTTCCCGCGCACCAGCGGCAGAGCGTCTGAGGTATAAGCGGCAACCGATCCGGCGGTGAACAACACGGAGACTGAGCCGTCCACTATTGCCGATGATGCAAGCGTTATTCGGCCAGTGAGTTCCAGCCGTGCAGCGCCTGCGCGGGCGTGTAGCGCTGGGCCTCGGCAGCGGTGAGCTGGTGAGCCCACGGGGCCCGCTGCTGGGGCGCGGCGCCGGGGCCCCTGCTTTGGTATTCGGCGTAGTAAGCGGTTTTCTGGTTGGCCGTCTTGTTCCACTCGTCCCAGCCGGCAGGGCGGATGGCAGCGCTCAGCTCACAGTCCAGGTACACAGTTTTGGGGAAGGGGCGCCAGGGCCGGCCCAGGGCCACGCTGCCCGCCGGCGCCGGCGCACTAATGCGGCAGCGGTGCAGCACGTAGCCGTAGCTTATGGTATCGGGCGTGGACGCGGCCGTGACAAAACCGGCCGTTTTGCACACAATGTCGCAGTTCTCGAACCAGGCCGTGGACGAGCCAAAGATGAAATCCACCGTGCCCTCGATGTAGAAATCCTGGTAAAACTGCCGGCTGCACCGTACGAAACTGCCCGCTGCCGTCCTGCGCCACCACAAAATCGTAGGCCCGCGCGGGGCCCCCCAGCAGCCAAAGGCTCAGGAAAAGCAGCAGGTTTTTCATAGCAGCAGCAGGTGGGAAGGTCCCAAACTAAGCAGCGCTTCCGCCCGAAACCTACCTTTTTCTCCGCAATCGTTGCCGGCAAAACCGCTTGGGGCACAAAAAAAACCTGACCAGTTACGGCCAGGCTTTTTTCGTGGGGCCCCAGCGAGCGGTTAGCCGTTGGCCTTTTCCATCAAATCAGCCATTTCCTGCGAGATGCCGGTGGTGCTGAAGCCGCCGTCGTGCATCAGGTTCTGCATGGTCACGTAGCGGGTGAGGTCCGAAAACAGCGAGATGCAATAGTCGGCGCAGGCCTCGGCGGGGGCATTGCCCAGCGGCGACATCTTATCCGCAAACTCGTAAAAGGCGTCGAAGCCGCTGATGCCGGCGCCGGCCGTGGTTTTGGTGGGCGACTGCGACACGGTGTTGACGCGCACTTTCTTGAGCTTGCCCAGGCGCTGGCCGTAGCTCCGGGCAATGCTTTCGAGCATGGCCTTGGCCTGCGTCATGTCGGTGTAGTCGAGGAAGGCGCGCTGGGCGGCGATGTAGCTCAGGGCCACCACGCTGCCCCATTCGTTGAAGGCGTCTTGCTTCTCGGCCACGGCCAGCATCTTGTGGAACGAGAGGGCCGAAATGTCAATCGTTTGCTGGAACCACTGGTAGTTCAGCTCGCCATAATTTTTGCCCTTGCGGATGTTGGGGCTCATGCCAATGGAGTGGAGCATGAAGTCGAGCTTGCCGCCCAACTGCTCCTGGGCCCCGGTAAACAGCTTTTCCAAATCCTCCACCGACGTGGCATCGGCCGGGATGATCGGGGCGTTGCACTCCTCGCTCAGCTTGTTGATTTCGCCCATGCGCATGGCCAGCGGGGCATTGGTGAGCACGAAGCGGGCCCCTTCGGCGTGGGCGCGCTGGGCCACTTTCCAGGCAATGGATTTCTCGTTGAGGGCACCGGAAATGATGCCGACTTTGCCGGCGAGCAGGTTATTAGCCATGTTGAATAGCGGGTGGGTGGACGGGGGGAATGAGGGCGCAGCCGGGGGCCCCAGCCAGCGGCTGGCCCCGAATGCGGGCGCAAGTTAGCCGTTGAGTTTGGCCCGCCCGCCGCCGGGGCCCTACCCGGCCATGGCCTCGCCGCGCAATGCCAGCAGCTCGCGGGCGCTTTGCAGGGCATTGGCGCTGGGCTTGGCACCGGCAATCATGTGGGCAATTTCCCGGATGCGGTCGTCCTCGCCGAGCTGGCGGATGCGGCTCACGGTGCGGTCGGCGCGGTCTTCCTTGTACACAAAGTAGTGGGCGTCGCCAGCCGCCGCCATTTGCGGCAGGTGCGAAATGGCCACCAACTGGTGCTTGCGCGCCATTTGCTGCATCATGCGGCCCACCTTCACGGCAATTTCTCCGCTAATGCCGGTGTCGATTTCGTCGAATACTATCGTGGGCAGCGCCGTTTTGTCGGCCAGCATGTACTTCACGCACAGCATCAAGCGCGAGAATTCGCCCCCCGACGCGGCTTTGCTCAGCGTCTGGGGCTGGGCCCCTTTGTTGGCCGTGAAGAGGATGTTCACCACGTCGGTACCGCTGGCGCTGGGGGCCCCAGCACGGTGGTCCACCACAATGCGGGCATTGGGCATGCCCAGGTCGGCCACCAAGTTGCGCAGCTCCTGTTCGAAGCGCGGAAACGACTTGCGCCGGCTCTCCGAAAGCTTGGCCGCCTGCTTCGTCACGGCGGTCAGGGCGGCTTCCACGTCTTTGCGCACCCGGGCAATCTGCTTGTCGAGGTTCAGCACATTGCCCACTTTCTGGCGTAGCTCATCGCGCACGATGATTAGGGCCCCCAGGTCGCGCACCGTGTGCTTGCGCTGCAAGGTATAGAGCACGTTCAGGCGCTCTTGCAGCTCTTCGGCGCGGGCGGGGTCGCCCTCGGTGCGGCGCTCGGCGGTTTCCACCTCGTCGGCAATGTCGTGCAGCTCAATCAAGCAGCTTTCCAGGCGCTGGCGCAGTTCGCGGAAATTGTCAGAGTAGCTCGAAACCTGGCCCAGCAGCGTTGAGGCGTCCTTCATGGTGCCGGTGGCGCAGCTTTCGCTGTCGCGCAGCCCGTGCAGGGCCTGGCTCAGCTTGTACTTGATTTCCTCGGCGTGCTCAAGCTGCTTCACTTCCTGCTCCAGCGCTTCCTGGTCTTCATTGTCGAGGCTGGCTTCCTCCAACTCGTTCAGCAAAAAGCTATTGTAATCCAGCTGCGCGTTGGCCTGGTTCGACTGGTCCTCCAAGGTTTTCAGTTCGGCCTCCAGCTTACGGTACTGCCGGAAGGCGTTGCTGTAGTGCGTGCGCTGCGGTACCAACCCGGCGTAGAGGTCGAGCAGGTTGAGCTGAAACACGGTGTCGCCGAGCAGCAGCGTGTCGTGCTGCGAGTGGATGTCCATCAGGTTGGCTCCAATTTTCCGCAGGGCCTCCAGCGTCACCGGCGTGTCGTTTACAAAGGCGCGCGACTTGCCCGTGGGGCTGATCTCGCGGCGCAGAATGCACTGCGCGTCGTAGTCCAGGTCCTCGGCCTCAAAAATGTCTTGCAGTTGGTAGCTGGCAATGTCAAACTGCCCCTCAATCACGCACTTGCGTGCCGTGTCGAACAGCAGCTTGCCGTCGGCTCGATTGCCCAGCAGCAGCCCAATGGCCCCTAGCATGATGGATTTGCCGGCTCCCGTCTCGCCGGTGATGATGTTGAGCAGCGGCGACGGCCGCAGCTCCAGCGACTCAATCAGGGCGTAATTCTGAATGCGTAAATCGACTAACATAATTGGGTAGATGGGGCCGGGGTGGGCACGGGGTAGCGTGGCCAAAGTCAGCCATTCTAGCTGAATAAGTAATTGGGCCGGCGCTTCATAGGGCCCCGACGCATTATTTATTAAAGTTAACCCCGAAGTTTTGGCAAATGCTAACGCCCACTCAGTTATGTAATAACCAATATATTACCATCCCACCGCGTTAGCGGGCCGTGAGGATGGCTTGGTATTTTGGTGCGTTGGTCGCGTCGATGTTCACCAGCATCGTCACCAGCTGCTGCTTCTGGTTTTGGTCGGAACTGGTGCGGAAGATATTGGCAATCTCGTCAGCCTTAGCGTCAAAGAAGTACCGGAAAATCGGCTCGCTCACCCGCAGCGACGCCGCCGCGTTGATGCCCGTTAGGGCCCCCAGCACGGCCGTGCGGGCTTCCTCGGGCTTCTCGATAAAGATGTCCATCCCCTGCCGGTAATAGGCGTAGGAGCCGGTGCGGAAGGCTTCGAGCTGCGGATCGGTGAGGTTGGTGAGGAGCTGGTAGCGGCTACGCAGGCCCCCGCCGTTGGTCCAACTCGGGTCCTGGCCCTCGCTGCTGCTCTGCGAGGCCGAATAGGTCATGATGAGCCGGGCATTTTCGAAATACTGCGTGCCCCCCAGCTTGCTGAACGTGTCGCGGTCGAGCCCCACAATGATGTTGGCGTAGAAGCCCAGCAGCGACGAGAGGTTGGAAACGAAGCTGTTGGGCGAAAAATCGAGCGAGTTGGGCGGCGGGTAGTTGAAGTTAAAGCTCTTATCAACGATGCTGATGACGTTGGTTTCGTAGCCCGTGCCGTAAATCGGGCGGGTCGAAAGCAGCCGCATCGTGGCCTGGTACGCCGGGGCCGTGCCGCCCGTGAGCACCACGAACATGCGGCACTTGATGCGTTCCTTTTCCTGGTACGTGGTGTTGGTCCAGGTGCGCGTATTCATAAACGCCGAAATATCGCGCTGCAAATTGGCCACGATGCTCTGGTCGGTAATCACCACACTCGGCCCGATGGATACCTCCACGACGCAGTTCAGCTCCTGGGCCCGGGCGGGGCCCCCAGCAACAGGAGTAGCAGCGGCAACAGGGACCAGATTTTACGCATTACTAATTCAATCAAGTAGTTATAACTGCCGCGCGACGAACCAAAACCAAGCGCACCAACTCACCGGCCAGATCGGTTTTGGCCATCAACTCAAAGGTAACTACCTGGCCGGCGCGGTCCAGCACGCTCACTTTGTTGGTGTCATGGCCAAACCCGGCCCCAGCGTCGCGCAGCGAATTCAGCACCACAAGGTCGAAATTTTTACGGTGCAGCTTTTCCTGCGCATGGGCCAGTTCGTTCGTCGTCTCCAACGCAAAACCGACGGCAAATTGTTCAGCCCGCTTAGTATGGCCGAGAGTGGCAGCAATGTCCACATTCTTCACCAGCTCCAGCGTGAGCGTGTCGCCCGCTTTTTTAATTTTCTCGGCGGCCACGTGGGCGGGCCGGTAGTCGGCCACGGCGGCGGCAAATACCCACACGTCGGCCGCGGGGGCCCCGGCGGCGGCGGCGGCGTACATCTCAGCGGCAGTTTCCACGCGCGTCAATTGCACAGCCGGGTGGGCCGGCGCGGGCAAAGCACTGGGCCCGCTGATAAGGTCAACCTGGGCCCCCGCCGCCGCGAATGCCGCCGCCAGCGCGTAGCCCATCTTGCCCGTCGAGCGGTTGCCGAGGAATCGCACCGGGTCCAGCGGCTCATAAGTAGGGCCCGCGGTAATGATGACGCGCATTTTTTCAGTTATCAGTTAAATGCTCGTTTTTATTTGAACGCACTACTCAGGCGGTGATGCTGAGCTTATCGAAGCATCTCTACCGCTCACTAAATCAATCGTTCAACGACGCTGGAGAGATGCTTCGACAGGCTCAGCATGACGTGCCATTCTGCATCAACAACCTCTCAATCAAACAGGTCTGCTAAAAAAAGCCGCTAGCTCGGCCACTATCTGCTCGGGCTCCAGCATGCGGCCGGGGCCCACGAGGCCGCTGGCTAGCTCACCGCTGGGCGAGTCAAACACGTGGTTGCCGAAGCTGCGCAGGCGCGCCAAGTTCTGCGTCACGGCCGGGTGGGCGTACATGTCCAGGTCCATGGCCGGGGCCAGGAACACCGGGCAGCGGGCCGACAGGTACACGGCGCTCAGCAAGTTGGGGCACAGGCCGTTGGCTAGCTGCCCGAGGGTGTTGGCACTGGCCGGCGCAATGAGCAGCGCATCGGCCCACAGCCCCAATTCGACGTGGTTGTGCCACTGCCCGGACGCCGCATCACGCAAAAAGCCCGTCAGGACGGGCTTTTTGGAGAGGGTGCCCAGCGTGAGGGGCGTAACGAATGCGGCGGCGGCTTCGGTGAGAATGACCTGCACCTCGGCCCCGGCCTGCACCAGCAGCCGCGTGAGGGCAGCGGCTTTGTAGGCGGCAATGCTGCCGCTCACACCCAGCAGTAGGCGGCGGCCCGCCAGCGGCGACGAGGGCAACGGAGCGGGCGGCACCACCGGCGGCAATTAGAACAGCTCGCGGGCCAGGGGCACTTCCACCGGGTCGGGGGTGGTGTAGTGCAGCTTACCCTCTAGGAACTCCTCGATGGCAAGGCTGGTGGGCTTGGGCATGCGCTCATAGTGCTTCGAAACCTCGATTTGCTCGCGGTTCTCGAATACTTCTTCCAGGTTGTCGACGGTGGAGGCGAACTCGGCCAGGCGGTCGTTCAGCTCCTCTTTTAGCTTGATGGAGAGTTGGTTGGCACGCTTCGAGATGACGGAAATGGCTTCGTACACGTTGCCGCTTTCGATGCTAAAATCGGCCATGTTGCGCGTCACGATGGAACTGGATACGGCGTTGGGAGCGGGTTTCATGGGCACTGATGGGTTACTTGATTGAGAATAAATGCGGGCCGGCAGCAGGCGATGCCGGGGCCCCGGCGGGACGAGCCTAGGGTTGTTTGGTAGCCGCAGCCTCGGCCCCGGGAATGGCTTTCAGCCGTTCCAGCTCGGCACGGCTATCGTCGTACATCGACTGGGCCAGTTTCAGGCTTTTGCTCTGCGGAAAGGTGTCGATGAAGTGCTGGTAAAACGCCACGGCGTCGAGAAACCGTTCGCGCTGCTTCGATTCGATGCTCTCCTTGGCCCAAGCGTACTGGGCGCTCAGGCGCAGGAAATCGGCCTGGTCGATGTATGGCGAAGCCGGGTAGTTCTGCTCGAACACGCCCATCGCCGTCACGGCCGCTTGGTTGTAGCGCAGCTTGTAATACAGCTCGGCGGCACCAAAGGCTTTACTTTCCAGCTTCTTCTGCAACTCCTGCGACATGCTCTCCGTTTCTGGGCGGAATTTGCTTTCGGGGTAGCGGTTGATGAAATCCTGGATGACTTCGAGGGCCGACGTGGTATTGGTCTGGTCCAGCTCAAAGCCCGGCGAGTCGCGGAACAGCGACTTGGCGTGCATAAACGAGGCCTCTTCGGTGTATTCCGAGTTGGGGTACGTATCGGTGAACTGCTTGAAGTAGTAGGCCCCCAGCACATAGTTGCGCTGCTTGAAGTTAGTATTAGCGAAGTAGAACTGCGCCTTTTCGGCCTCGGGGCGGCCCTTGAGCAGCGGAATCAGGTCCTCCAGCAGCGTACCGGCGCGGAAGTAGTCGCCCGCATCATAGTAGCGAATGGCGGCCTCGTACTTCTTGTTCACGTCGCCGCTCTTGAGCAGCTTCTGGTAGCCAGGGTTGCAGGCCCCCAGCAGCAGCGCGGCCCAGGCAGAAGAAAACGAGCGTTAAGCGGGAAAATGGCATAAGTAACAACAAAAGGTACGATGGCAATCACAAACCGGAAACGGCCGCCGGGGCCCGGGCCGGGGACGGGCGGGCCCGTTGGGCTTGGGGGCTAGACCGC
>NZ_MDZA01000198.1 GCF_001816125.1 Hymenobacter coccineus | reverse complement strand
CGGGCCCCGGCCTAGCACACTATCGCCGCCACCGAGCCCGCGAAGGGGTAGAGAAACGTCGGAATGAAGTAAAAGCCCACCACGCTAGCGCCTGCCCACACCGCCCAGGCAAAGCGGTGGCCGCGGGGGCCCCGCAGCAGCACCAGCGCTGCCAGCCACGCCGCCTGCGTGCACAGCGTTTGGGGCCCGTAACCCCGGGCCGTGACGGCGTATTCCATGCCCATGGGCAAAAACTGAAACAGCAAAGTAGCCAGCGCGGCTATGCGCCACGTAGTAAGGCGCGTCAGCACTGCAAACCCCACCACCAGTCCTATTAGCCCCAGCCCAAAAACCGGCAGGCGGGCCAGCAGGTCGGGGGCGCCCACCGGTGACCAACGCAATAGCGGCCACACCAACAGGCTGTGCAGTAAATGGTTGTTGGGTAGCAGGTAAAAGCCCGCCGCCACGGCTGGCCCCGGCGCCACGAAATAATCGACCGTGACGAACTCATCGGGATTGAAAGGCATCTGCACCAGCAAGTACGTGCGCACGGCGGCTACTGCCAGTAGGAGGGCCCCGGTGGCCCACCGAGTGGCCAGGCGCTGCCGCCGCCAGCCCGCCGCCAGCGCCCGACCGGCCCGGTGCGCGTCGTGTGCCAGCCGCTGGGCTTCGCGCCGGGCTGCGCTGCGCCAGTAGTACAGCCCCAGGGCCCCCACGATCAATAGCCCCCAGGCCACCCCGCGTAGCCGGGCGTAGTCCAGGGCGTTGTGGGCCAGGGGCTGGGCGGGCCAGGGGGCGCTGGCTACCTCGGCCGCGGTATTGGCCGCGTCCAGCGCCGGCGCCAACGCCGCGTAGGGCACGAAGCCGTAGAGCAGCACCAAGTGCAGCCCCGCCAGCCCCACGCCAGCCAACAACAAAAGCAGCAAAGTGCGCATACCGGCGGGCGGGCCTACAACAGCCCCGCGCTAGCTGCGGGGCCCTGGAAGTACTGGTCGAACCCGTTGCCGGCCTCCTCGTCGGCGATGCTGCTGAAGAGGAAGCCGGCCAGGGTTTTGGGGTAGAAGAAGGTGGACTTGGCCGGCATCACGGCCCCGGAGTGGCACACGGCCTCCACCTCGGCCATGCTCACCTCGTTCACAATCAGGGCGGCGCGGGCCTCGCCGCGGTCCACCCGCTGGAGGCACTCGGCGAAGCTGCGCACGTAGGCCACGCCTGGCCAGGCGCGCTGCGCATCGGGGCCCCGCAGGCCCAGGGCGCGTTCCAGTACAAAATAGTGCAGCACCGTCAGGTCCAGGTCCTTCACCTCGGCCGTCGTGTCCCAGTCGAGCAGCGCGTGGGCTTCCGGCCGGAGCCGGATTTTATAAGCCAGCCCGCCCAAGTACAGCCCGAAGGCCCAGCGCTTGCCGGCAATCAGCTCGGGTAAGTTGGTGGCTTCTTCCAGCGGCAGCACCGTGAAGTAGGGCCCCAGGCGGGCCAGAAACTCGGCGTCGCTCAGGGCGCGGCCGCCGGGGCCCCCGGGCAAGTCCAGCAGCAGGCGGTGGGTGGGCAGGATGCGCAAGTCGTCGCTGGCCGCGTTGGTGAGGTACATGAGGTGGTAGTTCCAGGGCTCGCGGCCGGTGGCGGCGGGCCCGGCCTGGGCCTGGCGGGCGTGGCGGTGGGCCAGCGCGCCTTCGTAGCGGTGGTGGCCGTCGGCCAGAATCACTTCGCGCCCGGCCAGCACGGCCTGGAAGCGCCGAATCACGGCCGCGTCCTGCACCACGGCCAGCACGTCGCGGGCCCCCTGGTAGTCGTCCTCGGTCTGGTAGAGGGGCGACTGCATGGCCTCGTCGAGGTAGGTTTCCAGCTCGAAGGCGTCGTCGCGGTAGAGCCCGTGGGTGGCGCTGGTCTGGAACTCGGTGCGGGCCAGCAGCGCGGCGCGGTCGTGCACGCTGGCGGGCAGCGTGTTTTCGTGGCGCAGCACCACGCCCTCGGCCCAGTCGTAGGCCCGGATGTGGCACATGAAACCCTTGCGGCAGTATTCGCGGGCGCTGCCCGGCAGCCGAAAGTACTGGTAATAGGCATAAATGCCGGGCAGCGCGTCCTGCCGGAGCACGCCCTCGGCCTCCCAGCGCCGCAGCGTGGCCAGGGCCGCGCCGGCCGGATCGTCGCCCTGCGGCACGGCCAAGTGAATGGAGTTGAGTGGGTTGCGGTAGAGCGCCGCCCGCTGCCGGGGCGATACCACGTCGAACAGCGGCGATACGTAAGCGTCGATGTCGGCGCCGAGGGCCGGGGCGTAGCGCCAGCCGCGCAAGGGTTGGATTTCAGCCAAATCTATTTCATTTAACAAGTAACATTTATCATTTAACACGCAATATTCATCATTTGGCGACTGCCGGGGCCCCAATGCCGCTGCCGGGGCCCCGGCAGCGGCAAGCAAAACCGGGTAATTAAACCTGAGCTGGGGCCCCAGGCCGCTGCTTGTCCCAAGCCCCGCTGCTTGGCAAGTGCCTGTTAAATGATAAATGTTACTTGTTAAATGACCTCAGGGGGCCAGGCGCGCGATGGTCCAGGCCCCGTCCACCAGGTTGTACTCCAGGCGGTCGTGCAGGCGGCTGGGGCGGCCCTGCCAGAATTCGAGGCGGTGCGGCCGCAGGATGTAGCCGCCCCAGTGCGACGGGCGCGGCAGTGGGTCCTGGCCGGCGAAATCGGCCTCCACGGCCTGCTCGCGGGCCTCCAGGGCCTCGCGGCTGCCGATGACCTGGCTCTGGGGCGAGGCCCAGGCCCCAAGCTGGCTGCTGCGCGGGCGGCTCTGGAAGTAGGCGGTCGACATGGCTTCCGGCGCTTTTTCCACCCGGCCCTCCACGCGCACCTGGCGCTCGAGGCCGGGCCAGAAAAAGCTGATGGCGGCCAGTGGCTGGCCGGCCAGCTCGCGGCCCTTGCGCGAGTCGTAGTTGGTGTAAAACAAAAAGCCGGCGTCGTCGGGCAGGCCCTTGAGCAGCACCACGCGGGCGCTGGGCTGGCCGGTGGCCGCGTCCACGGTACTCAGGGTGAGGGCGCTGGGCTCGTCGAGGCGGGCAGCCACGGCCTCGTCGAGCCAGGTGCGGAACTGGCGCATGGCGTCGGGCTGCGCGTCGGCCTCGGCCAGGGTGCGCTGGGTGTACGATTGGCGCAGGTCGGCAAGCTCTTGGTCGGTCATGTCAGTTAATAATTAACAACTATCGTTGAACAAAGCGCCGGGGTATTGTTATAATAAAATAACAAAGCGCCGGGGCCCGGGGGCACCTGCTGCTGACGCGGGGCCCCGCGGGGCCCTGCCGCGGCGGAACCCGGCCGCCCCGCCGGCGGTTGGCGCTTAGCCCGGTCAGCTGGTCGGTTGTCTGGCCGGCCAAGCCGTAAAAGTGGGCGCAAGGTACAATGGCCGGCCGGGGCCCTGGCGCTGGGGCCCCCAGCGCCAGCGGGTATCCCACCCCCAGCGCCTTGTTAACTGATGACTGTTAATTGTTAAACGACATGACCCCCGGCACGCTCCTCATCTCGCAGCCCTTCCTGGGCGACCCCAACTTCGAGCGCAGCGTGGTGCTTGTCTGCCGCGACGCGCCCGATGACGGTACCTTCGGGCTCGTGCTCAACCGCCCCACCGAGCTGCTGCTCAGCGACGTGCTGACGCTGCCGTTGGACTCGGCTTCGCCCGCCGCCGCGCTACCGCTTTTTGCCGGGGGCCCCGTGGAGCCCGACACGCTGCACTACCTGCACCGCTGCCCCGCCGTGCCCGGGGCCGCCGCCCTGGGCGACGGCGTGTACTGGGGCGGCGCCGTTTGCGGCCCTGCTTGAATTGCTCGGCACCGGGGCCCTGGC
>NZ_MDZA01000197.1 GCF_001816125.1 Hymenobacter coccineus | reverse complement strand
TCGATGGGCCCCGCCTGCGTGCCGACGCCGAGGCCCGGTGCAGCCCCGCTGCCGTGGGCGCGGCCTTCTGGGCCCTGTACCGGGAGGTAGTGGTGTAGCCCGAAGGCGCCTTCGGCCTGCTGGTAGCGCCCGACGACGAGACCGCCCTGGCCGGGGCCCTGGCCGAAGTGCTGGCCCACCCCGGGCAGTTCGATGGGCCCCGCCTGCGTGCCGACGCCGAGGCCCGGTGCAGCCCCGCTGCCGTGGGCGCGGCCTTCTGGGCCCTGTACCGGGAGGTAGTGGTGTAGCGCAGTTTAGGGGCCCGAACAGGAATGTATTAGGGGCGACGAGTGAACGAAAAGAGGCCGTCATGGTGAGCACAGCCGAAGCATCCCCACCGCACAACTGACCCCAATCGCCGGGACTACTTGCGCGGTGGAGATGCTTCGGCTGCGCTCACCATGACAAGCCTTTTCTGGCTTACCTATGCACGTAGGGGGTATAAGAGCTGCTTTTGAAGCAGTAGGGGCGCGTGGCGCGAAGCCATCGTGGGTGGGTAGGCGGTATGAGTCCGGCGACTTTTTCCGTTGTCGGGCCACTTTTAATAGGTTCTGGGGCCCTGTTTTTTAGTGAGAGTGGCCCGACGAAGCCCTTCGGGCAATTCGCCGGACCACCCCGTTTGGCAACATCGCTAAATATTATTTGGAATGTATCTAAACAGTGGCCTAGTTTTGTCAAAGTTTCGAATCATTCTAAATAAGCTGATGCGCCAACTTCTACTCCTGACGGTAGCCGCTACTTCCTTCCTGCCGGCCCTGGCGCAAGCCCAGGCCCCGGCCGGGGCCCTAACCGGCCCCATGCGCCAGCGGCCGGGTACCATCAAGGGCATCATCCGCACCCGCGACGGCCAGCCGGCGGCCTTCGTGAGCGTGGGCATCCCCAAGTCGGGCAAGGGCGCCAACACGGCCGAGGACGGCTCGTTTCAGCTAACGGGCGTCGCGCCGGGGCCCCAGGTGCTGCAAGTTTCGTGCGTGGGCCTGCAGCCGCAGCAGCAAACCGTGACGGTGGAGGCTGGCCAAACCACCCGGGCCGACTTTGCGCTGACGGAAAACGCGGCGCAGCTCCAGGAAATAATCGTGACCGGCGCCCGTGTCGTCAACCGCCCGGCCTCGGCCAGCAAGTCCGACATCGCGCCGCTCGATTTGCCCCAGAGCATCGGGGTGGTGACGAGCACCGTCATTGCCGACCAGCAGGTGAACCGCCTCGGCGACGTGCTCAAGAACGTGAGCGGCGTGTCGCTCACGCAGCAGCGCGGCGGGGTGGCCGAAACGTTTTCGGCGCGCGGCTACAGCATCGGCGTGGGCGGGGCGGGCGGCAGCATTTTCAAAAACGGGCTGATTTCCAACACCCAGGGCTTCCCCGACGCCAGTACGTTGGAGTCGGTGGAGGTGCTGAAGGGCGCGGCGGCGCTGCTCTACGGCAACGTGTCGGGTGGCCTCATCATCAACATGGTAACCAAAAAGCCGCGCTACGTGTGGGGCGGCTCGGTGGAGATGCGCGCCGGCAGCTACGGCTTTTATAAGCCGATTGTGGACGTGTACGGGCCACTCACCAAAAAGCTGGCCTTCCGGGTGGTGGGTACCTACGAAAACGCCCAGAGCTACCGCGACGTGGTCACGCAGAAGCGCTTCTACGTGAACCCCTCGCTGCTGTACAAATTCAGCGACAAAACCGAGCTGCTGGTGCAGGGCGACTACCTGCGCTCCAACATTACGCCCGACGCGGGGGTGGGCGTCGTCAACCTGAACGCGGAGCCACAATTCCTGCCCACCACGCCGCGCGCGCGCTTCATCAACATGAATTGGGCCTACAACGTGACCGACCAGGCCAGCGGCTCGGCGGTGCTCACGCACCGCTTTTCGGAGCAGTGGCGGCTGAGCGCCATTGCGGGGGTGCAGGATACCCGCGTGCGCGGCTTCGGGGCGGCGGTGCCCAACAACGCCATTGCCGCCAACGGCGACTACACCCGCAGCCTGAGCGCCGTGGGCACCAGTGAGCGTGACTACAACGGCCAGCTGAACCTGAACGGCAAGTTCGCCACCGGGCCCCTGCGCCACCAACTGCTGGTGGGCGGCGACGCGCTGCGCATCAGCACCACCAGCGCGGCCTTCAAGTACCAGGGTGCCAACGGAAAAGTCGGCACTGCCTACGATGTTATCAACATCCTGGACCGCGCGAAATACACGGAGCGCACCGACGTGCCGGCCGTGCTGGACACGGCGCGCACCACCTCGCCTTCGTACCGCTTCGGGACCTATGTGCAGGATTTAATCACGCTCACGCCCCGGTTCAAGGTGCTGGCCGGCGTGCGCTACTCGTACCAGAACACGCAGCAAACCAGCATCTTCAACCAGGACAAGCAGCGGGAGCGCGGCGGCCCGGCGGCCAATAAGGTTGACAAGGCCTTTTCGCCCAAAGCGGCGCTGATTTACCAGCCGCTGCCCCTGCTGTCGGTCTACGGTAGCTACGCCAACAACTTCATCGTCAACACGGGAACGGATGTTTACCTGCAAAACCTGTCGCCCTCGCTGGTGAACCAGTACGAGGCCGGCGTGAAGAGCGAGCTGCTGGGCAGCCGCCTGTTTGCCAACCTGAGCGTGTACCGCTACCGCAACAACAATTTTGCCCAAATTGCGCCGCTGGACCAGTACGGCCAGCCCAACGGCAACACCAATCTCAAGGAGCTGAGCGGCGAAACCACCAGCGACGGCGTGGACCTTGACGTGAGCGGCAGCTTCTCGCAAAACTTCTACTTCAACGCGGGCTACGCCCATAATTTCATGCGCTACACCAACGCGGGCACCGCCAAGGGCAGCCCCGTCAACGGCGAGCGCCTGACCAACAACCCCGCTAACACCGCCAACGCCGCCATTTTCTATACCTTCGACCGGCCCGGCCTGCGCGGCCTAAAAATCGGGGCCTCAGCTTTCTACACCGGCCAACGCCTGGGCGGTAACAACAACACCGTGGGCCAGGACGGCGGCTTCAACCGCACCATCGCCCTGCCCGGCTTCACCACGCTGGACCTCTCGGCCGGCTACGCCTACCAGCACTTCTCCATCCTGGCTAAGCTTTCCAACGTCACCAACGAGCTGAATTACCTGGTGCACGACCGCTACAGCATCAACCCCATCCCGCCCCGCCAGTTCCTGGCCACGGTGGGCTACCACTTCTAGGGCGACGAATGTGGGCGGCGCTTGCTTGATTACGGGCTGTAGCGCGGACTTTGTAGTCCGCGGCTCTGAACGGTCGCCCAACGATTAATCGGCAGGACGAAGCGAAAGCCGCGGACTGCAAAGTCCGCGCTACAGCGCTGATTACAAGCTATATTATCTGCTGAGAACTCGTCCTCCATGAAAGTATTCTTCCGCCGCATTCACTTGTACCTCGGGCTAGCTTCGGGTCTTTTCCTGGTAATGGTGTGCCTCACGGGCTCCGTGCTGGTATTTGAGCAGGAGCTGGAGCACCTCTGGCACCCCGCGCGCTACTACGTGGCGGCCGGGGGCCCCCGCCTATCGCTGGCCCAGCTCACCGCTGCTGTGCAGGCCGCCAAGCCCAAGGCCAAAGTCAGCAGCTTCAAAATCTACGCCGACCCCACCCGCACCTTGGAAGTGAACCTGGCCGGCAGCGGCAATAAAGGCAGCAACAAAGGCAGCGGCAAAGACGAAAGCCGCGGTGCAGTGGCCAGCGAGGGCCCCCGCGGCGCGCAAGGGCAAGGCGAAGGCAGGGCCGAGGGGCCGCAACCCCGCCGAAGCCCCCGGGCCCCCAAAAAGTGGGG
>NZ_MDZA01000196.1 GCF_001816125.1 Hymenobacter coccineus | reverse complement strand
GCGTCATACTTAGTTCTCGGCCGTTTGCCAGCTGGTTTATCTGCTTCCATGACAGGGGAAAGTTACTTTCTCCGTGTCCATTTTTACCCGACCATCTCAGACATCGGTATGCCGCTTGAATAGTTTAACCAAATCAGCCCGGCCTATCGTGTCGTAATGCTTCTTTTTGATTTCCGCTAGGTCTTTAGCGGCCTCGTTGCCCGTTTTTAGGTAAACACATACGAGTTTCCAAGTCTTATTTCGGTCGGGGTGCAAGCACCACTCCTGGGCCATCTCGCGGTAGGTATCCAGCTGGTTGCCATGCTCAGTAGCATATTTCTTGTCCTCAATGATAAGTAGGGTGTCATCGTTGATTTCTGCCCAAACATCGACGTTGTTCCACTGCCGGCCCGCATCCAAGCTGGTTATCTGGAAGTCGGGTGACTCTTTTAGCAACATAATGACGAATTGCCGGGCGCATTCGTACAGTTTAGGATCGTTTTCGCGCTGTCCTGGGGCAGCCCATTTTAGCATCCAGGTGAGGAAAGCGTCTTGACTTAATTCCTTGGTAGCTATTTGGAAAATATTAGGTTTGTCCATATTTTTTAATATAGTAAAGTGAATACTGGCGCAAGGTATAGGATGGGGGAGATATTTGCTAATAGAGGCTATATGGGGCAATCAGGTTGGTCCGCTCCGACTGAAAGCACCTGCACTTTCTTCCTTAAAACATGCACTCAATTCAGCTTCAAGCCGGATATTTATAACCTGCCGCTTGAAATTGTACCAGTCGCAAACAACGAAGAGGCCCGTGAGCGGCTTTTTTTAAGACCGGACGTTGAAAGTGACGCTTTACTTCGAGCAACTCAAAGTGCTGGTAATAGAATTTAAGTCGCACGCGTGTAGATGACGAGTTATAAATACCCTTGCTAGCTTTATTTTGGACCTTGACAGTCGGTACGCGGCCCGTGCGGTTCTTTGTGGTTATTTTCTGCAAAAACAGATACTATGGTACTCATGCATTTACCTGCCAGCCAACTGTCGAATCAATGGTGCGCAAACACTGTGAACACTTCTTGCCTAGCACAACATGAACCTCTTTAGAAACAAAACATTCGAAAACGGCATCTACAAAGAGGTGTATGTGTACTTCAGGGGCGCCCTTATTTACAAGGCGTGGTTCGTTAAGGGCAAGAAAACTTTCAGCCGGATGTTTCACTACGGCGAGGGGCTTACACAATTCTCGAATAGCGAAATAGCTAAGCGTTAGTGCGAAAGCCGCAGTTCGCAGCCATTTCTACACCCGGCTAAACGCATGGGGCTGGGCTTGCATAGGCGAGCACGGCGTGGCTTGCGTAATGGGGTGGCCTTGCTGTTGCAAAATGGCCTTTAGCAGCCGCTCGTATTTCTTTCGGCCCTGCTCGATGAGGCCAGGGGCCTCCGCTACTTCAAACTGCCACACTTCGAACGGAGCTTTCTTTTGCACGCCGATAATGATGAAGCGGGCCGCGCCCAGCAGGTCGACGTAGAGGGCGGCCTGCCGGTCGTAGTCGTATTTCTCGATGGTGGCACAGAAACTGGCGTAGTCGGGGCAGCTGGTGGTTTTGAAGTCCACGAGCACCACGCGGCCGGTTTTGGGGCTGGTTATCATCAGGTCGGGGCGCACCTTTACCGTGAGGCCGGTGGCCTCGTGGGTGGCGGTGTGGGTCTGCTCGGCATGGCCCCGGTACAGGAGGTCGCGGCAGAAGCGTTGGCGGCGCACGGCCGCCGCCAGGTCCTCAATCTGAGCCCACGGGATGCGCTGGGTGGTGCGCTGGTACTGGCCGGGCTCCAGCACGGCGGTGTGGAAGTGGCTGCCGAAGGCCAGGGCGTTCGGGTTGGGCCGACGGGTGATGCCGAGGGCGCGGTTTTTGGCCGCGGTCAGGTCGGTGTTGGATACGAGGGGCAGGGCGCGGTGGGCTTCCTGCGTTAGGCCGGGGTGGTGGCGGTGGTCGGTGAACATTTAACAATTAGCAGTTAGCAGTGAACAATGAGCAATGGGTAGCCGGGGCTACTGATGGCGGTCGATGATGCAGGCTAGGCGGGCGGATTCTGCGGCCCGGTGCAGCCAGATGTGGGAGCCGCCGCAGCCGACCAGGTAGGCCGGTTCGGGGAAAAGCCGACGCACGGCGGGCGCGAGGTCGCGCACATCGGGCAGCGGGGCGGTAAGGGCGAGGAACTGGGCCAGCTCCGTCAGGCGGGCGGCTTCTTCGGGCGAGTTGGGGGTCTGCTCCTGGCGGAGTTCAGGGAGTTGCAGCATGGGAGTGGCTAGCAGGCGGTGAGGAAGGGAGGCGGGCGTGAGCAGTGGCCCAGCGGGGTTGTCGAAGGGTTCCACCGATTCGAGCGGGGCTAGCGGTGCCGGCCCCGCCCGGTGGCTACTCGGCGGCCGGCGCGGCGTCGGCGGCTTCGAGCTGCGCGGGCTGCTCGGCGGGCGCGGGCACCCGGTAGCCGTGCACCAACTTGGTGTCGGCCTCGCCGGTGTGGGTTTCTTCGCGCCAGATGGCGAAGTCTTGGGCGAACTCCTGGCGGGCCTGCACCTCGGCCGGGTCGGCGGCGGTGTAGCTGAATTCGGCGATGTAGTAAGTGGCCGTTTTGCCCTCCTTCTCGGTCTGCTTCTTCTGGGCGGTGGCGGTCACCACCACGTCGGCCAGGGTCAGGTCGTCGTAGAACAGCGGCTCGATGAGGCGGTACAGGTTTTCGACCGAATAGCCGTGGAACAGCACGGCGCACACGGCCCCCTTGTCGTCGACAAAGTAGAGTTCGGCCCACGTCTTGCGGCCCATGTTCAGGATGTTGTCCTGGAAAATGTGCCAGGCCAGCGGGATAAAGCGCAGCGACTTGCCGAGGACGGTCTGGCCGCCGAGGTTGAAAACACCCGCCTTCGCGTCGAAGCGAACCTGGCGCGGGTGGCCGGGCAGGTACTTGAAGCGGCTGGTTTCGGTGACCTCGCCGCTATTCTCGTCCACCGAAACGCTGAGGTAGGCGCGGGTGGGCTTTGGGGTGGTCGGGAGGGCGGCGGGGGCTGCTGCTGCGGCACCGGCGGCGGTTGTGGTGGGGGTTGCCATGGGGGCAGGTATAGGGAAGTAAAAAAGCGGGGCCAATTATCGGCCGGCCCCTACGCCGTTAGTGCTTAGGCCCGGCGCGGGTCGGGGTTCTCGTGTATATCCTGGAAGTGGCGGCAGTCGCGGATGATGTCGCGGATGGCTCCGGCGCGGGTCGGGCTGTCGTTGTTGGCCGTGGTGGCGCTGAATGGCTGGCGGGCCTGCCAGACGTAGCCTCCGGCGGGCCAGCGGCGGATGTAAGCGCGGAAAATCGGGGCTTTCATGGGGCGGGATTGGTATGCGGGGCCGGTGTCAAATAGCCGGCCCCTGGGTGGCTAGCGGAATTGCTGGTCGTGGCAGAGGATGGCGCGGCCCACGATGGCGTCGACGCCCCGGGCTTCGGGCTGGTGCTGGTGCCAGAGGTAGGTCGCCAGCAGGTTGAGGTAAGCCGGTTCGCGGAATTTGCCTTCGTCGTCGATGATGAGAATCAGTTCGTTGGTGAGGCGCACCACGTCGACGGTGCGGCAGTCGAGCAGGGCGTACAGCTCGGCCAGCTTGAAGCCCTTGCCGTTGGCGGGGTTGATAGGCTGAGGCTCGGCGCTGTGCGGGTCGAGCAAATGGGGCTGATAAGTAGTAGCGGTGCGGGGCATGGGCGCAGGGGATGCGGGGCCGGCGCGCTGAGGGCGGCCCCCGGTTGATGGGTCGGGATGGTGGCGGGGCCGGCTAGCGCGGCGCGTAGCTGCCGGGTGCGGCGTGCGGCCGGGCGCTGGGGTAGGCGTGGGCACTGGCGTTGAAAAGGCCGACGACGGCGGCCAGCGCTGC
>NZ_MDZA01000195.1 GCF_001816125.1 Hymenobacter coccineus | reverse complement strand
TTTCGGTGGGGCCCGTGGGCCACCACCAGCGTCACGCCCGCGGCGGCAATTTCCGTCAGCAGCGCATCGAACCCGGCCCGGGAGGCGGCGTCGAGGCCAGCCAGCGGGCGGTCGAGCAGCAGCAGGGCAGGGTTTTTCAGCAGGGCCGCCGCCAGCAGCAGGCGCTTGGTTTCGCCGTTGGAGAGCTGGAGCAGCGAGCGGCCCAGCAGGGGCCCCAGGCGCAGGGTTTCGGCGGCGCGGGCCACCGTCCAAGGCCCCGGGCCGGCGGCCTGGGCAGCGGCGGCCAGGTGCTCGGCCACGGTGAGCGTAGCGTCGGCATCGGCGGCGTTGTAGCGCTGCTGGTAGTAGAACTCGGTGGTGTTGGCGCGGGTGCGCAGATCGGCCCGGGCCCCCACGCGCGCCACAGCCGCGTCCAATTATAGAGCGGGTCGGCAGGGCGGCGGGCGGCCGCCAGCGCGGCCAGACCGGTGGGCACCAGCCGCCCGGGATTGGCCGTGAGGGTGCCCGCCAGCGTGGCCAGCAAGGCACTTTTGCCGGCGCCGCTGGGGCCCACCAGCGCCCAGTGCTGGCCGGCCTCCAGGGCCAGGTTGAGGCCGGTGAGCAGCGGCCGGCCGAGGTGGCGCACGGTGGCGTTTTCGAGGACCAGCAGGGTCATTGGTTTCAGTTAACAGTTGTCAGTGAACAGTTGATAATTATCAGCTGCCAATAAGAAATTACCGGTGGAACGTCATGCAGCGCGCAACGAAGCATCTTTTTAACGTCACTAATCAGAATTACTGGCGCTAAAAAGATGCTTCGCTGCGCGCTGCATAACGGCCTGGCCCACTCACTATTAACTGCTCACTGTTAACTGCTCACTGATAACTGTTAATTGCTCACTGCCTTCAAAGTAGCTTCTGGATGCGGTCTTGCAGGCCGGGGGTGGCTTCTACCAGGGGCAGGCGCACGGTGGGCTCGCACACGCCCAGGGCGGCCAGGGCGGCCTTCACGCCCACGGGGTTGCTCTCCTCGTACATCAGCGGGTTGAGGGGCAGCAGTTGGAAAAGCAGGCGGCGGGCCAGGGCAAAGTCGCTGGCCAGGGCGGCGCGGGTCATGTCGGAGAAGCGGCGCGGCCAGGCGTTGGCCAGCACCGAAATAGCCCCCACGGCCCCGGCCCCGGCGATGAGCGCAGGCGTCATCATGTCGTCGCCGCTGAGCAGGGCAAAGCCGGCCGGCTTGAGGGCCCCAATGGCAAGGCACTGCTCCAAATTGCCGCTGGCCTCTTTGATGCCCACGATGTTGGGGTGGCGGGCCAGGCGCAGGGTGGTTTCGGCGTTGATGTTGGAAGCCGTGCGGCCGGGCACGTTGTAGAGCACCAGCGGCACGGGGCTGGCGTCGGCCAGGTGCTGGTAGTGGGCCACCAGGCCGGCCTGGCTGGGCTTGTTGTAGGCGGGGCTGGCCGAGAGCACGGCAAACACGCCGTGCAAATCGACGGTGCGGAACTGCTCGACGGCGGCGGCCGTGTCGTTACCCCCGATGCCGTACATAATCGGCAGGCGGCCCGCCACGTGCACCTTGGCCGTGCGCAGCAGCTCGGCCCGCTCGGGGGCCGTCACGGTGGGCGACTCGCCGGTGGTGCCGTTGATGACGAGGTATTCCACGCCGCCCTCGAGGCAGTGGTCGAGCAGGCGGTACCAGGCGGCGTAGTCGATTGAAAAGTCCGCGGCAAAGGGCGTAACCAGCGCCACGCCGGTGCCGTGCAAAATATCCATGGAGGGGGTAAATGAAGTAGCTTTGCGGGCAAAATTACACGTCTTTCACGCCCAACACCTCCTTTCCTTGCGTTCTTCCGTTTACTTTCTGCTGGCTACCCTGGCCCTGGCCTCGGCCTGCGATTCGAAAACCGCCACCACCGGCGAGGCCAACGTGGCCGCGAAGTCGGCCACCATTGCCGCCACCACCGCCGCGGGCGAAGACCCCGCCGACGCCCCCACGTCGGCGCGGCCGCCACTGCCACCGACGAGGCCAACGCTGCCCCGGCCCCCGCGCCCGGTACCATTCCGGCCGCCAAGGCCGCCGACGCGGCCGCCATCTACGCCCGGCCTCAGGTGCCCATTCTGTGCTACCACCAGATTCGGGACTGGACCGGCCGCGACTCGAAAGGCGCTAAGGACTACATCGTTCCGGTGGCCGCCTTCAAGGCCCAGATCAAGATGCTGGCCGACTCGGGCTACCACACCATCTCGCCCGACCAGCTCTATGCCTACCTCACCACCGGGGCCCGGCTGCCGGCCAAGCCGATTATGCTCACGTTCGACGACACCGATTTGGACCAGTTCACCATCGCCCGGCCCACGCTGGCGCAGTACAACTTCAAGGCCATGTACTTCGTGATGACCGTGAGCCTGGGCCGCCCCCACTACATGAGCAAGGCGCAGGTGAAGCAGCTCGCCGACGAGGGCAACGTCATCGGCTCGCACACCTGGGACCACCACAACGTGAAAAAATACCAGGGCCAGGACTGGGTGACGCAAATCGACAAGCCCACTAAAACGCTGGAGGAAATTACGGGCAAGAAAATCAACTACTTCGCCTACCCCTTCGGCCTCTGGAACCCTCAGGCCTTTCCCGAGCTGAAGCAGCGCGGCTTTGTGGCGGCTTTTTCGTTGGCCGAAAAGCGCGACCAGCAGGACCCGCTTTTCACCATCCGCCGCATCATCGCCAGCGGCTACTGGAGCCCGCGCACGCTGCACAACAGCATCGTGCAGAGCTTTTAGGGGCCCCCGGGGTTCTAATTTATCTGATAGAAGCCCGGCATTTGCCGGGCTTTTTTGGTGGGGGCCCCGGGTCAGCGCAGGGCCCTGGTGGGCCAATTACCGGGCTTGAGCAAGGAAACGTAAATATTAATGTAATTGAATATATATTTTATTGATTCGATGCCCAGTGGCCACTCCTGGGGCGGCCGATTGCTCACGCGTTATTCTTTTCACCCCTGACTTTCTTTCATGAAACCTACCTCCCTTTCCCAATTCGCGCTGGCCGGACTACTGGGCTTGCTCACCGCTTGCGGGGCCAAGAAAGCCGAGGACACCGCGACCACGGTCCCCGCCGACGCGCCATCCACCACCGCCCCGGCCCCGGCGGCAACCGCCCCCACCGCCCCCACCAGCAGCTACGTTCGACATCAACACCGTCCCAATCTCGACGGCCAACCTGGGCGGCTTTCCCTACCTGAGCAAGCTGCCGGGCTACAAAATCGGTTACGACTCCGACAGCACGGCGTTTGATTTTGACCGCAGCTACGTGTACGACGGCAAGGCTCTGGTGCCCGTGGAAGGCCGCGTGCTGCGCCGCCTGTAACGGGTGATTGACGACAAAAAGCGCACATCGGAGCTGATGGTGCAGCGCAACTACGGCGACCTGGTGAAGGGCCTCGGCGGCGTGCAGGTATCGTCGGGCGAGCTGCCCCGGGAAGCCGTGGACAAAGTGAGCAGCGACGAATACCACAAGCACTTGGGCGGGCTCAACGCGGGCGAAGACGTGGATACGTACGTCATTCGGCAGAAGGACAAGGAAGTGTGGGTGCAGGCGAAGCCTGGCGACGACCGCTACCAGCTCAACATTACCGAGCGGGCCGCCATGCCCCAGCAGGCCACCACCCTGCCCACCGCTTAGCTAAAAAGAACTAGCAACGGAGGGCCACGTGGCCCTATACCTCAACTTCGATACGGATAAGGCCACCCTGCGGCCCGACGCCGAGCCCACGCTGGCCGAGGTGCGGAAGCTGCTTGGGCAAAACCCCGGCCTGCGCCTGGCCGTGCAAGGCCACACCGACAACGCGGGCACCCCTGCCCACAACCAAACCCTGAGCGAGGACCGCGCCCGCGCCGTGGTGGGGGGCCCTCACGCAG
>NZ_MDZA01000194.1 GCF_001816125.1 Hymenobacter coccineus | reverse complement strand
CACCTGCGGCCACGTGCCCGCCCCGCCGACCACGCCGGCACCCACTGCCTGCGCTGCGGCGCCGAAACTGGGTGCCCGCCGTGCTTGCCTAGCGCCCAGCCGTGGGCCTGCCCGCGCGGTGCGCGGGCAGGCCCACGGCTGCCGGCGCAATAGCCCACTGCTTATTATTTAGACCGCATAATTAGTTAGCCCGAAATGCCGCCGCCACCGCCTCCCCACATTACCGATTACCTGCGCATCCTGATGGGCGACGTGCCCTGGAGCTTTCTGCTGGAAGCGGCCATTCGCTTGGCACTGATGTATTTGGTGCTGCTGGCCGGCCTGCGCCTGATGGGCAAGCGCATGGCCGGGCAGGTCAGCCGTACCGAACTGGCGGGGCTGGTTTCGCTGGCCGTCAGCATCGGCATTCCCTTGCTCTCCGCCGACCGGGGGCTGCTGGCCCCGTTGGTCATTGCGGCCGTGGTGGTGGGGGCCCACCGGCTCGTGGCGCACTGGGCCGCCCGCCACCCCACCGCCGAGTACCTGCTGCAAGGCACCGTGACCACGGTGGTGGCCGACGGGGTGCTGCAACTGCCCACCATGGAGCAGGTGGTGCTGTCGCAGGAGCGGCTGTTTGCCCAGCTGCGGGGCGAAAGCCTGGAGCACCTGGGCCAGGTGCACCGCCTGTACATGGAAGCCAACGGCACATTTAGTCTGGTCGAAGCCGACAAGCCCGCCCCCGGCTTGTCATTGGTGCCGGGCTGGGACGAAGACTTCCGAGGGGCACAGCCCGTGGCACCGGGCACGTTTGCCTGCCTGAAGTGCGGGCAAACGGCGGCCACGGCGCAGGCCCCCGCCACGGGGTGCCCGCACTGCGGGGCCCGGGACTGGGAGCCCGCCGTAACGGTTTGCAAGTAACCGCGCCGCGCGGGGCCCCGGCGCTGAGCAGCCGGTACTTAGGCCGGCGCCACCGCTGGGCTTAAGCAGTAGTTGAGAATATTGGCATACTGTATTGGTAACCTGTGGGTTGCCTTGTTAGTATACAGAATAAAAGCCCGGCCGATTCCATCGTGCCGAAGCCATAACTTGTAGCAAACCGGATGAACCATACAGCAACCGTAGAAATCTGGGGTGGGGTGGAATGCACGTGCCGGCGCGTCGGCGAGGCGTATTCTGACCAGCTCGTGCGCAACGGCCACCGCGACCGGCTCGACGACCTCGACCGCTTCGCCGCCCTGGGCCTGCGCACCCTGCGCTACCCCGTGCTCTGGGAAACCGTAGCCCCCGAGAGCCTCGACCGCCCCGACTGGCAGTGGCCCGATGAACGGCTGGCCCGCTTGCAGGCGCTGGGCATCGCGCCCATTGTGGGCCTGGTGCACCACGGTAGCGGCCCCCGCTACACCGCCCTCGACCAGCCCACGTTTGCCCCCGGCCTGGCCCGCTATGCCCGCATGGTGGCCGCGCGCTACCCCTGGGTGCGCTACTACACCCCTGTGAACGAGCCCCTGACCACGGCTCGCTTCAGCGGCCTCTACGGCCTCTGGTACCCGCACGGGCGGAGCGATGCCGCATTCGTGCGCATCCTCATCAACGAGCTGCAAGCCACGCGCTTGGCCATGCTGGCCATCCGGGAAGTAAACCCCGCGGCCCAGCTCGTGCAAACCGAGGACCTGGGCCAGGCCCACGGCACCCCGGCGCTGGCGGCGCAGGTCGAATTTGAAAACCACCGCCGCTGGCTGACGTTTGACGTGCTAGCCGGGGCTCTCACGCCGGCCCACCCGCTGTGGGACTATTTGCGCGGCCACGGCATTGCCGAAGCCGAATTGCAGGAATTCATTGACCACCCGCTGCCACCCGACGTGCTGGGCATCAACCACTACGTGACCAGCGAGCGGCACCTCGACGAGCGCCTAGCGGGCTACCCCGGCCAGCCCGTCATCAGCGGCGTTGCCCACCCGGCCTACGCCGACGTGGAGGCTTTGCGCGTGGCGGGCGTGGCCGTGGCGGGCCTCGAAAACTTGTTGCGCGAGGCCTGGAACCGCTACCGCCGGCCGCTGGCCATCACCGAGTCGCACCTGGGCTGCACCCGCGAGGAGCAGCTGCGCTGGCTGCACCAAACCTGGGAAGTGGCCAACCGCCTGCGTGCCAGCGGCGTCGACCTGCGCGGCCTCACGGTGTGGTCGCTGCTGGGGGCCTTCGATTGGGACAACCTGCTGACCCAGGACGGGGCCTCGTACGAGCCCGGCGTGTTCGACGTGCGCAGCGGGCAGCCCCGCCCCACGGCGCTGTACCCAATGGTGCAGGGCCTCATCCAGCGGGGCCACTACGCGCACCCCGTGCTGGCTGGCCCCGGCTGGTGGCAGCGCGACGTGCGGTTTTACTGGCCCGCCGAGGCCGCCTAACTTGCTTATCAATCAGCGTTTATGTCAAATCAGCAGCCCATCCTCATCACCGGGGCCCGCGGCACGTTGGGCCAGGCCTTTCGGCGCGTGTGCCGCATCCGGGGCCTGCACGCGGTGGCCCTCGACCGCGCCGCGCTGGACGTGGCCGACGCGGCGTCCGTGGAAAGCGCCGTGCGTCAGCACCGGCCCTGGGCCGTGGTGAACGCCGCCGGCTACGTCCGCGTCGACGAAGCCGAGGCCGACGACGCCCGTTGCTACCGCGAAAACACGGCGGGGCCCCAGCGGCTGTCCGCTGCCTGCGCCGTTCACGGCGCGCAGCTGCTCACTTTTTCTTCCGATTTGGTATTCGACGGCCAGCAAGCCACCCCGTACCGCGAAGACGACTCAGCGCGCCCCCTGAACGTGTACGGCCACAGCAAGCTGCTGGCCGAGCAGGCCGTGCTGGCCCAGCTGCCCACTGCGCTGGTGGTGCGCACCAGTGCCTTTTTCAGCGCCTGGGACGAGCACAATTTTGTGCACCACGCGCTGGCCGCCGCCCGCGCCGGCCGGCCCTTCCCCGCGGCCGACGACTTAATCATTTCGCCCACCTACGTGCCCGACCTGGTTAATGCGGCCCTTGACTTGCTGCTCGACGGCGCCCGCGGCCGGTGGCACCTGGCCAACCAGGGCCCCTGCACTTGGGCCGAGCTGGCCCGCCTGGCCCTGCACACGGCCGGCCTCGACGAGGCGTGTGTGCAGCCGCGTCCCGCCGCTGCCTTTGGCTGGGCCGCCCAGCGCCCGCGCTACAGCGTGCTGGGCAGCGCGCACGGGGCCCTGCTGCCCAGCGTCGAGAGTGGCCTCCAGCGCCACTTGGAAGACGAGCGCCTGCTGCAATCGGCTAACCCACCCGCTATTTTGGTAGGGTAGCGCGGCAGGAGCGCTCCCGCCGTTCAGTTGATTACTTAATAGCAACTATGGCCAGTGCACTTCGCGCCTATCCAAACGGAGTGTTACGTCGAGCGCAGCCGCGGCTTCTCGCCCGCTGGCTAATCATGAGTACCGTTGCCCGCGAGAGGCCGCGGTTGCGTTCGGTATGACCGTTTTTGGGTCGCCTTTTCGGGCAGCCGCTACCGACGTCGGCGCCCCCACACCAGCAAGCCCACGCAGGCCAGGCCCAGCCCGAGGATGGTCCAGTCGCGCCACTGGCGGGCCTGCTGGGCGGCGTCGAGGTCGTCTTCGAGGGTGAGCTGGCGGGCCATGGCGCGCCGCTCGCGCTCCTGCACGTTCAGCTGCTGGTTGCGGGCTTCGGCCAGGCGGTCGGACGTGAGGTTGCGGTCGTCGCGGCTGGTGTTTTGCAGCGTGACGGCCGTATTTTGGGCCGCTTGGGCCGTCTGGTTGAGCACGGCCACAATCTGCTCGTCCTTGTTCACGATGCCCTGCAAGGCGTCCACCACGGCCTGCAAGTCTTTTTTCGAAGGCTTATCACGGAGGCCAAAAAGGCTGTTGTGCTGGGGCCCGGGCGGCGGCGTAGCGGCGCGTGAGCACCTGGCGCTCGGCCAGCAGGCGGGGGCAGGGGGCGAGGCGGGGCGGCGCAGGG
>NZ_MDZA01000193.1 GCF_001816125.1 Hymenobacter coccineus | reverse complement strand
GGGGGAGGCATGGGGGAAGCCAGCAAGCGGAGACGAGCGGTATTTGGCGGATAAATTGGTCGCGGTCGGACGGTCGGCCACGGAAGCACTGGTGCAGGTCGAAGGGTTGCCGGCAGCTGAGGCGTTCAGTCGTTTGCGGGCGTTGGTACAGGGATGGGCCGGGGTAGCTAATAACTCCATCATTGAGAAGGTGCAGTACAACGAGGAGCGGGAAATGAACGCCCAGGCCGCCCGAATGAAGCGCATCAAGAGCAGTAAATAAGGGTATTAGCGTAAGTAATTAGCGTAAGTTCTGCCCAAAATGTACCCTGAAAAAGGCCCGTTAGCGTAAGTAATAAGCGTAAATAATGAGTCCAAAACCGCGCAAGAATAACAACGGTATAACCCACTATACCGGACTGCGTCCGGTGGGGGGCTTGCAGCCGGCCCCACGCAGTATCTAGCCCCTTTCCCCACCGCCCCATGCCCTACGCCATTTGCCGAGTCGCCAAGATTAAGACCGCCCAGGCAGGCGCGGCCAAGACTGCCCACAACTACCGGCAGCGCGAAACGCCCAACGCCGATACCGAGCGCAAGCCGATGAATCACGAGTACGTCAACACGGCCGAGCGCAATTATTGGGAGTTGGCCACCGAACGGATTCAGGAGGCCGGGGCTAAAGTCCGGCATGATTCGGTGCGCGGGGTGGAAGTGCTGCTGACCGCCAGCCCGGAGGCGTTCAAGCGCCAGGACGATGGAACCGCGCACGACTGGCACGGCAGCAAGTGGGCCGAAGCCAATATTGCATTTCTGAAGGACAAGTTCGGGGAGCAAAACGTAGTGAGCTGCACCCTGCACCAAGACGAGCTAACGCCCCACTTTCACGCCGTGGTTGTGCCTCTCACCGCCGACGGCCGTTTGTCGGCCAAGGACGTGTTCAACCCCAAGACCCTACGCGCCCTGCAAACCGAGTACGCCGAGGCCATGAAGCCATTCGGGATGGAGCGGGGAGTCGAGCACAGCCGCGCCAAGCACGAAGTCATGCGCCACGTCTACGGTGCCCAGGAGCGAAGCCGGGGCGAGCTGGCCACGCTGACGAAGCCGGAGCCGGCCACGCGCCTGAGCATCGAGGGGCCGAGCGGGCTGGACCTGGTCAACTTGAGCAAGTGGCGGGCCGAACAGGAGGCGCGGCTGAACGCGGAGCTGGCCCGGCAGCTCGCCGCGGCCAACGAGCGGGCCAGCAAGGCCGCTAGCATCGCGCAGGACAGCGCTGGGGCCAAAGACCGGGAAAAGACCCTTGCCCGGCAGTTGGCGAGCGTAGAGGGCACAAAAACGAAGGAAATCGGCCGGCGGGAATCGTTCGAGGGGGGATTCAAGCGAGCGGCCGTGCTCGCAGTCCAAGGCGAGACGTTGCCGGCGAACGTGCTGGAGTACGGGCAGAAAATCCGCTCCAGTATGCAGACCGAAGCCGAAAAACACGTTCAGCAGGCTCTAAAAGCCCCTATTCGACAAGCGGGCGACCTGACCGAACAACTAAAAAAACTTCCAGGGTACACTTACCGGGAGGATGCGGCCACTAAACAGGGCGAATTGCGCCACACGGCCACCGGCAGCCGGTTCGAGCTGGCCGAACTGAAGCCGGGCGGGGTGCCGATGAAGGAGGCTTACGACCAGGCCGTGCAGCGCACCGCGCAGCGCGACCAGGAACAGAGCAAAGGGCAAAGTCGGGGAAGGGGAGGCATGAGTATGGGGGACTAACCAAAAAACATCTTATCGCCCGTTTTTTTGACCACCCACTAACCCCATTTTTAAGACTAAGAAGGGAATTTCTCAAAAAACAGCCTAAAAAACTGATTTTCAAAAACTTAAAAAAAGTGCCAGTCCAGACGTACTGGACTGGCAGTCCAGTAGGTGACAACTAGTCGTCTAATTTTTGAGTATGTTTTCTGGACTAAGCGTTTGTTTTATCAATACTAATAGTCTAACTTTACGGCTCATAGATTAGACAATGAGCACAGTAAAATCCGAGAAAATTGGAAAGCTGACTTCCTTTCCAGTTCACGAAACCAACCCTTACCTAGCAGCTCTGATAGTACCCACTAGAAATAAAGTGGTGCAAGTGGGCAATCCCAAAGAGTTCACAATGGTCAATAATGGGACGGGTGAAGAGCATAGTATGCTCATCGGCACAAAGCAGGCCGTTGATAAGGAACAGTTTAGAAAGATATTTAAGGGTCAAATTCAAGCCCTTTTTTGCCTTAGCGGGGCCGGAATCAAGGTTTTTGGATACTTACTCGATGCTTTACACGTATCAAAAGACCAAGTACTTTTTGACCCAAAGGATTGCATGAAATTTACTGGCTATACTAGTAAACAATCCATTTATGTTGGTGTAGGTGAGCTACTTAAAAACGGTTTCATTGCTCGTACCAGTAAAGCGTACACATTCTTCATCAACCCGGCCATATTCTTCAATGGAAACCGTTTGGTGATGATAAATGAATATGTAGTGCAGCAGGATAAGGACATGCCCTTACACCCAAGTCAGCTTGAGCTTTTTGAACAAACCAATGTCCCAACCACCCATGCCAACACCTGAACAACGCCTAGACCAACTAGAACCCGTTATTAGCGAAATGCTTGCTAAACAGGACGAAACGGCCGCCAAAGTAGAGCGCGTGTCGGCCCAGGTGCGACAGCTCACAGTAGTTGTCACCAACTCGCTAACCACCCAGAGCGATAACATCGAGTTTTTGCTTACTCAAACGCAGCAGTTGACAGAAGGGCAAACTAGATTGGAACAAGGACAAACCGAACTGAAACAGCAGGTAAATCAGGGCTTTGCGCAAATTATTACGCTTATCAATGAGCGGCTAAAATGATATAGCAAGGTGACCCAAAACCACCGTTTAAGCGAACGAAGCTCCCTTTACCTGAACCGGCCATCTTGGGACCGATGGAAGCAGTTTGCTACAGTACTGTGTCTACCTGTATCTTGCCATTATGAATACTTACTCGCTACCCTCGCGTTTGGTGCTGCTGTTTATGCTGCTCGCTTTAGTGAGCGCTTGTAGCCAAGCTAAGCAAGAAGACCCTAAACCTAAAGAATACGCAGTGCGCGTGCGTGTTACCGGTAGTAATATGATAGGTGGTACAGCCATCATCAACTCCACCTATAACTACAAAAGTGCGCCCGTGGAGAACCCAGTCATTGCGCGCGTTTACTCCCCTACGGTAAACGAGACCTCCGCTACGGTAAACGAGACCATCGACCTCGGAAAGTTTGGGGCAGCTGATCGGATACGCGTGGAAGTGGCAATGAGCGGGGTCAAAAGCGGAGCAGTCATTAAAGCCGAGATTTTAGTGGACGGGGTGGTGAAGAAAAGTTGTTTTGTGCTAGGCGGCGGCCTATTTGAGAGGTGTGAACTTGCAACAGATACCCTGTAATAGTGCCTGATGGTTGTGGCTAGTGCAATCATGAACAAAAGGGAAAAACAGCTTAGATTTGAGGGCTGTTTGAAGCGTAACCGGCTCTGCTGAGGAGCAACCGGCCAGGAATAGAACAGCCCCCAGACGCGCCAGCCAGCGTTGCAGGTTTCGCCCTCTGCTGGCCCAGCTCTAATACCACTCAGCGTTGAAGGTTCGCCCTCTGCTGAGTGGTTTTTAGGTTTTTAGGCATAGACCCCGCCGCGCTGTTTGAGGCAGTGGAGAAAGAAGAGAAGAGACAGCGCGGCGGGGAAAATGCCAAAGAAAACCTATCCCCGGAACGGGGAGTATTTTGTATTTTCTCCTATGATAGCACAGTGCCAAAAGTGCGGGAAGGACTACGAGCCGAAGCGTCGAGGGGGTAAATTCTGTTCGGTCTCGTGCCGGGTGGTGCAGCACCAGTTCATCAAGCGGGGGGAGGCATGGGGGAAGCCAGCAAGCGGAGACGAGCGGTATTTGGCGGATAAATTGGTCGCGGTCGGACGGTCGGCCACGGAAGCACTGGTGCAGGT
>NZ_MDZA01000192.1 GCF_001816125.1 Hymenobacter coccineus | reverse complement strand
CGTTGGCCGCGTCGAAGGCGGCGAGGGCGGCGGCAAAGCGGGCGGGGTCGGGGAGGAGGGGCATGGGAGACGGGGGCCTGGGGGCGCGGGTGCAAAATAGGGCCCCGGGCGGCGGCGGCCGCGGGCCGGGGCCCTATCTTACCGCCTCCTCCCGCCGCCAACTCCGCCGCGCCGCATGCCGACCCCCGCCCCGTCCGCCGCTTCCGGCCTCAAAAAAGCCCTCACGCCGCTGCACCTCTGGGCCCTGGCCGTAGGTCTGGTCATCTCGGGCGAGTACTTCGGCTGGAACTACGGCTGGGCGGTGGCCGGGCCGGTGGGTTTCCTCGTCGCCACGGGGCTGGTCACGGTGCTCTACGTGGCGTTCGTGTTCAGCTTCACGGAGCTGACGACGGCCTTGCCCAGCGCGGGCGGGCCGTTTGTGTACGCGCACCGGGCGTTTGGGCCCCTGGGGGGCCTGGTGGCGGGCTATGCCACGCTGGTCGAGTTCTTGTTCACGCCGCCGGCCATTGCGTTTGCGCTGGGCAGCTACGTGCACTTTCTGGCGCCCGCGGTGCCGGTGCTGGGCACGGCGCTGGGCTGCTACGTGGTGTTCACGCTGCTCAACCTGCGGGGCATCAAGGAATCGGCCACGTTTTCGCTGGTGGCCACGGGGCTGGCCGTGGCCGAGCTGCTGCTGTACCTGGGGCTGGTGGCCCCGCACTTCACGGCCGCGAATTTCCTGGCCCACCCGGTGCGCTGCGCGCGGGCGGGGTGCTGGCGGCGCTGCCGTTTGCCATCTGGTTTTACCTGGCCATCGAGGGCGTGGCGATGGTGGCCGAGGAGGTGCAGGACCCGCGCCGCACCATCCCGAAGGGCTACGGCTACGGCCTATTCACGCTGGTGGCGCTGGCCCTGGGCGTGATGGTGCTCACCGGCGGCGTGGGCGACTGGCGCCAGCTGGCCCGCCTCGACTACCCGCTGCCCGCGGCCCTAACCCTGGCGCTGGGCCCCGGCAGCCGCTGGGCCCAGTTTTTTGCCAGCATCGGCTTGTTTGGGTTGGTGGCCTCGTTCCACGGCACGCTCATCGGCTCCTCGCGGCAGGTGTTTGCCCTGGCGCGGGCCGGCTATTTGCCCGGCGCGTTGGCCCGCCTCAACGGCCGGCAGGCGCCGCACTGGGCCCTGGGGGCGGGCGCCGTGGTGGGCGCCGGGGCCCTGCTCACCGGCACCACCGACCAGCTCATCGTGCTGGCCGTGCTGGGGGCCCTGGTGATGTACGTCGTGAGCCTGCTCAGCCTCTTCGCCCTGCGCCGCCGCGAGCCCGAGCTGGCGCGCCCCTTCGCCGTGCCCGGCTACCCAGCGGTGCCGCTGCTGGCCCTGGCCCTCGCGCTGCTGAGCCTGGGGGCCCTGGTGTACTACAACCTGCGGCTGAGCGGCGTGTTCGCGGCCGTGGGGCTGGTGCTGCTCGCGGCGTTTGTGGGGCTGGGCGGGGCCAAGCGGCTGCGGTAAGTGGGGGCCGTAGGGCGGGTGCCGGGCCCTGGTGTTATCCTTTGATTCAATTATACTTGGCTTCCGGTTCCACCTTTCCCGCTGCCCCATGTTCCGTTTTGTCTACCTCCTGGCGCTGGCCACCACCGTTTTGGCGGGCTGCTCCTCCGCGCAGTCACCCGGGGCGGCCAAGGCCACTTACCTGCAAATCTTCTACGAGGGCCCCGGCTGGCTGGCGGGCCGCCGGGTGCTGGCCTACAGCCCGGCGTTCCGCGGCAAAACGGGCGAAATGGTGCAGGAAACGGACTCGACCCGTCGGCTTGCGCCCAATGCCCTGCTGAGCCTTTCGTTTGAAAACCATAGCCCGACGACTACGACCTTGATTGAGAGTACTTCGCAAGCCGCGGTCGCGCTGCGGCGCGCAGAAGTCGCCGGGGTCAACCAGAGCTTTCGGATGTTGGAGAAGCGGGCCGATTTGGCCCGGGCCACGCTGGGCCGGGCCCTCGACGAAACCGCGGCCGACGGCTGGGAAGTGGTGCAAATGACCGCCATTGGCAACCAGGGGGCCCTGGTCTACCTGCTGCGCCGGCCCTAGCCGCGGCCGTGCGGGGCCCCCCGGCGTGGGGCCCGTTGGAATTCTTGCCGCCCATTTTTCACCCCGCCGCCAATGCCCTACCGCCACACCGTCCGCCAGCACACCTACGTCTTTGAGGACCTGAAAACGCTGCTGGCGCGGGCCTCGCCGCTGCGCGCCGGCGACGCGCTGGCCGGCGTGGCCGCCGCCACCTACGAGGAGCGCGTGGCCGCCCAGTACGCGCTGGCCGACGTGCCGCTGCGCAACTTCCTGCACGAGGCGCTGGTGCCCTACGAGCAGGACGAGGTGACGCGGCTCATTGTGGACACCCACGACGCGGCGGCGTTTGCGCCCGTGGGCCACTTCACGGTGGGGCAGCTGCGCGACTGGCTGGTGTCGGACGCGGCCGACGCGGGGGCCCTGGCCGCGCTGGCCCCGGGCCTGACGCCGGAAATGGTGGCCGCCGTGAGCAAGCTGCTGCGCAACCAGGAGCTCATTGCCGTGGCCCGCCGCGTGGAGGTTGTCACGCGCTTCCGCAACACGCTGGGGCTGCGCGCGCGCCTGGCCACGCGCCTGCAGCCCAACCACCCCACCGACGATCTGCGCGGCATCGCCGCCAGCCTGGTGGACGGCCTGCGCTACGGCAGCGGCGACGCCGTCATCGGCATCAACCCGGCCACCGACAACACGCAGGCCGTAGGCAACTTGCTGCGCATGCTCGACGCCGTGCGCGAACAGTACGCCATCCCGACGCAGACCTGCGTGCTGTGCCACGTCACCACCGCCTTGCAATTGATCGAGCAGGGGGCCCCGGTGGACCTCACGTTTCAGTCCATTGCCGGTACCGAGGCCGCCAACGCCAGCTTTGGCCTCAACCTGGGCGTGTTGCAGGAAGCCTGGGAGGCCACCCTTTCCTTGAACCGCGGCACGGTGGGGCAGGACGTGATGTACTTCGAAACCGGCCAGGGCAGCGCCCTCTCCGCGGGCGCCCACCACGGGATGGACCAGCAAACCTGCGAGGCCCGGGCCTACGCCGTGGCCCGGCGCTTCCGGCCGCTGCTGGTGAACTCGGTGGTCGGCTTCATTGGCCCCGAGTACCTCTACGACGGCAAGCAAATCATCCGCGCGGCGCTCGAAGACCACTTTTGCGCCAAGCTACTGGGCCTGCCCATGGGCGTGGACGTGTGCTACACCAACCACGCCGAGGCCGACCAGGACGACACGGACACGCTGCTCACGCTGCTGGGCGTGGCCGGCTGCAACTTCATCATGGGCGTGCCCGGGGCCGACGACATCATGCTCGGCTACCAGTCCACCTCGTTCCACGACGCCCTGTACCTGCGCCGCGTCCTGGGCCTGCGCCCGGCCCCCGAGTTTGAAGTCTGGCTGCAACAGCAGGGCATTTTTGACGCCCAGGGGGCCCTGCTGCCCGCCGCGGCCGCCGCGCCGCTGCTGGGCCAGCTGCCGGCGCCGCTGCGGTAGCCGGGTACTTTTCGAGAAGTTTGGGTTGCGGCGTGAACGGTACTAACTTGGAGCCAACATGCTAAAACTGCTGTCCTACGGCCTGGGGTTTTGCCTGCTGCTGGTGCTGCTAGGCACGTACGTCCTGTTTTGGGGCCCCGACGCCTGGAATGGGCGGCGGAACTGGCAGAACTCGTACCGGGTCCACCCCGGCATGCCCGTGCGCGCGGCCCGGGCCATCATGGGGCCCAGCATCCGCAAGTCCGTTCAACCGGACTATGTGTCTTATTTCTACGACCCGCAACCCGTCGCGGCGGACCTCATTTCCATTTCGGTGGGAAGAGATAGCCTGGTCGCGTTCATCAACCACGGCGATGACTAACCCGGATTCCCCCGCCTCCCTGCCCGCCGCTGATGGCAGTCCCGCGCCCGACCCCTGGGCCGGGCTGCAAGCCTTCACCGCCGCCCGCATTGCCCTGGGGCGCACGGGCACCAGCGAGCCGCTGCGCGCGG
>NZ_MDZA01000191.1 GCF_001816125.1 Hymenobacter coccineus | reverse complement strand
AGCCTAGCCACAGCAGCCCCGCCAGCGCCAGCAGGCCCGGCGGGAACAGCAGGGGCGGCGGTGGCGGCGGCGGCCACGGCGGCGTACTGGGTTTTCACCAGCTCCTGGGCCTTGGCCGACCACGGCAGCAGCTCGGCGTCGAGGCACACCCAATCGGTGTCGAACTTATCCCAGAACCCGGCGGTGCTCAGGGCGTCGCGCAGGCGGGCCAGGAAGGCCGTTTCCAGGGCCACATCGGTGAAGAAGTTGCGGCCGGTGCGGGTGTAGCACTTGCCGATGCCCTCGCCCGCCAGCCCCAAGCGGCGCTGGATGGCGGCTTCGTCGCGGCCCAGCACCACCACCACGCGGCTGCCCATGTGCTTTTCTTCGCACACCACGCGCTCCACGCCCTGCTTTTGGTAGTAGGCGAAGGCTTCGGCGGGGTGTTCGAGCAGGTCGGGCAGGGCCGAGGTTTCGGTGGGCGACATGGTGGGCGGCAGGTACAGCAGCCACTTGGGGTGCACGGCGAAGCGCGACATCACCTCCAGGGCGGCCACCGCGTTTTCCTCCCGAATGGTGACGCCGCGCAGCAGCCGGGTTTCGATGAACTGCTTGCCCGTCACGTCACTAATGTCGAGCAGGTCGTCGTTTTCGTGCTGGGCGCTGTTAGTTGTCAGTTGATCGTTGTCAGTTATTAGGCTGTTATGCTGCGTGTCGGCAGCTAACTGCTTATAATTCAATGGGCGCACGGGTTCGGAGTACACCTGCGCGGCGGGCACGGCCACCAGCTCGCGCTCGGGGTAGCGCAGGGCCGTGAGGCGGCCCCCGAACACGCAACCCGTGTCGAGGTCGATGGTGTTGTTGAGCCACTCGGCGTCGGGCACGGGCGTGTGGCCGAAGGCCACCAGGGCCCGGCCGCGGTACTCGCGGGCCCACTCGTAGCGCACGGGCAGGCCGAATTCGTCAATCTCACCGGTGCTCTCGCCAAACAGCGCGAAGGCCCGCACGGCCCCCGAGCCGCGGCCCTGCATGGCCTCGGGCAGGCCGGCGTGGGCAACGACCAAGCTGCCGCCGTCGAGCACGTAGTGGCTCACCAGCCCGTCGAGGAAGCGCCGCACTTCGCCCTTGAAGGCTTCGGGCTCGGCCTCCAGCTGGGCCAGGGTTTCGGCTAAGCCGTGGTTCACCGTCACCTTTTTGCCGTTGAGGTGGCGCAGCAGCTTGATGTCGTGATTGCCGGGCACGCACAGGGCGGCGCCGGCGCGCACCATGCTCATCACCAGGCGCAGCACCTGCGGCGAGGCGGGGCCCCGGTCCACGAGGTCGCCCAGGAAAATGGCGCGCCGCCCGGCCGGCGGCGTCACCCGGATGCCCAGGTCGCGCACGTCGGCCACGGGCTCGTCGTGCAGCGCATAGCCCAGCTTCTCCAGCAGCGCGCGCAGCTCGTGGTAGCAGCCGTGCACGTCGCCGATGAGGTCGAAGGGCCCCGTTTCCTCCCGGCGGTTATTGTAGAGCCGCTCGCGGGTGATGCTTTGCACAACGTCGATTTCCGCTTCGCCGCGCAGGTGGTGGATGTGCCGAAATCCTTCCTCCTTGAGGGTGCGCAGGCTGCGGCGCAGCGCCTGGCGATGCCGGGCCACCACGTGGGGCCCCACGCCGCGGCGCTCGGGGCGCTGGGCGTTGCGGGCCAGAGCCACGCCATCGGGCACGTCGAGCACCACGGCCACGGGCAGCACGTGGTACTGCCGGGCCAGGGCCACCAGGGGCTTGCGGCCCTCGGGCTGCACGTTGGTGGCGTCCACCACGGTCAGCAGCCCGCGCTTCAGGCGCTTGGCCACCAGGTAGTGCAGCAGCTCAAAGGCGTCCTGGCTGGCCGATTGGTCGTTTTCATCGTCGGCCACCAAGCCCCGGCAGGTATCCGACGACACAATTTCGGTGGGCTGGAACAAGCGCCGGGCAAATGTGGACTTGCCCGCCCCCGTGCTGCCAATGAGCAGCACCAGGGCGAGTTCGGGGACCTTAAGGGTATCTTGGGGCATTGTTTACGCTTGAATAATGTTAGCCAATCAGCTAACTTTGATGCATGGCCGATGAGTTTGTTCGCAACGTTTTTTATTACCGCCGCTTCTACCTGGATTTCTTCGCTACGTTGAAGCCGGAAGTGCAAAAGAAATTCAACTGGACCTTAAAGCTGCTGGCCACTGTGGACCGGGTGCCGGAAAAATACTTCAAGCACCTCACCGGCAGCTCAGGCCTGTATGAAATTCGGGTCGAGGTCGGCTCTGACATCTACCGCGTCTTCAGCTTCTTCGATAAAGGCCAGCTCATTATACTCGTCAATGGCTTCCAAAAAAAGACGCCGAAAACGCCGAAAAATGAGCTGGAATTAGCCGAGAAAATTAAACAGCAATACTTCGATGAAAAACCAACCCGCTAACCACCTTACCTCTTTTGCCGACCACCTCACCGCGCAATACGGCGAGCCCGGCACCCCGGCCCGTGAGGAATTCGAAGAAGGTTTCGAAGCCTTTAAGCTCGGGGCTATGCTGCAAGAGTTACGCAAGGAAAGGGGCCTGACTCAAGCACAGCTAGCGGAGAAATGCGGTACGACGAAAACATACATCTCCCGCATTGAAAACGACGCTTCGGATATCCGGCTCTCCACGCTAATGCGAATTATTCGGGAAGGTTTAGGCGGGCATTTAAAGTTAAGTGTGGAGTAGTTTCTATCTGATTTTTAATCGCAGTTAAATTATGGAACAGTCAGTTGAGAGATATTCAGGACCAGCTACCGTAAGGTACTCGTACATGAATGAATTTATTGTTGACTGCCCTAAATGCCAGCACGAAGCAGTGATAAGCGCCGATGACCCTTACTGGCCCAAGAATGCAAGATTGGCTTGTAACCACTGTAATCATCTGGAGAAAGCTATTGACCTTATCTTCTACAAAGTATCTGTTAGGGCGCATTGTGATAATTGTGGCAAGGGAATAAACAAAATAATTCCACATTCAAAAGAGAAAGTGGATGGATTCGCCATTTCATGCGCAGCTTGTGGTGCCACTAGAATTTACCGAGCTAGAAACGAAGAGTATACCCGCTCTTATGGCAAAGGACTCGACGGAGCAGACCCTGTTTTTGGTTTACCACTGAGACTACAAGGAGATGTAAAGGGTAATATATTACGGGCTTACAATCGCCTACATCTCAGAGAAATAAAAAACTACGTAAAAGCTAAGCTGCGAGAAAGGCAAACAACTACTCATACAACGATGGTTGAACGATTACCAACTTTTATCACAGAGGCAAAAAATCGTGAGGTAGTACTGAAAGCCATTGAAAAAATGGAGAGATTGTAAAGATCCTCTCTCATTTAATTAACCCAAACACCGCCATCTGCGACGGGGCCCCTACGCCTTCTGCTTCCTCGCCCATGCCCACTAACTGCACTTGGTAGCCGTGCCGCTCGGCTACGGCGGTGGCCCAGGCGGCGAACTCGGCGCGGGACCACTCGAAGCGGTGGTCGTCGTGGCGGAATTCGCCGGCGTTGAGCTTTTCGAAAAGCTGATTGTAATCGGCGTTGGGCGTTGTGACGAAGACGTGCGCCGGGCGGGCCTGGCCGAACACCACGGTTTCCAGGGCCCCCAGGCGGTTGGCGTCGAGGTGCTCGATGACTTCGACCAGCGCCGCCGCGTCGAAGCCGGCGAGGCGCTCGTCGCGGTAGAGCAGCGAGCCCTGGATGAGGTCGAGGCGGGCGCGCTGGCGCGGGGGCATTTCGGCCAGGTGGAGGCGGGCCGCGGCGCGGCTCAGCGCCTGGTGCGACACGTCCATGCCGAGGATATACTCGATTTTGGGCTGGCGCAGGAGCAGGCGCAGCAGCTTGCCTTCGCCGCAGCCCAGGTCGAGCACGCGCTTGGGGCCCAGGTCGTACATCGCCTGGGCCACTTGCTGGAGGCGCTGGTCGTGGAGGGAAAGTTTGGGGTCGGCCGGGGGCCCTGCGGCGGCTTCGGGCGCGGCCGGGGCGGGCGTTTCGGGGGCGTCGGG
>NZ_MDZA01000190.1 GCF_001816125.1 Hymenobacter coccineus | reverse complement strand
CACCCTGGCCACCGATGCCCAGGGCCGCGCCGTGCTCATCCGCCTCGACCACGGCGCGGGCCATTTCTACCTCTGCTCGGTGCCGCTGGCCTTCACCAATTACTACTTGCTGCGGCCCCGCACCGCCAGCTTTGCCGCCGGAGCCTTGGCCTACCTGCCCGCCCGCGCCGCCTGGTGGGACGAGTACCAGAAGCAGGGGCCCCTGGGCGACCAGTCGCTGCTGCGGGTGCTGCTGGCCTACCCCGCCCTGCGCGCGGCCTACTACCTCACGCTGCTGGGGGCCCTACTGTTTGTGCTGGTGGAGGCGCGCCGCCGCCAGCGCATCATTCCCATTATCAAGCCGTTGCCCAACACCACGCTGCTGTTCACGCGCACCGTGGCGGGGCTCTACCGCCAGGGCCGTAACCACGCGCTGATTGCCGAAAAGCGGGTGGCCCTGTTCCTCGATTACCTGCGGGTGCGCTTCAACGAAACCAGCCCCGACCTGGGCGACAACGACTTCCGCGAGCGGCTGAGCCATAAGGCCGGCCTGCCCCGCGCCCGCGTCGACGAGCTGCTGCGGCTCGTAAATTTCGCCCGCACCGCGCCCCAAATCGACGACCGGGCACTACTCCAGCTCAGCCGGGCCATCACCGATTTCCGGCGCGAAGCCAGCTAGTTTTGGCGTTTTGCACTGAACCCAGAAACGCCTTTTTTACCTAATTGCACTATTCCGCTATAATGCCTTAACGGCTTGGAAACGGGCTTTTTACCGCCCTTTTCGCCGCCCAGGGCCCCTTTTCTACCGCATGGAACCCACCGACCGCACCCCCGACGCCGCCCCGCTGGACCTTGCCGCTGGCAATGATACGCCAGCGGCCGAATCCGCATCTTTGGCCGAATCCGGGCCTTTGGCTGAACCCACGCCCGCAACCGAAGCGGCCGCGGGCTTCGCGCCCCGCACCGATTTTGCCCAGCTCGCGGCCCGCGCCGCAGCCGTGCGTGCCGAGATTGGCAAAATCATCGTCGGCCAGACCGATTTGCTGGAGCTGCTGCTCACGGCCGTGCTGGCCGACGGGCACGTGCTGCTGGAAGGCGTGCCGGGCGTGGCCAAAACCCTTATGGCCAAACTCTTGGCGCGCACGCTGGCCGTACCGTTCAGCCGCATCCAATTTACACCCGACCTGATGCCGGCCGACGTGCTGGGCACGTCCATCTTCCGGCAGAACACCGGCGAGTTTGAGTTTCGGCGGGGCCCCATTTTCGCCAGCGTGGTGCTGATTGACGAGATAAATAGGGCCCCGGCCAAGACGCAATCAGCCCTTTTTGAGGTGATGGAGGAGCGCACCGTGACGCAGGACGGCACCACCTACGCCATGCAGGAGCCGTTTCTGGTACTGGCCACCCAAAACCCCGTGGAGCAAGAAGGCACCTACCGCCTGCCCGAGGCCCAGCTCGACCGCTTCCTGTTCAAGCTGCACGTGGGCTACCCCACCCTGGCTGAAGAAGTGCAGATTCTGCAGGGCCACCACGCCGGTTTCGGCGGCGCTTCGCTCGATTCAGTGCAAGCCATCCTCTCAGCCGCCGACCTGGGGGCCCTGCGCGCGCAAGTGCGCCAGCAGCGCGTCGAGCCAAATATTCTTGAGTACATCGCCAAGCTCGTGGGCCAAACGCGCGCCCACAAGGCGCTGTACCTGGGGGCCTCGCCCCGCGCCTCGCTGGCCCTGCTCAACGGCGCCAAGGCCCTGGCCGCCCTGCGCGGCCGCGACTTCGTAACGCCCGAAGACGTGCAGTTCCTGGCCCCCAGCGTGCTGCGCCACCGCATCCTGCTCACGCCCGAGCGCGAAATGGAAGGCAGCACGCCGGATGAAGTGGTGCAGCAGATTGTGCAGTCGGTGGAAGTTCCTAGGTAAGATTGGGGGTAGAGACGCGACACTTCGCGTCTCAATCGCTGCCCGGTTGCCGTAGAACGAGTCACCATTCAGCGGCCGAGACGCAAAGTGTCGCGTCTCTACATTTTTCCACTGCTAATTAGCTTGTTGTGACGTATTCAACCGATTGGCTACTTGGCCAGCTTGAGCAGAATCACCGCGTGAAATACCTGTTTTTCTGGGGTAACCAGCCCAGCAAAGATGGTACCGTTACCAAATCCTGCCTGAGCCAGTGGTGGCCAGTTGATTTTGCGGTGGCGGGCATCACGTACCGTTCCACCGAGCACTGGATGATGGCGGAGAAAGCCCGATTATTCAACGATTCGTCCACTGAAGATAAAATCCTAGCCGCCAAAAGCCCCGCTGAAGCCAAGAAGCTGGGGCGCGAAATCCGCGGCTTCGTGCCGGATTTATGGGAAGCGCACAAGTACGAAATTGTGAAGGAGGGCAATTTGCACAAGTTTGGCCAGCATAAAACCCTGGCAGCCTTTCTACTGGCAACCAACGACCGGGTATTAGTGGAAACCAGTCCGGTGGATACGATTTGGGGCATCGGCCTGGCCGCCGACGCAGCCGACGCCGAGCACCCAGACCGTTGGCGGGGCCCCAATTTGCTGGGCTTTGCGCTGATGGAAGTGCGGGATCAATTGCAAAACCGATGAGCTTTTTCCTGACGCGCCGCTTCTTCCTGCTCCTCGTGGCCCTCATCACGGGCTTCGCGGTGGCGTTCTTCCTGCCGTGGCTGCTGGGGCCGGTGCGGGTGGTGGGACTGCTGCTGGGGGCCCTAGTGGGGCTCGATACGGCGCTGCTGTACGCGCCGGCCAAGGGCCAGGGGGCCCCGGTGTTTGGGCGGCGGGTGCTGGGCGACAAGCTGGCCAACGGCTCGGACAACGACGTGGAGCTGTACCTCGAAAACCGCTACCGCTTTCCCGTCCAGACGGAAACAATTGACGAGATTCCGCACCAGTTTCAGCGGCGCGACGTGCTGTTTAGGGCCCCCATCCGGCCGGGCGAAACGCAGGTGATTCGCTACCAGCTGCGGCCCACCAAACGCGGCGAATACGAATTTGGGGCCCTGAACATCTACGCCGCCTCGCCGCTGGGGCTGGTGCGCCGCCGGTTTCGCTACGACGCGCAGCGGGTGGTGCCGGTGTACCCGTCGTTTTTGCAGATGCGGCAGTACGAGCTGCTGGCCATCCACAACCGCCTCACGGAGGTGGGCGTGAAGCGCATCCGGCGGGTGGGCCACAGCCAGGAGTTCGAGCAAATCCGGCCCTACGTGGCCGGCGACGACCCGCGCACCCTCAACTGGAAGGCCACTGCCCGCCGCGCCGGCACCGGCGCGGCCGACGCCCTGGTGGTGAACCACTTTCAGGACGAGCGCGCTCAGCCCGTGTACTGCCTCATCGACAAGGGCCGGGTGATGCGCATGCCCTTCGACGGCCTCAGCCTGCTCGACTACGCCATCAACGCCACGCTGGTGCTCAGCAACATCGCCCTGCTCAAGCACGACAAAGCGGGGCTCATCACGTTTTCCAACAAGCCCGGGGCGGCTCTGCTGGCTGACCGCCGGCCCGGCCACCTGCTGAAGATTCTGGAGGTGCTGTACCGCCAGAAAACGCAGTATTTGGAGTCGGATTTTGCGCTGCTCTACGCCACGGTGCGGGCCCGCGTGCGGCAGCGCAGCCTGCTGGTGCTGTTCACCAACTTCGAAACCCTGCACGGCATGCAGCGCCAGCTGCCGTACCTGCGCCGCCTCGCGCAAGACCACTTGCTGCTGGTCGTTTTCTTCGAGAACACCGAGCTGCGCGCCTACCTGGGGGCCCCAGCCGAAACCACCGAGGACGTGTACAACCAAACCATCGCCGAGAAATTTGCCCAGGAAAAGCGCCAAATTGTGCTCGAATTGCAGCGCTACGGCATCCACGCGCTGCTGACGGCCCCCAAGGATTTGAACGTCAACACCATTAACAAGTACCTGGAATTCAAGGCACGCGGACTACTATGAAGCAACCCCCGGCACCACGCCCCGAGAAACCAAGCGCCGCGAACCAAGGCGGCGCCCCGCACATTTTTCGGCCTTGGGCGTCCGTCGTCGTTGTTTTGTTCTTGGCATTTATTGGGGCCCCGGGCGCCCGAGGCCAGGCGCCCGCCCCCT
>NZ_MDZA01000189.1 GCF_001816125.1 Hymenobacter coccineus | reverse complement strand
GGCGGCGGCCGTAGCGCCGGGCACCAGGGCCAGCGGCGCGTCGGTTTCGGTGGCCCCGCGCTGCCAGTTCTCGAAGAACTCGCGGTTGCGGTCGTACTCAAACAGCACGGCCAGCGTGCTGGGCAGCAGCCGCGTGTAGCCCGCATTGATGAGTTCTACCCAGGGCCCCTGCTGGCCGCTTTGGCTGGCCACCCGCACGGGGGCCCCCAGGAACCGAATGAAGTTCTCCACCGACGCTTCGCGGGCGTGGAGCGGGTACACGACTTCGCCAAACCCTGCGGCGCCCAGGGCCCCCACGGTTTCGGCCCGGTAGGCCAAGTCCTTGGTGAAGCGGCCGAAGTCCACCACCACCAACTCGTCGAACAGGTCGGCGTCCCAGGCACGGGCCAGGGGGGCCCACAGCGCGTTGGCCACCAGTGTGAAGCGCTGGCCGCGGCCACGCACCACGGCGCTCATTTCGCGCAGCCAGGGGCGGTAGAGGAGGTAGTCGCCGATGGAATCGTTGCGCACCACCAGCACCCGGGCCGGGTAGGGCGGGGCCTGGGTGGCCAAGGCGGCGGCATCGGCCTGGCTCAGAGCCGCCACCTGGCTGCCCTGCCGGCGCTGCCGCCGAAACTGGCGGAAGCGGCCAATTAGATAGCTGAACATGGCGGCAAAGAAAGCAGCTGGCGGGGCCCCAGCGGCCCGCCCGGGGCAGCCTGGGAGCGCTAGCAAAAGCTTGTCATTCCGACGAAGGAGGAATCTGAAGACTGGCTTTAAATGGCTTTATCCAGATTCCTCCTTCGTCGGAATGACAAGCCCCCACCCAATCAAACCGCCCCCTACTCGGCCCCAGGGGCCCCAGCCGGCGCGACGGGGGCGGCGGCCAGCAAAATAAAAAAAAGGCCAATCAGCACCCCAATCTGCGTTTCGAGCGTGTACTCGACCATGAAGGAGAGCGATACGATGGAGTACATCAGCAGCAGCATGAGGTTGCGCTGCCGGATGCCTTCCCATAGCGCGTAGTAAAAGCCCACCACGAACACTAGCAGCCCCAGGGCCCCATAGGCCGCCAGGTTGTAGAGGAACTGGTTGTGCGGCAGCAGGTAGTGGGCCGATTCGATGCCCGGGTACATGGCGCGGTACTGCCGGGCCATGGCGGGCTCCAGCCCCACCTTGCTCAGGCCCAACAGCGGGCGCTGCTTGATGAGGGCCCAGGCTACGTCGTAGGAATACACCCGCGCCGTGACGGAGTAGTAGTTGGCGGCCCACTCGGCGTCAAGCTGCGCGGCGTCGGAGCGGGTGGCAGTTATCTTGTTCTGAAGGGTGGGAAACAGCAGCAGGCACGCGCCCCCCAGCAGCAGCACCAGCCCGGCGCCGCCAGTGCCACGCGCCAGTGCCGCAGCTGCCACCCCAGCCACACCAGCCACAGGGCCCCCGCGGCGTACATCGTCACGATGCCGCTGCGCACGGCCAGCAGGTGCTGGAACAAAAACAGCAGCCCCACGCCCGCCAGCGTGGCCAGCCGCAGCCGCGGGCGCAGCTGCTTGTTGAGCACCAGCACCAGCCCCGCCAGCACGGCCATGCTCACCAGCAGGCTGAACCGGATGTGGTCGGGCACGCTGGGCATCACCTGCGAGCGCAGGTAGCTCTGGTCAATGGCTTTCTGGTGCAGCAGATAGTAGAAAGTAGTCCGGGCGGCGGCCGCCAGGCAGCCGCCGATGAGCACCAGCCACAGCACCCGCTTGTGCACCGCCAACCAGCTGGGCAGCAACAAAAAAGCCAGCGGCAACGCCAGAAACGGCAGCTGGAGCACCGCGTCGCGCTGGAAAATCTCGTTCTGCCAACCCGCGTGCGCCAGCGCCGTGCCCACGTGCAGCGCGTACACCAGCACGAAGCTCAGCAGCACGGGCCAGTGGGCCCGCTGGGCAATGCGCCGCTGGGCCACGGCGTAGCCCAGGCCAGTCACCAGCAGGCCGGCGATGCCGATGCTGGGCAGCACCCGCACAACGTCCGACACAAAAATGCCAGCGATGATGACCGTGCCCCAAAATACGCCCAGCTGCCGCGCCCTTGTTTCAGAAAAAAACCTCTTCATGCGGCAAATGGCGGCCGAACGTGGCACAGTTAATAGCGGGACGACAACGCACGAACCCGCGGGTATCGTGCCCGGCCCGAAGCATTTAGGGCCCCGGGCGGGTGGCCCGGAGCCAGGCAGCCCGCCCCCGGGGCCCCGCAAAGCAACAACCACTTCCTGGTAAGTGCACGAATGAACTGCTCCCGCCGGCCGCCCCCACGCCGCAAACGCCCGCCCCGCCGCCACCACCCAATCCGATTTAGGCAAGGACATACTTTTCGCAAACCCTATTCGTTCTGAAGCTTAGCGCCTGCTGGCCAGGGTCCTGGCACGGGCAGCCAGCCGCAATACCTGGCCGGGTGGCTGGGCCGCATTATTTGGCGCAGCGCCTGGCCCCACCGGGCCGCGTACGCACCGCCAAGCGCAACCGTACAGCAATAAGGCAGCACTTCGTTGCGGACGATTGAAACAGCCCCGAATCATTATTACTTGCTATAGTATTGGCCCTCATAAACTCAGAATGCGCGGTGCGGCATCGGCCCACGGCCGGCCCCACCGGCCTCGTGTATATGTTTGGGGCCCCAACTACGTACACCCTGGCATGAACCGTTTTCTCTCCTGGGCGCTGGCGCTGGCCGCCCCCTGCTTGGCCGCGCTGCCCCTATCTGCCGAAGCCCAGGCCCTGCCCCGCCCCGATTTTGCGGGCCTCTACCGCGACGTGCCGCGCGTGATGCTGGACGTGCGCCGCGAGCTCGACAGCCTGCGCCTGTACGTGCGGCTGCCCGCTGGCACGGCCGTGGGCCAGCTGCGCGTAGCCGCCTGGCCCAGCTACGACGCGCCCGCCCCGCAGTGGCAGGACAGCATTCCGCGGGCCCGGCAGCACCGGCGGCCCGACGCCACGGGCGGCACCCGCGCCAGCTTCTGCGTGGCGGCGGCACGGGTGCCCGAGGGCAGCGTACTGCAAGTGCAGGTGGGCCCCGGGGGCCCGGCCGTAGCCCCGCAAAACGCCGCCACCACCGCCTGGCTGCCCCTCACGGCCGAGCGCCTGGCCCGTCCGTTCATCGTCACTGACTCGGCGGGGCTGCCGCTGCTGCGCGGCTACGTGCGGGCCGGCGAGACGTTTCGGGTGGATAACTACGGGCTGATCCAGCCCCTGCGGCTGCGGCGCTACGCCGTGCCGCCCACCCCCGCCCTACCCCCCATGACGAACCCCGCCACCGTGGCGGGGCCCCCATCCACCTTGCCCCTCCTCGATTCGGCCGCGGCCCGCACCGGCCAACTGCTGCGCTGCGACGACCCCAGCCTGCTGGCCCTGCGCGTGGGCGGACTCGGTGGGCAGGACCCGCGCACGCTGGCCCTGCTGGTGGCCAACGGCGACTACCCCAATCTGCGCACCGCCAAGCAGCTCGTCGAGCCCCTGCGCTACCTCACCAGCACCGCCGAGCACCAGCGCATGGCCACCGCCGCCGACCCCAAGCGTGCCGTAGATGGCTTCTGGCTGAACGCCGCCCACGACAACCAGCCGTTGGGCAAAACCATGATTCGCAACTACTACGGCCGCGTGGCAGCGGCCAACCGCCTCTTCGCCGCCCACAAAGCCGGCTTCCTCACCGACCGCGGCTTGCTGTACGTGGTGCTGGGGACCCCGCAGGGCGTGCGCCGCCTGGCCAGCGGCGAAGAGCAGTGGTCGTATGCTAAAGTCGGCAACACCGGGCCCCTCACCTTCAGCTTCCGGCCGCGGCCGAGTACCTTTGCGCCTGATAATTACGAATTAGTGCGCCGCCCCGAGTACGAAAAACCTTGGTTCGGCGCCGTGGAGCAATGGAGAAACGCACAGACCGCCCCGAGCGCCCCGACCGACCCCAGCGGCCGGTAGCAGGCCGCCGCTTTTACGACGAGCAAAACCGGCCCGTCACGCCCAAGCAATTCCGCCCCGACCGCGACGCGGCCGACGGCTTTGCGGAAGAAGCGCGCGCCCGCCCCCGCGGCCGGGGCGGCAGCGACAACCGCGACGACCAACCCGACCGTGGCAGCGCC
>NZ_MDZA01000188.1 GCF_001816125.1 Hymenobacter coccineus | reverse complement strand
CGAGGGGGCCCTGGCCACGCTGAAGTATTTAAAGGAGCTGGCTAGCCACGGCGTGGCCTACAAGTCCTTCACCGAGCCCTACCTCGACTCGCTGGGGCCCTTCGGCGACGTCATCGTCTCGATGCTGGCCACCATCGCCGCCCAGGACCTGATCAAGATCCGGGAGAACACCAAGGCGGCCCTGGACAAGAAGCGCGCGGCCGGCATCGAGCTGGGGCCCCCACCAAAAGCCAGAAACTCATCGACCAGGTGCGCCGGCTCAAGGCCAGCGTGGCCTCGAACCAGGTCATCGGCCGGGCCCTGAAGATGTCGCCCAGTACGGTAGCCAAATACCTAATCTCTTAGAACGGTACCATTAATGCAGAAAAAAGGTCTTATTCAGAATAAATTAGACCTTCTTTCTGCATATAGCTTTCAAACGTAGTACCGAGTAATCTAGAATCAATCTTGGCCTTGGTTAAAAGTTTGGTTCAAAGGTTAAACAGGTTGATTCCGAGCGCAGCAATCCCCTTCAAAATAGTGCAATCATAGGTCAGGGAGCTCTGTTGTTCAGTGAAACCTCCCTATAAATGAACAAGTGAGCCAACCATCTGCAGAACGGGCAACTGGTACCGAAAGAAGCCGATTTGGTTCAGAAAACTTGTTCAGCAATCAAAGTACAGTTAACCTAGCTACGCGATGGGAAAACTGTACTTCCACTCCATAAATGGCCTCCTGGATGCGTTAGGGGCAGGTTTTCTGCGGTGAGAGCGCACTATCAGTAGCGTAAAATGGGCGGTTGGTAAGCTCCCCAATTAACTTTTGGACCAAACTTTTAACCAAGGCCGTCCCTCCTGAAAAAACACTGCGCTTGGCACGTCATGCAACGGGATTTTGCTCCATCCAACGGCCCACCAGCGCCGGAGTCATTTTTTCAGGCAATCTTTGTTTCGTTTATTTCGTTTAGCTGGCCGTGGCCGTTCGCCGTTCTCCCTATGGAAACCCTTCATTCAACTCCTTCGCTGCGCGACCAGCAGGTGGCCAGTAACTCGCTGTCGCGCTTTACGGCGGCCTTGCCAAGCAAGCAGACGCATCAAGTTCAATTGCGCCTACAAGCCAGTGAAGAAGCCATTGCGGTGCCCCGCAAGGCGTTGGAACTCCTACGCGTCATTTTAGCGAGTATGGCGCAAGGACAGGAGGTTTCGCTGGTCGTGGCCGAAGAGCAAGTCAGTACCCAACAGGCCGCCGACCTGCTCCACGTTTCCCGTCCGCATCTGGTCAAGCTCTTAGAAGCCAAGGCGCTCCCCTTTGTCAAAGTGGGCAGCCACCGGCGGGTACGCGTAGCGGATGTACTGGCCTACCAAGCCCAGCAGCTGGCCCACCGGCAACACCACCTGCAACTGCTCGCGCAACAGGCCCAGGACTTGCAGCTGGGCTACGACTAGTCGCGTGGCTGCTTCCATTGCCCTCCTAGATGCCTGTGTGTTGTATCCGGTACCCCTGCGGGACCTGCTGCTCCAACTCGCCGCCGCCGACTTATACCAGCCCAAATGGACGCCTCAAATCCAGGAAGAATGGAGTCGAAACCTGCTGGTGAACCGGCCCGATTTAACGGCGGCGCAATTGCAGCGCACCATCGCCTTGATGGAGCAGGCCTTTCCCGACGCGCAAGTCACGGCTTATAAAGCGCTGATTCCCACCCTCACCCTGCCAGATGCGAATGACCGGCACGTGTTGGCTGCCGCGTTGCGGAGTCAGGCCCGGGTGATTGTCACGGCCAACTTAAAGGATTTCCCGGCGCCTTACTTAGCCACGCTGGGCATCGAGCGGCAGCACCCAGATGCGTTTATTAGCCAATTACTGGACCACTACCCAACCCAAGCCTTAGAAGCTTTTCGGCAACAAGTAGCCTACTTGAAGAAACCGCCCAAAACGGCGTTGGAAGTACTCGGCAGCCTGCGCACATCGGGGCTTCTTACGACCGCAGACCGATTGCAAGCGCTGTTATAACAAGGGTCTTGTCCGGTTCAAATGGGGGAGGTCCACGACAGCCCCGCATTTTTGACCTACTACTTGGCTGGCGTAGTATAAGGGGGCAATAGCGGTCAAGAAGACCTGTTCTAGCCAAGAAACGTGTCTTATAATTCTCGATACGTTAGACAGCGCAATCTTCACTAACAAGTAGTCCAATAAGGGTCAGCCAGAAAAGCCCAAAAAAATCGCCTCCACGCGCTGGAAGCGCCCTCGGTAAAACCATCCAATAAAGGCCCGTTATAACTCGTACTTTTGTACTAAATTTTTAACCAAGGCCATCATTCTAAATTCTCAGAGTAAAGAGGTTTCCCAATTCCACTCCATTCCCGCCACTTCGCACAGCAACACCAAGCCGATGCCCACTAGCCCGTGCGACAAGTTGCCCTTGCGGTGTTCATAAGAATAGGAACCGCTCGCCAGTTCTTGGTCCAACCAAATTTGCGTTCGGTCAAGCCAAAAATACTGTCCCTCGCGATATGCCACCTGCCCGCTTACTTGGTATAGCCGGCGGTACAAGTGGGCTACCCCGGCCGCACCCTGATAAAACTGTGCACCGATTACATCAGTGGCTTCCCGGCTAGTCCGCAACAGAGTGTTAAGCCCGATAAGCTCCGCAATTTTAGCCAACTCGTTGTCTCCAAGCAGCCGGTTCGCTTCGTAGAGCAGCAGCACTTGGCCGAGGTCACCTTTGGGCCAGCCCAAGGCGGCCCCGTAGGTTGCCTCTTGGAAATAGGGGTGTACGCTGGAGGGAAAAACGGAGTATTTTTGCTCTAAGAAATCGACATCACGCCTGAGCGCGAGCAAATATTGGATCCCTTCCCGCACGCGGCGCACAATAACGTCATCTTGTAGTCCGGCCTGGTAGAGTTCGATGAGCAGCAGCAGTTCCGAAGCTAAGCCATCGTCCAGTCCCAACTGCAGTGGTTCTGGCACGGCTGATAGCGTCGGAACAGGTAAAATAACCGCCATTCTTGACGGATCCAGCAGGGACACCAAGTGACTGCGAGCATCGGGCAGACGCAAACTAAAGTAGCGTAATATTCGGGAAAAACTGCGCCGGCTGGCGGGTTCCGGCTGCGAGCACAGGCGCAATGCTTCCCGCTGCAGCAGCGGATCCAAGGTGGTCAGCAAAGCCGGGGCAGAACTGAGGCCTGCGGCCGTAAAACGGGCCCCGAGCCACGCAGCTGCGCAGGCCTGTTCCAGCTGATCGGCTGACCAAGCCCGCGTCATTGGCATGGCCGGCGCGGGAAGAAGTTGGCCAACGAGTTGAGCGAAAGTTTGCTTAAAAAGGCGTTGGGCCACCACGGCGGCTGACGATTGCCCGAAGGCTTTGTACACACAGTAATGGTAAGCAGCCAACCCCAGTAAGTCGGGCGGGGCGCACGTTCGCCAGTTCAGTCCGGCCAGGATGCGGTGCACTTGCTGCCAGCTTTGATTGAGGCCAGTAAGCAGTGGTCGCACCTCTTGTCCTAATGGCTTACCACCAGCAGAGGGAGAATGATCAGCAGTCATTATTAATACCCAAAAGTTTAACTAATAATAATTACTGCGTTATTCATTTCCTCGTCGTCAAATCACCTATCACCCAAGAATAAGTCCAATGGGCATATCGTTGGCCATAAATAAGCAGCATAAATCGAATCAACGCCGCTCGTAAGTTGAGGTAAGGCTGGACGTGCTACCGTAATTGTTGCGTCCGCTAACGGCAACAAAACGTGTAATAATAGTTCTGGTGACCTTGAATTTGGTGGACGAGTCAATGTTTTTCATGGGTGCTCACTTTTTGATGATGGTTGAAAAGTCTCGCTATCTGCGTCGACTAAAACAAACTTATCAGGCCCGCTTTGCCCCTCAAAAAGTATTACACCAACTCGCCATTGCCCGGGACCAAGCGGCTTTTCATCCCCCATTATTATCTCAGACTATCCGGTCACGAAACCCAGGCCAGCGAGGCAACGGGCCTCGTTTACGTGCGTCCCAACTACTTTAGCCGAATGCGACATATTCCCCAAATGTTAAAGTCAGTCCTAAGGCCCGTATCAAAGCCTTTTCTGATTCACTTGCTGTCGTGGCTCGGCTTCTTCACCTACGAAGAGGTGGTCATCCTTCTTACAGACAATACGCACTATAACTTCTGGTTCATTGTCCCGGTCTACTCACTCAACGTATTACTATTTTATTTTAACAGCAATTTTGTCCTACCCCGGCTTTACGCCCAGACCCACCGGTGGGTCTGGCGCTATGCCATTGCCGTGCTGCTACTCTTGGCCGTTTACGGCTTGTTGCGTTGCGAGATCAACTTACATTTGGCCCCCGCGCTCGGGTTTCCAACGCCGGGTTCCACGTATTCCTACGGCCGGTTTTGGGCACTGGCGGTCTACCGCGGGATGTTTTTTCAATTCGCGAGCATGGGGTATTGGTTTACGCGCAACGCCATCCTGGTAGGACAGCAGAAAGAGCGGCAGCAAGCACAACTGCGTGTGACCGAGAAAAGCCTTATGGAGGCCAACCTAGCCTTCTTAAAAAACCAAATAAACCCTCATTTTCTTTTTAATTCCCTCAATTTTCTTTATGCCCAAGTGTATCCACACTCCGAGAACGCGGCTAGGGGCATTCTTCTACTATCGGAAACGATGCGCTACGCGTTACATGAAGACAACAACGGTAAAGTAATGCTAACGCATGAGGTAAAGCACCTGCGCAATTACATTGCCATTAACCAGCTTCGTTTTAATAATCAATTGCAAATTAATTTTGAGGTGCTGGGTAACGTCCAATTTTTAATGATTATTCCGCTTGTGCTAATCACCTTCGTCGAGAACTGCTTTAAGCACGGCGAGTTGGCCGATCCTGCTCATCCCCTGACTATTCGCTTGGCCGTTGTCCAAAATCGTCTGACGTTTGAAACCCACAACAAAAAGCGGCACGGGCCTAAAGAAAAAAGTACGGGCATCGGCTTAGCCAACACGCGGCAACGCCTGGAGTTGTTATACAAAGATCGTTACGAACTCATAACAAACGACGAACCAAACCATTATACATGTATTATAAACATCGCGCTTTAGCATATGATTACTTGTCTCGTAGTGGATGACGAACAAAGCGCCATCGACATTCTCCGCACGTTTATTGAGAAAACTCCTTTCCTAGCCCTGGTTGGCACAACCACTAACCCGCTGGAAGCACTTGGGATTTTACAAAGCCAGCCTGTCGATCTTCTTTTCCTGGACATCCATATGCCACAGCTATCAGGGCTGGACCTAATGCGCCTCGTTACGGAGAAAACTCGGATTGTTCTCACCACAGCTTATAGCGAATTCGCCGTTGAAAGCTTCGAACTCAATGCGTTGGATTACTTACTTAAGCCCATCGCTTTTGAACGTTTCTTGAAAGCAGCTCAGAAGGCACTTAACACGTCCATCGAGCCGTCGTTGCAGTGGCGGCCCGCGGAGAAGGCCGCCGATTATGTTTTTGTCAAGACCGAGAGTAAGGGCAAGATGATCAAGGTCAACTTCGATGAAATCATTTATGTCGAGGGCATGAAAAACTATGTGTCGATCCAGACCAGTGAAGAACAAATTGTGACCCTGCTCAACATGAAAGACTTGGAAAACCGATTGCCCGCCAAGCAATTTATGCGCGTACACAAATCGTACCTGGTGGCGCTCGATGAAATTCGGGCGGTCGATGGCAATCAAATCCTGCTAAAGGGCATAAAAACCAAGGGCGTAAAAGCGTGTATACCGTTGGGTGATACGTACCGTAACGCGTTCTTTGAAGCCTTGCAAGAGAAAGTTATGGGCAGCAAGAAGTAACTCACGGTCGTGACCGCGCTTGCTGCGATTGGTAATGGCGAAACAAGAAGTCGTAGAGCACTAATTCGTGAAGGCGGGCATCGGCCGGTAACAATCGGTTCAGGAGCATGTGCACGTAGCTGCTCAAGAGAGCAGTTTTTGGCATTTTTAGTTGACCTTGCTTTTCTAACTGCGCGATGCGTTGAGCAACGGCCACCAAAGGCGCGGCCAAGGGGGCACTGTGGGGCCGCAGGGCTTGCTCTACAGCGGTCCGTGCGGCGCGGTACTTGGCATCCAGTTGCCGTTTTAATTCTTTGGTCATCCCAAATTCCTGCGCGTAGGCTTCTTTTAACGTTTGCAGCAGGGCCAGCTTGTGGGCCAGCGAACAGCCGAAAGCCGTCAACAAGTCTTCGATCGCTCCCAATCCCCAAAGCCAAGGTTCGGAACTGACTTTTTCGGTGGCAGGAGTAGCCAAGTATGCAAGCAAGGCCTCGCTTTGGTACCCAAACAAGGCTTCTGCGCATAGAACAGCAACTCCGCCGTAGCGTTCCAGTTCGCGGCGATACGTATCGGTTTGTATTTTCCAGATAGCGTCGTCGCCGCTGAGCGGCTGCAAGTATTCCGCCACTAAGCAAATCACTTCGCCCACTCGTTCGGGCATGGGCAAGTGCCAACGCACGCGGAGGTGGCTGTCGGGATCTGCATAACGTACAAAGAACCAGTTATCGATCAAGCCTTGCTTCCGCAACGCAGCCGCCAGCGGCCGGATGGCTTCCATTAACACGCGATCCGCCGTTAGCTGTCCGCAGTATAGCTTGTAATACAACCACTCCGAGCCGATGGCAAATTCCCGTTGCACGGCCCCGGCGTCGGCTACCGGTACTGGAGCGGTCGCAGGAGCGCTTGCGGGAGCGCTCGCCGCGTAGCACGAAGCTTGGCGCACTAGCAATGCGATGCACTGCGGCACGTAAGGCCGGCCGGCAACGTCGCTCACGGGACTGGCAGGCGGGTCGAATAAAAACTCTTTTAACAAAACGATGGAGAGTTGTCGGATTGCATCGAGCCACACGCGGCAGAGCAGCGCATTGTCGGCATCGACAAACAACTCGTTGTCGCCTTCCGCCAAAGTGAAAAAGCGTGGCAGTTGCCACTGCCCCCGGAAGGCGGCCCATCGCTGAGCAAAGTCGGCGGAGGAAGACTCCACCAGCGCTTGCAAGTCGGCGGCATTGAACTGCCAACTGGCAACCGCCAGCACGGCCAGCCCGCAGGTAAGGCGAGGCCAAAACTTGGCGGCCGGGGCCACGCTGCGCCAAGTAAAGCCCAAATCGGTCTGCAAGCCCTGCGTCTGCAGGTCACACAAAAATTGGTACACGGGCAATGCGTTGGCCCCACTGAAATTATGGGCAGTGCTGAGCCGGGGAATAATGCGTTGATTGGTATTGCGCTCCCGCAGCACCACTTGTCCGTTCCGAACAGTCAACGTTAGTTCTTGCACCCGCACTTGCCCCGAGGCCGGCAGGGCAGATTGGGCCAGGTACGGAATCTCCAAGGCCCGAAAATGGGGCCGCTGAAGTAAGTTGCCGATGCGGTTTACTGGCAAGTGACAGACTTCCGCGAAAGCTACCTCTGGATTGCAGGCCTGCTCGCGCTGGGTGACCCGCTGGATGAGCGCATCAATATTGGGCTCAGCGTGCGCAAACCGGCCCAGCAAGTTGACGGCGCTGGAGCCGCTGGCGCTTTCTACTATCACCCGTGTGGCATCTAGTGGACGAAACAGTATCCCAATGGAGGGAGCTAGGGGGTGACCAGCGGCTGGCCCCCGCTGCGCTTGGAGTTCAGCCAGGGTAAGGGTCACGTTGTATCCCCGGCTTCGCTCGGCTTCGCTCAGCTTGCGGCGTAACAACTGCTCCGTATCCGGATGGATTGGAGGAAGCGCAGTGGGGAGCGCGCGCTCGGGCAATACCAGATCGTGAACGAGGGCAGAGTAGCGGCTAACGCCCTCCGTCGCGTACGCCAAGCCACTTTCCGTGTCCAGGGCCTCAAGTAGCGGCACCTCTCGTCCTTCGTAACGAGCTTCGAAACGGCGAATAAATTCCTCTAATCGAGAATTCTGGGACAAGGGAGCCAAGTAGGTCAATACTTCCACCGCTTCTAGCAGCGTTGCCTGCAAGGCCACGTCCAGCGTCGCGGCCCCGGCAAGTCCGTGCGTTGCATCGGTTTGGAAAAGCTTGCCCGGTTCAATAGGCACGCCCAGCGGCGTTAGGGTCGCCACGATGCGTTCGTAGTCGGTTGCAGTGTTGACGCGCCGTTGATCCAGGTCCTGCAATTGCTGCCCTACCGCTGCGAGCCGCTGGGTAACGGCGCGGCCCGGTGAGTTCGGCTCATTGCCCAATAAACGCGTCAAGACGGCTTGCAAATGGAAAAAATATTCGGGACCCGTTACTGTTGGCGCCAACTCGCTCACCAATACCTGCGCCCGTAAGAGTTCCTGCACAAAGGCAGTGGCATCTTCCCGCTCGCACTCGTCGTCAAGTAGGCCTTCCACCAATTCATACCCCGTAGGGCCTTGAGCAGCAGCGACCACCGCGTGCAGCACGGGTGCGGAGGCTTCTATTGCACTGAGTTGGTGGAGGCACTCGCCGCCGTTGTACTGGTGCTCAACGTAACGCAGTTCTTTGCCACGTCGGTACAGGCTCGTATTGGGGTAGTAACGCAGCCGGGCCCTTACGTCGTCGGTTCCAGCCAGCTGCTGCCCCAGTGCGCACAGGTAATGCATATCCAAGCGCGTGTGCCGACCGGAATTATTAGGGGCAAGCCGGATGCGACTCGTCGTGCCCCATTCGATGAGTGAGCAACCCGCAAAAAGGCCAAACGGCGTGCTCCGGCTGCTCCGGCGGGCGTAGTACCGGGCGAGCGTTCTTTGCAATCGCGTCAGTTTCCGGGCGTTCGTTAACTCGCCCCGGCGCCATTTTTCACACTCTTCGTACAAAACAGGCGAAGCGAGGTAAATCGCTTCCATAAACTCCCCCTCGTGCAAGGCGGCCCAGATGGCGGACTCGTCAATGGCCAGCGTGAAGGGCTGCGCCGGTGTGCGCAGAATCAATTGCGGCGTAAAATCGTAGAGTTCCTTGAGCATAGCCGGTCACCAAGTTAAGGGCAACCGCAGCTACTGCAACAAAATACTGCCAAATCCGCCCGGCTTCGCTAGGCGTTGAGTGCTGTTACGCCGCTAATTTCAAGGGTTGGCCACCCGGCTCTAACAGGTTGGTAAGCGAGAAATGCCGAATGGCATCCATCAATTCCTGCCTGTCCCGGGGGGCGTGCTGTTTAACCTCCCAGACGGCCTGAGCCAACAGGTTGGCTTTGAGGCCATCGTACTGCGGGGCAATATTAGCATCGGAAAAGAAACTCAGGGCGTACTCATAAAATGCATCCGGTCCCTGCTCGTGGTAGGCGACTTTGACGTAGAGCCAGTTGTAGAGCACTGCGCGATTATAGGTATCTGTTTCCAGGGTTTGGAGTAGATCCTGGAAAAAAGTTTGGCAATAGTACGCATTACCGTAGGTAGCGTGCCCCATGAGTTGCGTGTTCTGCTTGGCCAGTCGGCCAAAGCCCTCGTCAAGCGTGCTCTCCTGAATGAGCCGCATGCTGCGAAACGTCGCCGCATCCCAATCGTCGATGAACAGCCCTGCCACCCGCCCCGAATGCACAAAATTCAGCGTGTTTTTTATCAGCGTATTGGCTAGGTCGTATTGCTGCTGCTGAAAGTAGATAGTTGCAATATTTTGCAGTTGTTCGATGCGGCGGTAAATGAAAACAGGGTAACCCTGCCGTTCCAGGGCAGCGCTGAGGCCAAGCCCTTGTCGCAAGATTTCCACCGCCCGTGCGGCTTTGTTAGCCTTGTAGTAGTAGTTACCCCAAGCCGAGAGACGAAACAGCGTTACGAAGTCGGTCGCGACGGCCGGTAGCCCGGCCCGCGCAGCGGCGGTAAGTGCAGCGTCGACGGTTAGCAAATGCGCTAATGCCCCGGCCAAGTCTTGTTGCCGACACGCCTGTACTGCTTTATGGTACTGCGCCGCCAACTGGCTAGCTTGTTTGTAGACGACGGCCCCGGTTTGAGCCTCTAGTTCGCGGTTGAATAACACGCTGTAGAGCGCCGGAACGTTCAAAGGCTGTGGTGGAAGGGCAGTGGCACGCGGCGGCAGTGCGCAGAGCTTGGTGACGAAAGAGCGGAGGTGGTCGGGCATAGCAGCAGGGATGGATGGTGATGGAGATAACGGGTTGCGCACTAATTGCCTAGTTCCAATTGGTTTTTGATAAGGTTGTAGTAGTAACCCCGCTGTTGTACCAATTCCTCGTGGCTGCCCTGCTCCGCTATTTCCCCATTGTTGAGCACTATGATATTGTCAGCGTTTTTAACCGTGCTGAGCCGGTGCGCCACAATAACGACCGTTTTGCCAGTAAAAAAGTGGTTGAGTCGCGCCATGATCACCTGCTCGTTGTGTGCGTCGAGGGCACTGGTGGCTTCGTCGAGAAAGATGTAGTCGGGGTTCTTATACACCATGCGAGCAATTAATACCCGCTGGCGTTGGCCGCCGCTCAATCCTTTGCCGTCTTCCCCAATTTTGGTGTACAACCCCAACGGTAGGCTGCGCGTGTACTGCTCCAAGTTGGCCACGTGTAGCGCCCGCTCGATGGCCTCGGGGCTGCGGTGCTCCGCTTGCAATGCGATGTTGTTGGCAATGGTGTCGGAAAAGAGGAAGCCCTCCTGCATCACAACACCGCAGTGCTGACGCCAGTGCTGGGGACTAAGTTGATCGAAAGGCACTTCTTCAACCAAAATTTGCCCTTCGGTCGGCAGGCAAATGCGCAGCAATAGCTTAAGCAGCGTCGTCTTGCCGCTACCACTTGCCCCCACGATGGCTGTCGTCTTGCCCGCCGGTATTGTAAAACTTAAGTTGTGAAGAGTCGACTTGTTGCCGGCTCCTGGGTACACGAATGAGACGTTGCGAAGTACCAGGCAGCGGCCCGCTGGCAGCGTCGGTAGATAAGCCTTGCCGGGCACCTCTTCTTCTTCAAGCGTTTGGACCTGGCCCAGACGTTCCATGCTAATGCGAGCGTCCTGATAAGTTTGCAGAAATACTGCCAGCTGGGCGATTGGGCCGTTCATCTGGCCGACGATGAATTGGATCGCGAGCAACTCGCCCAGACTCATAACGTTGCTCATGACCAGGCGGGCGGCCAAGAACAGGATGAATATGTTTTTAACCTGGTTGAGAAAAGTTGCTCCGACTTGTTGGTACTGGGTCAGGGCCAGCGAACGCACGTTGAAGTGAAACAACTTAGCTTGAATTCCCTCCCATTCCCAAATTTTCTGAATACCACAGTCATTAATCTTGATTTCGTAAATACCGTTGATGAGCTGCATTGTCTTGGCCCGGTTTTGCGCTGACAATTCGAAACGGCTGAAGTCTAATTGCTTGCGTTTAGCCAGAAATAAATAGATCCACCCAAAATACAGGGCACTCCCCCCCATAAACACGCCGCAGATGCTGGCATTGTAATGAAAAAGAATGACGCCGAACACGCTGAAGGTTAGCACGGAAAACAACGTGTTTAGGGAGCTGCCGGTAAGCAGAGCTTCGATGCGCTTATGGTCTTCGATGCGTTGCAGGATATCACTGGTAAGCTTGGTGTCAAAAAACGAAAGCGGTAGGCGCAACAGTTTGTGCAAAAACCCGGAAAGCACCGCTACGTTGACCCGCGCCGTGATGTGAAGCAGTACCCAGCCTCGGATGAGCTCGACGCCATCTGGCCCAGGACGATAAAGAGCTGCCCCAGCAGAATGACGTGAATAAAGTGCAAGTCGTGATCGTGGATGCCGACGTCCACCAGGGCTTTTGTGAAGAAAGGCAGCAGCAATTGAATGCCCACTCCGACCCCCAGTCCCGCCAGTAATTGCCACAATAAGGACTTGTACTGCCTCACGTGTTGGAAGAGTTGGGTCATATCCTGCTTGGGGGCAGGCAGGGCTTCTTCAACCTGATAAAAGGCGGGCGTAGGCGTTAACAGCATCACGATGCCCGCCGCTTTGTTGTGAATGGACGTGTATGCCCAATTGGTAAGAAACTCCTCCCGGCTGTAAGTGTGCAAGCCACTAGCCGGGTCGGAAACGTAAACCTTATTGCGTTTGATTTTGTAAAGGACTACGAAGTGATTTTTACGCCAGTGGACGATGCACGGCAGCAAAGCTCGCTGTTCCAGTTTTTCAAAAGTCATGTTGCCCCCCACCGCTCGGATGCCCAGCGTTTCGGCGGCTTTGCTCAGACCCAGCAGCGAAACCCCCGTTTTACCGATTTGGCTAGAGGAGCGGATTTTCTCGATGTTGAATAGCTTGCCGTAAAATTTGCTAACAATTTGCAGGCAGGTAGGCCCGCAGTCCATGACGTCATGCTGCTGGTAATGCGGAAAGTGGAGCGTAGCCATGGCGGAAAAAAATTAGTTAGGAAAGCCAGGTGAATTCGTCCAGCGCGTATTCGCCGTGCGAGATCGCTTGCAACAGGGTCAGTCCGATGCCCGTTAAGCCCATATTAAGGCCCAGTTGCGCCGGCGGGCTACGGCTAAAAAAATAGGAGTTGAAGCCCAAGTACGGCCCGCCGTGCATGGCCCGGGCGGGTATCTGCGCCAACCAAAACGCAGCGGCCGCGGCGAACTCTGCCTCGCCGGTGAGCCGATACAACCCGGCGTATAGCAAGTAGGTCCCCGAAGCCCCGTAGAACACCGACGCGTCGTGGAGATAGGTGGTGGCCAGACTGGTACGCTGGGTGGTGCGCCGGGCGACGGCCACGGCTTCTGCCAGGTAGTCCGGACGGTTCAGAACCAAGGCTGCCTGGGCTAAGGCATGAGCCGGGCCCAGGTCACCGTATACCAAACCCAAGTCGGGAGTAAGTTCGTTTTTACCCCGCCACAGCGGGAAGGATGACAAAAACTGGTCGGGGTCCATGCGCGTGCGCAACAGAAATTTTACGGCCCCGTGCAGCAGTTCTGCGCATTCCGCCGTCCGGTGGCCAGTCTGGTGGAGAGCCGTCAAAAAACTGATGATCATGGCACTACCGTGCGAAAGACCAGTATAAACGCGCGGCTCGGCGATGACCCTACAAATCCAGTAATACCCGGTGGATGTGTCGCCTTCGCGCAGCATTTGCAGGGCGTCGAGCAGGGCGTCGAGGCTGCAACGGGCCGTGGACGATGCGTGTGCTCGGCGCAGGAAATAGGTGCCGGCGCTGAGAGCCCCGTTCAAGCGCTCGAAGTTGCCGTGGCCCAGAAAGTGGTGCAGGCGCTGCTCTAAAATGCCGTCAATCGTGCTCAGTAGCGCCTCCGGGTCCCAGGCGAGGTGGCCGTGCCGGGCTAGGTAACCCACCAAATGACCCAGTTCGGCCAGCTCTTGGTAGTAATTGCTGCCGAAATCCGACCGGTAAGCGTGCGGATCGAGTTGACCCAGTACTTGCTCCAAGTATTCTTGTGCCCTGTCGTAGTAGTGAGATTGCCCAGTGAAAGCCGCATAATGGCAATTGATTAGAATCAAACCGCCCCTGCCCTGCCCAACACCAAACGTTTTCATTGTTTGCGCGTGCGAACTATTAAGGGCTTCCACAATAATTGCCAGCAGGTCGGCGGGGGCAATAGCCGGTGGCGCGTTCAGTTTTAGCATTTCCATAGGAGCGACGGCGGAAATAGTCGTGAGAGGGTTACATTCCCAGGCGATTTAGCTCGGCGGCATTGCCTTTGGTCTGCGTGCGCTTACCGGCTAGGTCTGTCTTGCCAAACTTGTAAGTGAAGGAAAGGCGGACGCGGCGCGTGTCGTTGCGCAGCAAGCCATCGCTCACCACGGGTATCACATCGGCGGAGGTCCGCCGCTGGCCCCCCTGGTAGAAAAGGTCTGCCACGTCTAGTTTCAGGGCTGCTTTCTTGTTCCAAAATGCTCTCTTTGCTCCAAGTGAAACGTACGAGTACGATCCATAGTCCAGCAAGCCATTGAAAGTTGGCGAGTCATAAACACCGTACATTTGCAAGGTCCAGTTTTTGCCTAGGAGAAATGTGTTGTCGGAACTAGCTGTGTAATACGTTTTGTATTTCGTACGCACCAGCCCATCGGTGAAGGGGTCAGGGTAGCTCAGTTCTTGGTAGAGTACACCAACTGTGTTACTGCTGTTCCACCACTTGGCTGGCGTCAACGGCACCGTCAGGGTGGCACTGCTCAGGTGGCGCTCCCGAAAATTGCGTTCGGTCATTATTAACCGTTGGTGGGCAGGATCGTAGAGAAAGAGCGAGGAAATGGCGCCGCTTGTTCGCGTATATCCCAACTGTAAGCCGTATCCTTTGTAGAGCTGGTTCCAACTGAAGCCGTGCGTATACTCGGGCTGCAGGTAAGCGTTGCCCCGACTCGAATTGTAGTTATCAAGAAATAACTCGAAAGGAATCAGGCTGCTGTAGGAGGGGCGATTGATGTTTTTGGCGTAAGCCAGCGAAGTTGAATATTGGTCTGAGACTTTGTAATCGGCCCGCACGTTCGGAAACAAATTGAAGTAGCTGGAATCAATACCGCTAATCACCCGGTACTGGGTACGCTCGGCCCGGAGACCCACCTGGGTGCTCAGCTTACCTGCAGTATGGTTCAGGTTGAGGTAGCCTGCGGCAATGTGCTCTTGGTAGCCGAGTTGGCCCAGGACTCCCAGCGGCTGTGCGGCCCACCCGTCGTTGGTCAAGGTTTCAGTTACCTGGGAACTGCTGTTGACAGTGTGAGTGTACTTAATCCCGGTTTCCAAGCTCAGCGCCGCACTCCACTTCTTAACATAGTCGGCCTCGCTAGTGTAGAGGGAGTAAGTGGCGGGGGCCGTATTTCGAAACTGATTGCGCACGCCCGCTGGTTGGCCGGGGGACAGCAATGATTGGTCAAAAGTTTGCTGCTGTCCAACAACATACCGCGCGAAGTTGCTGGCAAGCGTTAAACTGGAGTTCAGCGTGTCCAGGCTGCGCCGATAAAAGACGTTGTAGCTGGCCAAATCAGCCCGTAGGGATGTATTGTTAAGGCTATTAGAAAAAGTTGTGCCTGGGGCCTCCGCAATGGTGGTACTTACCAACCCTCCCCCCGTAAGGCTAGCGTGCAGCAGTTGGGCGTCGACACCGATCGTGTTACGCGGGTTAAGGTGGTAGTTAAGGCTGCCGTCAAAATTGCTGTTCTCGATGGTTTCGCGGTCCCAGTTTATTGCCTGAGCGAAGCTGCCTACTGGCACCGCTCCTTGGTAGAGCGTACGGTTTTGGTAGCCGCGCTCTACATTGCCACGGTGAGTGTAGCTTCCACTAGCCGTTATGTCCAGCTTGGCCGTGCTGGCCCGCACCCCCCCGTTGATTCCGCCCGCTGACCGGTAGCCTTGGCTCGCATTAGCGCCTACGTTGGCGGCCCAGCCCAGGCCTTTGCTTCTCTTCGTGTATATTTCGATTACCCCACCCGATGCGTCGGCATCGTACTTGGCGGAGGGGTTGCTGATGAGGTCAATACGATCAATTTGGTCACCAGGAATGCTGGCCAACAGCGTTTCCAAGTTGGTATTACGGGGTAAACGCTTGCCATCAAGTAAAATAAGCACATTGCTTTTGCCCCGCAAAGTGATCCGCCCGTCGATGAGTTGCACCGCGGGAGCCATGGCTAAGATGTTGTACGCGTCATTACCAATTGCCAATACACTTGCGCCCACGTTCATTGTGACGCGGTCTAGCTTCTGTTCAATGAGGGGCTGGTGGCCCGTTACCACCACTTCGTCCAACTTCTGGACCGCTGTTTGCAGCCCCAAGGGACCCAGGTCCAGGGCCGGCTTACCGACAACAAGTTGTAATTGCTGCGTGTAAGTGACAAATCCCACCATTAGTACACTGAGTTGGTAGCCCCCGGGCGCACCGATCTTAAGGCTAAAATGGCCCGTCTCGTCGGCCAACGTCGACTGCACGACGCGCCCTTCAGCATTGCCTGCCTTGAGCACAACGGTGGCGTAACTCAAGGGCGCTTGGTTGTGCTGATCGAATGCCTGCCCCTTCAATTCTTGCTGCGCTGCTGCTGTGAAGCGGACGGCCACCAAGACACTTACAAACAATAGCTTATGGCGAAATGCATTGCAGAGAAAAGCTTTCATATGAGTGATTTTTTAGAATGGGCAAGAGTTTGACAGCATGGCATTGCCAAACTAGACGGTAAGCTATTTGAATAGGCTCTGCAGCAGAGGTTTGCGTTTACTGGTAAGTAGTAGGGTGCCTTCAAGATTGGTAATCGCCGACGAATACCGGGCCAGCAGCACGTTCGACAAGCTGTCAAGTTGGCCCACGCAGGCAACGTGACCCTGGCGCACGACGGGACTGACGTAGCCCAAGTAACCGCTCAATGAGAGGTAACTGTCGGGGTGATCGCTCATTGTCACCCGAATGGTTAAGGCCTGGTCGTTGGATAGCGTGCTGGCCTGGGCCAAATCAAGCACCCCATTGAAACGATACGCGTTGCGCAAAGGCACGAGTAAACCGATCGTGTCGCCGGGGCTGGCCGCAGCCGGTAGCCGTTGTAGCCGTAAACGTCCCGCAAATGGGGCCCGAATACCACTGGCATCGTCCAGCGGCCCACGTACCAACAGTTGCCCTAGCTCCACTATTTGCCCAGAGGCGGCCGCGGGGCGCGCCCCACCGGCTATCTGCCTTACGTAGTAGGGCGAAGTAGTGCCACTGATGAAGACTGGCGCATTGCTTTGTTCGGGTACTTGAACGACACTGGCCAAACTCAGGCACGCTACGAAAACTACCAGCAGCACCCCGCCCCCGGCGCGAATAATCCACCAAGGTGGGGTGCCGATAATTTCGGTAATTTCGGCCGAATAGAGGGGACGATTTTCCATGGAAATTAGCCGATTATTAATTTTTGACTAATTGCAGTTGCTTTGTTCGAGCCGTTACAGAAGTGTAGTGCTTGACGAGATAATGGTATATCACTAGCTCGTGGAGTCGCTGATTGGCCCGAAAAATGCGGTTTAGAAACATGTGCAGATAGCTGGGCAGTAGTAGCGACAGCTGTTCGTCAACGTTTGGGGCCGTGGGGGATGGGTCAGGCCAGTTCGTGCGAAGCGCCTGGCAGGCGGCTCGCATGGCCGCTTGGCGGGTGGCAAATACTGCGGCGGCTTCCTGCAAATAGGGTGTGTCGTGGGCTGGGTCTAAAAAGCTGGTAAGCGTACGGCTTACTTCGCGGTATTTGTCGTTGAGTTGGCGGGTAAGCGGGGCACCTCCGTTGAACTCTTGAAAGAAGTCCTGGTAGGTTCGCTGGGCCAAAGCCAGCTTATCGGGCAACGTGAGGCCGAAAGCTGTGAGTAGTTGATCAACGCCGCGCAGGGCAAATAGCCAGCGGTACCGTTCGCCCTCGTCGCCCCCGATAAGGTCCAGGAAGCGCACAACTGCCTGGCTATCGTGGTAAAAGATGGTTTCGCTGAATTCCATCGTAGCCGCCCCGTAACGCTCCAGTTCACGGTGGTAAGTATCATACTGCAGTGCACTTACCACCCGACTTTGCTGTACTTCGTCCAGGGCGTGATGCAAGGTGTCTACGATAGCGGCCCAATGGTACGGAGCTGTACCGTGGCGTAGTCGCAATCGCAAGTGATTGTCAGGGTCTGCGTAGCGCACGAAAAACCATTGTTTGAGGTGGCCGGCCGCTTTAAGCCGCTGCAGGCAGGGCCATACGTACTCCGTCAAGATTTTATCGGCCCATTTGGCTCCGCAGTATATTTTTAGGTACGTCCACTCGCTACCCAGCGTAAAAGAACGCTGCGGCAGCACGGCGGCTGGGGCCGCAGTTGTCGCCACCGGCGAGGCGGGGCGGGCGGTGGTGGTCGTGAATGGAAGAATGACCTCGTTGACGTATTGTTCCTGCTGGTCGCCGCTTATCAAACCGACCCCGGCCGGGTGTACGAACTCGAACAGCGTCACCGCGCCTTTGCTTAGCTGCTGCGCCAAAAGGTCAACGGCCAGTGGACACCCAAAGTCCAGCAGCAGTTCGTTGTCGTGGTCGGCCAAGAGTACCCGTTCCGGTAGTCGATGCGCTTGACGGAAGGCAAGTAGCTGCGCTGGCGTGCGGATGGCGGCTGCTTCGGCCCAGTTGCTGGCCGGAAGGTGCCACCTTGCCCGGCTAAGGATGACATGTTTGTATTCGACGCGAGGCAAATAGGGCTGCTCCTGGAGCGTGTCCCAGTCCCAATTAATGGAGAATGGGGTTGCTTGGTAATGCAAATCGCATAAGAACTTGTAGACCGGCAACCCCTTGCTGTAGTTATGAGCCGTAGTCAAGCGGGGGATCACTTCTTTACCCAGGCGCCGCGAACGCAACACCACGCGCCCCTGCCTGACGGACACCAGTAAATCGGCTACTGGAAACTGCTGCTCGGCGGGCACGGATGCGTTACCCAAAAACGGAATTTCGTACTCCCGGAGTTTGGTGCGCTGGAGCACGTTGCCTACGCGGGCGTCGGGCAAGTGTACAATTTCGGCCAGCAACGCCTCGCCGGAAGCCTCTTGCTCGCGCTGCCCGCAAATGGCTAGGTTAGCGGCCAGCGCTGGGTCGGCATGCGCGAAGCGCGCCATCAGCGTCATGGCTCCCGGGCCGCCACACGAAAGCAGGTGAAACTTGAAGTCGCCCCGGTCCAGGGCCGTTGGACTGACCGCCACCAAACTGCCCAAGGCAAAAAGGGTTGCGGGCAACTTCGTAGGCGGGCCGCTGACCAACCTGGCCAGGTCGGCGTCCGTAATGCTAACCACGGCCGTAGCCAATTGCTGACTTTCCTGGAATTTACGGAATATCAGTTGCCGGTATGCTGTCCAGGACACCTTTCGAACGGTCGCCTTGCCCGGTACACGCAGATCGTCGATCAAGGGCGTGTGGTGCACTTTTGCCCCACTGGCCAGGCCGTAGCCGAGACCGGTCTCGCTGTCGAGCGCCTCCAGCAGCGGAATTTCCTGTTCTTCGTAACGAGCGTAAAATTTTTTGATAAAACTTTGTAAATCAATTGGTAGTGCTTCCTTCACTAGAGCCGCCAATGCCGTCAAATCTTCGCTAAGCATTTCGGCCGTCGCCTGACATAGCGTATTGGCGGTCATATTTATGCGCAGGTCCGTTTGGATAAGATCTTTGCTGGTGGCCGCTGGAAATAGTTGCCGGACGGTACTCTCCACCGCTTGATAAGTTTGCGTGCCGACCCACTTGCTCGCCAATAAATTTTTGATAGCTATGAGTTGCTCTAGGCCGGGATATTGTGGCCCGATAGTCGCCACCTTTTCCACGAGGTGCTCGTAAAATTCTTCGCCCGTTAGCATGGGCTCTAATTCGGAAAGTAATACTTGCGAATCAATTAGCTGGGCAATAAACCGGTGAGCGTCTACCGCAGCGATACCGGAGCACTGCAACAGGGCTATGAGCTGCGGATAGCTCGCGCCGGTAGCGGCGGCGCCCAGCACTTGTTCGACACGGGCCGAGGCGTTAATCGCTACTAAGTAATAATAGCGCCGTTTGTTGCGTATGCGGTATTCATAGTAGCGATAAGCGTCCGTAGCCTTGTATAAGCTATTATTTACGAAGAACGTCAGCTTCGTGCGCAGTGCCGAGTCCGCAGTCACCTGCTTGCTGAGTTCAGTGGTGTAGTTCATGTCCAAGCGCACGTGCTTATGAAAGCGCTGGTCCACTGGGGCCAGGCGCCATTGCGTGGGTGCGGGGGTAATGGCTCCAGAGCTGAAGCCTGCAAACAGGCCGTAGGGCGTGCAGCGGCTGCTCATGCGCAGCAAATACTTGTAGAGGGTCAGCACCAGCTTCTTGTCTTCCGAGCGCGCACAATCGGATGGCCTTGCTAGCCATTTCAGCAACTCCTGGTACAATTCGGGGCTGACCAGATAAATAGCTTCCTGAACGTTCAAATCTTGGTACACTATGTAGAGCACGGAAGCCACGTCCTCGTAATTAAGGCAAGTATGTAGCTTGCCTAAACCGCTGAGAGGAAGCAGGGGTAACCGAAGCAAGTAAAAATCAAGGGGTTTGATCGCGTTGTTCATGGGACGAATGGTGAAGACGGTTCTCACTTATGACGTGCGCAATACCGCACTACCGAGGTAGTGGATAGCTGCCCGCTATTCGTTGTGACGATGCTGGATCGTTGCAATCGCTAGATTGGAGTGAGGGGTAAGCGTCAGCTACTTCGCGCTAGCGGCGGACCCCGTCCCACTTGCTCAAACGCTGCGCCCTTTATCACTATTTAAGTGGCCCCAAGGGGCGTATTTCAAGGCGGATTCCAAAGTTATTTCTGGCACTTTGCATTTAGTCAGTACTAAATGCAAACGTTACAGTGCGCCTGATACGCCGCAACAGATCTGAACTTGTGGTAGGGAAACGGTTGGATCGGAGCCACCCGTCCCCCTACCGCAAGGTCAGCCCCCTTAGCTAGCGTCCTCGACTACCGAAGCGTGGGTCTGGTTGCACGAGCCCGAGCCGCACGAGGTGAAGTCCGCCGCGGCGGCTCCGCCCTCGATTTCGCGGAGTTGCTCCTCCGTCAGGTTGGCGATGGTTTCTTTGCTGAGGTCCAGCTGATCGGCTAAAATGACTTTTTTCATCTTGGGTAAGGGTTGAATGGTTGAAAAAATTAGTAGAATTTGCGAAGTTCACGGTAGGAAATAATTAGATTAATTATTTCCTACCGTGAACTGGCTAATTAATTAGCGTCCTCGACTACCGAAGCGTGGGTCTGGTTGCACGAGCCCGAGCCACACGAGGTGAAGTCCGCCGCAGCGGCTCCGCCCTCGATTTCGCGGAGTTGCTCCTCCGTCAGGTTGGCGATGGTTTCTTTGCTGAGGTCCAGCTGGTCAGCTAAAATGACTTTTTTCATCTTGGGTAAGGGTTGAATGGTTGAAAAAATTGAACTATCAATGCCATACCAATTAACCGGTGAGCTTTCGGTGGCATTGAGGAGCAAATACCTGAGCAATGGCCATTACTCAGATACTATAAATCAACCAATGGCTGATTCATGTCTTTTGCTTCCCGAAGGAGGCAGGGGATATTAGTGGTCAATCGTCAAAGGGGTTGGTCAGTACCGTCGAATTCCTGCATCGTACTAAGCAGAAAATGCAAGGCCTGATCGTCCCCGCCGCCACCCATGATCATAGCGAGTTCTTCTTCGCTAAACGGGTTGAATTCGTAGTTTTCAGCAGAGTAAGCGTCGTCTAACTGATTCATGGCCAGTTTATGAAAAAAGTGAGGAATAATTATGGTCGGTTGTAGTTATCGTCTTAACTTGACAGCCAAGCAGAAATGATTCAATTCGTAGGCGTTCAATTAGCAAACTTGATCCGCAGCCGAGCTGCGTGCCGGGGCCACGTGCAGCGTTGATTGCTGCTACTTTATTATTGCTAATTCTTGCCGTTAGTATTGATTCAAAAGTATAAGGCCTCGGTTTTATTCTAAAAAATATTACACCACTTGCTTTATTCACAGGACCAACTAGCTGTAATTGATCAATCCTGTACGTTAGCCGCCCCTTTTACCTTGTTAAGATAGGATTGCGCTCCAGTTCGGGGCACTGGGCAGACGCGAGATTTTCCGGGCGAGGTTACGTTCTAGGATCGTGAAAACTGGTGCGGTTGAGGTGGCATAAGCTTGGACAAGCGAATGCATTAAGTCAAATAATGCCCACTCCAATCAACACCCGGTTTCGGTAGTACCTCCGGCAAAAAATGGCGACTAGCGCCCGTTATGAACTTGTAGCAAAATTTGAGGTATCTCCTTCGTTCTTACTTACCTCAGCGATTTCAAAGACGAAGAGTGGGCCTTTGTAGCCCCGTATCCGTGCCTGATGTGCAAAGACGTGCCCCGGCGGGCTTATGCGTTGCGCGACGTGTTCAACGCCTTTCGCTACCTGGCCCACCCGGGCTATCCCTGGCGCTACTTGCCGCACAACCTACCGCCCTGAGCCCCGATGTATCAGCAGTGGACGCGCTGGCGGAACGCATGTACTCTTGAAGCCACCGTTCACAATTTGAACGTGTTGCAACGGCTGCTGCCGGGGTGTCCGGCCCGTCCGCCGTCGTGCTGGACGGGCACACGTGGGAAAGCACACCCGAAAGCGAACATCAGGCCGGCTGGGACGGAGCCAAGTGGCGCAAGGCCCACATTGCCGTCGACACGTTGGGGCAGCTCTTAAGCGCGGTATCCCGCCGGCTAATGAGTAGGGACGGGCACAGGTGTGCGCGTTATGCCGCCAGGTGCAGGAAATCACCGGCCAGGTCTGCCGGTGGGCTTTGCCAACCAGGGCCATACGGGCGAGGAGCCGGAATACACCCCAACTATTTAATACATCGATTCTCAGAATATTAAGAATCCATACAGCTAAACTGGCTTTGTGCTGCTGCCCCGCCGCTGGGTTGTGCAGCGCAGTTTTGCCTGGCTAAGTCGATTTCGCTGCCTGGGCTGCGACTACGAGTGCCCGAACAGCGATTCCATTTTGTGGTCTTTACATGCATTATGCTCGCCCAATACGATGTTAGTTTATAACAGACTCTAGCAGCAGCTAACTAGGTGTATAGTCCCAGCGTAAGGTGGTTAGGGTCGTTATTAAAATTAACGGGATTTTTCTACCATTGGGCGCACACGAATTCGTGCGGTGTGAGGCCTCTTCAGGTCTTCAACCGTTTGGCGTGGTTCTATGCCAGCAAAAGGTCTACAGGTGCTCGTTCAACTCGGCCGTCGGCTGGTAGTGGTAGCGCAGGACCTTCGCTTTTTTAATCGTGCGGTTCAGGTGCTCGACCTAGTCGTTGGTCCAGAGATGGCCCAGCTGAGTGAAACGATACTCGATGCGATGCTCGGTGCAGACGCGGTCGAAGAGGTAGCAAAAGGCCCAAAGCTGGTGGCGCAGGTTGCCGAACTGAATGCCGTTGTTGGTCAGCACCGTGCGCACTCGGTACGGCCGCTTGGCCAACACCCGGCGCAAAAAGTCGGCGGCGGCCATTTTGGTGGCCTGCGGCCGCAGTCAGGCAAAGGCCACTTTGCTGGTACGGTCAATGGCCACAAAAAGGTACTGACGGCCTTCTTCGGGTTGCACTTCCACAAAATCGACGGGCAGTTAGTCGATGGAGTAGTCCTTAAGCTTCTTTTTGGGCACTCTCAGCCCATCTTCAGTCAATGTTTTTATGCTCGGGTAAAGTCGGGAACCTAACGATAACTCTTGCATTGGGTCAAGCCCTTGCGCGACGAGTACCGTTATCAAAGATTAAGTAGCTTAACTGCCCAGCGCTGCTTCGTGAAGCGGGGCTTCTGGGCGCTGCAATGGTCGTCACTGCTTACACTATGCACGCTTTTATCAGTAAACACGGCAGGCCGTAGTTTCAGGAACGACAACCAGAAAATCATAGCCTAACACCGTGCGCAGTGAGTCTTGGTCGGCCAAGCGCAGGTTGCCTTGCCAAAATGCCTGCCGGGCCGGGCGTAAGTCAATCACTTCCCACGCAAAGGCAGAGGACTTTGGACTGGTAAAATTTAGCAAAAAAGGTATGGCATCCATTTGGTAGGAAAGTACGCGCTGAGCGGGATCTTCGGGCTGTAATGCAACAGCTTTGGTTCCTTGCCGGCCGACAACAAACAGATGAAGTGATTTGTGGTCTTGAGCATCCGCGAGATTCTGTATTAAATTTCCCACGTCAAAGTATTCCCCTATTACCAGCGGGCTGATGTTACGGGCGACGTGCAGCGCGCCCAGTTTGACCAACAACTTAGGCAATGGTTGCTCAACTGTTTGCTGATATGGGCGCAAACCGTTGAGTAGGTTGCGCTTAAGTAGGTTTACGCGTTGTTGATGGCCGCCGGTGCCCGCCAGTTGGAGCCGGTAAATGTTGTGACTGAGGACGTAGTCTTGGGCCATTCGGTGAACTGTGGGACCCTCAGCGGCGGTGACGGCCAGCAGTTTAGCGAGATCTTCTGCTGAGTGCGTGTACATACTAAATTCGGTGACCGCGCTTTGCTGCGCTTGACAGTCTTGCATTTGGTAGACCGCGGCCCAGTGCTCTAGATATGCTTTTGCCCTCGGACTATTTGCCAGCTTGGCCATGCGCGCGTACAGTGGTCCGGTTGAGGCCAAAAACACTTGGTCAATGCCAAGTATCTGTACCTGTCTGCTGGACAAGAGCCGAGCCAGTTCAAACTCTTCAGCCCAACCATAAATAGATAAGCCTTCCGGGTGGTGGTGCAGGTAGTCGGTGGGCAGTCCGGGTCGAGCCGTCAATTCGACCAGTTCTTTTGCTTGGTACGGATCGATTTCGGTTACATACAATGCTGGCTCGAATGCAAGTGCAAGGGCCCGGGTAAACGCAACCGTCTGCTGGGTGCCATGGTCCTCACCAATTAGCAAAAAGCGGCTTTCGGTCAACTCTCGTAAAAGAAGCTCCCACCCTGGCCCAGAAAATTTGTGCGTTGCCGCGGACCAAATCAACGCGTGTCGATTCGCCTTTAGCCAATATCGCAATGGTCGGCGTTGCCCACACATGCGATTCATCCATGTTCCTACATGGTCGAAAGCTTGCCGAAACCGCGAAAAAGGAATTAGCAAGGTCATTGTCCGCGCGTAAAATGAGCGCTGAGGTGGTCGGGTACAAACGGACACGAAGCTAAGGTAAGTTGAAATGGTAGTGGAGTTCGACTTCGAGCGGGGTGCAGTAGCCCGAGGCGGAGTGTAGTCGTTGCGTGTTGTAGTAGTGGTCGAGGTATTTGACTAGTTCCAGGCGAGCTTCTTCTATGTTGGCAAAGCAGGCGCCACGGAGCAGCAGTTCGGTTTTGAGCGTGCTCCAGCCGCTCTCGGCCAAGGCGTTATCATACGGGTTGCTCGGCCGGCTCAGGCTGGCGATAGCTTGGGTGCGGTTGAGCAGGGTGGTGAAGGCTTCGCTAGTGTATTGGCTGCCCCAGTCGGCGTGCACAAGCAGGCCTGGTGGCGGTTGGTAGACGGCCATTAATTGGGTAAAGGCGGTCATAATCAAGTCTGTGTGCAGCCACTCGCTCACGTGCCAGCCCCCACCACGCGCTGGGAAAAAGCGTCACGCCAGCAGGCCAGGTAGGCCCAGTGGCCTGTAGCCAGATAGGTGATGTCGCCGACCCAAATTTGGTTCGGGGCCGTAGCTGCCGGCCAAGTTGCCAACTTGTTGGCCGCCGCTACTGCTTGCGGGTCGACCTGTGTGGTGAGCGGCGGTCAGGTGCTGACCCGCGTGCAGAGCAACATTAAGCCACTGGCACTGAGCCCGCCACGCAGGCGCTGCTGGCTCACGGTGTGGCCTTCACGCCGCAATTGAGTGCGTAGTCGGCGTTGACCATAGCGGTCTGCATGGCCCGTGAACACACACTGGGCCGCCAACTGCCAGGCAGCAAGCGCGGGTGCAACGCAAGCGGGTACGCGTTTGCGCCATGCATAGTACCCGCTGGGGCTGACGCCCATCAGTTGGCACTGCTGCCGCACCGGCCAGCGGTCAGCGTGTAAGGCAATGAAAGCGAAGCGCTTCATCGGCCCGTCGGTTGTGAAAATGCGCGTCAAGCATTTGGGCGATGGTCAGCGCATTTTTTAAAATGTCGCGCTCCATTTCCGCACGGGCTAGCTGGGCCCGCAAGTGCTTGTTTTCCTGCTCCAGCGTTTCGCTACCTGCTGGACGGATAGATTGATTGCGGGCGGCTCACAATTTGCCCAACACGACCTCGCTCATGCCTAACGCCAGTGCGACCCGCATCACCGCCTGCCTGTCTTGCTTTACGCAGTGAACCGCCTCGGTCTGAAATGCCGCATCATACTTAATTCGCTGCCGTTTACCGGCTGGTTTTGCTGCTTTTATGACAGGTGAAAGGCACTTTCTCCGTGTACGCTTTTACCCGACCACCTCAAGGTAAGCCACTTGTAGAAAGTGGAGGCAAGGCCAAAAACACTTCGCGGATAAAACTGTCCTATGCTTTCATCTACCCGAGCGGATGCCACCCCATAATCTCTTTCGGCGGCGAGCGAGCTGTCCAACTGGATTTTCTTTATCAACTGACGCGTGTCCTTTATAGCCACATGAGGCAGCCCTCACTCGGCGCCATGATGTTCTTCGAGCTCGTGCTGGTTGGCCGCATGAAAAACATTGTCAGTGGTAACCGCTTGTTGAGCACTATGTTTTGCGGCTCGACGTCCTCAACTTTCTGGACTACGGAGTGGACGAGAACCTGCCTTAGCACTCTACCATCAGTCGCACCTGACAGCTTTTTCCGACCGGCGTGTGCGAGTACCTATTTGACAATGTCTTTGCTCATTGCGTGGTCTCGTCTTAAGCGTCGGCCACACCCAGGCAGTGGGCTCGGCTCCTGTCAAAGCCAACGCCTGCCTGGAGAGCTTATGTTAAAAGTAGCTCGCCGAAGCTTTCTTACCCCGCTGCACGTGGCTAGAGCCTGTTATGAACTTGTGACGAACTTAGGGGCGTGGCCTACCCCAGTGACGTAAAAGACGACGAATGGAGCTTCGTCGCACCGTGTTTGTGCTTGATGAAGGAAGATGCGCCGCAACGCAACTACGCCTTGCGCGACGTATTTAATGGGTTACGCTACCTGGCTCACACGGGCTGCCCCTGGCGCTACCTGCCCGGCGACCTGCCACCCTGGGCAACGGTCTATCAGCAGTGGACGCGCTGGCGGGATGCGCGCGTTTTTGAAGCCATCGTGCATGATTTGAACGAGTTGCAGCGCATCTTACTCGGTCGTGAGGCCACGCCCTCTGTCGTAGTGCTCGACGGACGCACCTTACAGAGCACCCCTGAGAGTGGGCATCGGGCGGGCTGGGACGGGGCTAAGCGACGCAAGGGCAGTAAAGCGCACATCGCCGTCGATACGCTGGGCCAGTTGCTGAGCGTAGTCATCACGCCGGCCAACGAGCAGGAGCGGGCGCAGGTGGGCGAGTTGTGTCGGCAGGTGCAGGAAATTACGGGCCAGACCGTGACGGTAGGCTTTGACGACCAGGGCTATACGGGGGAGGAGGCGGAGTATGCGGCAGCTGTACACGACATTGACTTGCAAGTAATTAGAAAGCCCGAGGGCCAACCTGGCTTTGTCCTCTTGCCGAAGCGCTGGGTGGTGGAGCGCAGCTTTGCTTGGCTCAGCCGCTTTCGGCGACTAGGCCGCGACTAAGAACGGTTGAGCAGCAGCTTACAGCAACTCCATTTTGTGGTCTTCGCCTGTATTATGCTCGCCCGACACGCCACAAATGCATAACAGGCTCTAGTGAGCTGCTGCCGGACGTGTTGGCCTAACTACTTATATCGTCCCATAAATTAACTTATTGATTATCAATATGAATTAGTCCAATAAGGGCCCCCTTGCCCAGGCCTTGCCTTGCCTGCAAGCCCGCTTACAGCCTCACTTTCCAAGCTTGCTCGAACGCCCTTTGCGTACGTACGCTGGCGGAGTACCGCGCCGCGCCGCTGCTCGCTGGGACGCAGGTAGCGCTCCCCTGCCCCAAGCCGATCCATTTAGGCGTTGGGTTAGAGCCGGTGCGCGGCGCGCGGTAGGCATTGTAGGTCCCTAAAAGCGCTTAACCACTTAAGCCCTGGCTACTGGCTGTACTCATCGGTCTCGACGAGCACGTTGTTGATGGCCGTTAGGCGCGCCACGGCGCGCGCCAAGCTGGCGGCCGTCCCGTCCAGTTCCACCGACACGAACAGCGGGTGCTTAACCGCGCGGATAGCTGCTTCGCCCAAATGCCGGGGGGTGGGCGGGGCGTTGGTCTCCGGTTGGGCGGGGGCTGCCAACAGCTGCGTGAGGTCTTGGTTGCGCAGGGCCTCCACGCTCACGCCAAATACCTGCGCCAGCTTCGTCAAGGCGTCCAGTTTGGGCGTCGATTTGCCGTTCTCGTAGCGGCTGACCGTGTTGTAATCGGTCACGAGCTTATCCCCGAGTTCGGACTGGGAAAGCTCCGCTCGACGCCGTAAAAAGCGCAGGTTTTTTGCAAAATACATGGTCATGCGGGAAACCACGCAAAACTACCCGCCTGTAAATCCGCATTTTACTAAAATATTATGAATAAAATTGCGTATTTTGCTGTCTTTTAAATTTATCAGCTGCATATTGCAGCAAGTAGTTCTGCTTCTCTTGTCGGCGTTCGCTCCTCCGGTTATGGTGGCCAAGGGCGCTTCTTGGCCGCGCTGCTGCGCGAACGACTTATTTGTTTGTTTCCCGGCTTCATGTGCTCAACCCCTCCCCTGCGGCCCCCACGGGCAGACCTGCCGAGTGGCGACACGCGAACGGGCGTCCACAGCGCCGGAAGCCGTGGCCCTCGCCTGCTTTGCCCAAGCACCCGTACCCCAGGGGGTGCTGTGCCTACGCGCGCCGCACCACTCGCTTCTTTTTATTCCGTCCCTTCGCTCGTATGAGTTCCGCCAACAACAGGAGCCCCGCCAGTGCATTGCTGGCCCCTGCCCCTACCCCTGCTGCCAAAAATAAACCGGGCCCCCCAAAGCCGGCGAAGCAGGGGGTAGTGGAGGAAAAGAAGGACAAAAAGCATCCTTTCACCTCCACTATTACGGAAGACAACAAGCGGCAACTCGCGCAGTACCAAGCGCACAAGCCCGGCGGGGCCCGCACGACGGACGTACTAAACCAGGCATTGAAACGCTTCTTTGACGCCAACAAGCAGTACGCAGGCGTTGGCCTGGGGGAGAAGTCGTAGCACATCGGGCCGGAACGCTTGCGCCCGCCCGGCCAGTACCGGGGTAACCGCCCGTCGCGCCGAGATCGGTTCCGGGCCCAACGTACGGCTCCGGCGCATTTCGCAGCCTGTCGATTCGCTCAACGGCCTCGCAGGCCGGGCCCGGAAGTGGTAGGAGCAGGCGCTGCCGTACTTGGGCCCGGCGACCAGCGCCGCCCGATTACCTGAAGGCCGGTGCTCCGGGGCGTCCCGACCCCCAACAATTCCTTTACTTTTTCATGCCGAGGCCATGATGCGCATTGTTTTTGAATTTGACCAGGACGAAGCCGAGATCACCCCGGAGCTGCTCGAACAGTACTGGGCGGTGCACCCCGACGGCGGAGCCGCCGCGGCGGAGGTGCGGCGGCTCGGGTTGGAAAGTGAGTTGGCCTTGGTCGCCGCCGTGCAAGCGCAGCCCCAGGTGCTGCGGCAACTGTGGCTGGCGCGGGCCGTGCGCTGGCTGGAAAGCCTGGGCGATCCCGAACCTTTTGACCTGATCGAGCACGCCGTTGCGCCGGTGGACCTGTTCCCGCTGGCGGAGGGGCTGGCCGCGGACGCGCAGGCGTACTTTGAGGAAAACCGCACCCGTGAAGTTGACGCGACGGACGCCCTCGCCCGCTGGCTGCACACCCTAAGCCTGCAGCGGGTCACCGTGGAGGACGCGGAGGGCCCGCTCCTTTCCAGCGACGACGCGCCCCGTTGGCGCGGCCGAAAGCGTCGTTAAGCCGCCCTTCCGAGCCCCTGCCCCAGTGCCAGCGGTTCTGAGACGGCGTGGCGGGCACGGAGCTGTTTGGGCCCCTGGTGTCGGCCGGCTGCGCCGTTTCCGCGCGGGCAACTGAACTGGGTGCTGCCCATTATTGGGTGTTGTTAAACAAATTGGGGAAAACCTCCGAGTCCGTGGCCCACTGGTGCGGTTGCTCGTGATAAGGGGCAAAAGCGGGGTAAGCGCATCGAAAACCCACTAGTCTCACCCGTCCCCTAAAGTAATCGAACCCGGGTATTGAAAACGAACGTTAAGACTATTATTTTCCCCATGTGCCAGATAATACATTGTCAGACAGGGCACTAATTACAGAAATTGAGCAGCTGTGCGCTTGAGTCGGAGGTTTTACTCTAGTTGTTTAACAACACCCCACTGTGTGAAAGCTAACTCACTTGCTGCACCGGCGGTGGAGTAAACCTTTTGATTCGCTGCCCCTACCCTATTTGCTTTACCCTCCTTTGTCTTGTAAGACTCTTTCTGGATGGCACCAGTTTCTGTGTCGAGCCCCCCTAAACCTCACCGGCCCGCAAAATTTTTGCGCAGCACCGCCCTAGCCACGCAGCTGTTTGGTCACTTGCTATTGCGCCAATAACTATGTACAAGTGGCGCACGAACTATTTATGCAACTTGTTAAACTTATATAACTTTTTCAACTTATTGAGCTTATTATTTGATAGATTCTACCCTCATCATCCAACTTCTTAAGCCATTTAGTAGTGCTCGCTAAACCACGGCCGCTGCTAGTTACGCGCAAACCTTACTGGATTTCCCTCAATAATTATAATAAGTTAAGCTTATTGAAGCAAGTTTAACTAACCAAACTGCATGGTTCCCAATAGTTGCCACTGCAGCCAGCCGGTCAATCGCAGTGACCCGCAGCCGTTTTATCTTGTGGCAGTGCACAGTTAAAGGCTAATGTTTAGAAGTAGCGGAGCGACTTAGTGGCAGGTGCAACAAGTAGTTGCCTGCGCGTAGTTTTAACGCTTGCGTGCGGGCCGTCAAATCGCCAAGATCTGTAACGGACCGGGTGCGTCGGTAGTAGCTTCAAGGGACTAATCGTTCGCAGTACCGCGCCACCCTGGGTGAGCTAGTGCTTTGGATAGTTACTGGCGGGCATCGCCCATGTTCTGCAGCGTTCGGCGGCGTAGCGTTTTGGTTAGCGGTGGAGCACCACACCAGCAAGCAACACGGGTTAACTCCTCAGTAAGCTTACTAAGCTTATCAAACTCATAACATATGTTGAATAAACGTAATAAGTTGAGCAATTTGAGTAAACTTAATTTATTGCCTAATAAATTGTTAATAATCAGAAAGTTAATTATCAGTAAATGATCGTTACTCTTATTAACTTATTTAATAAGTCAAGTTTATTTAATGAGTTATATAAACTGTTGCTTGGTATCTGCTTATTATTGTCAACCATTAAGCAACTGCTCGGCTATGAAGATTATCACATTTGCCAATCATAAGGGGGGAGTTGGCAAGACCACTTCCACCCTGAACGTAGCCCAAACGCTCGTGCGGGATGGGCGCAAAGTCCTGTTAGTCGACTGCGACGCGCAGGGCAATCTCACGCAATCGCTTCGCTTGCCAGCGACGTACCCTGATTTAGGTCTGGTGCTGAGCAAGAAGGCTACCCTGGCGGAGGTAGTGGTGCCCCTAAACGATAAGCTAAGCTTAGTAGCCGCGACTGCCGAACTGGATTTTCTGGAAAAGGTACTGGCCCAGCAGTTCGGTTACGAGCACATCCTGCGCACTGGATTAGAGCCGTTGCACAACCAGTTCGACTACTGCCTACTCGATACCCCGCCCCGGCTCTCGGCGCTCACCTACGCTGCACTGGTCGCCAGCGACCGGGTGTTCATTCCGTGTCAGCCCGAATTTTACGGCTATACCGGCTTAACAAATCTGCTCGACGCCTGCGCCCGCGTGAGCGAACACTTCAATCCACAGTTGCGGGTAGGCGGGTTGTTCTTCACAAAGTACTCGCCCAAGTACCGGCGGCGGCTGCACCACGAGATAGTCGAATTGATTGGGGAGCGCTACGCCGCGGAACAGCTGGTGCTCAACACCACCATCCGCGAAAACGTCTCCTTGGCCGAAGCCCAGATTCAACAGGAAAGCATTTACCACTGGGCCCCGGCCAGTAACGGGGCCCACGATTACGAAGCGCTCACCCGCGAAATCCTTGCCCGTCTATGAACAGCAAAACCAAGCGTCCTTCGCTAACCGCTCTGCTACGGGAGCAACCAACTGTGCCTGCGCTCTCGCCCGAAGAGCAACAACGCATCCAGGCCGAGAACGACCAGAAGCTGTACGGCACTCGTTTACCAGGCGCACCAGCCGGATCTCTAGTCCCACCAGCTACTACGCCGCCCGCTACTACGTCACCGGCAAACGCAGGCAGTGGGGGAGGGGGCATCGTCGGCGACCGCTGGATTCCTTTTGGCACCTACTTGCACGACCAAGTGTACCTGACGCTTAAGCAGGCGGAGTTCTGGGAGCCCGGCTTCGAAATTCGTAAGTTCGTGAACAAAGTGCTGTTGACGGCCCTGGCTGAACTGCCCAACTCGCAGCAGCCATTGCCCGCCGAGCAGTTGGCGGCGGTCATAAAGAAAATAAATCGCACAAAAGCTTAAAAATCATCAGTATAAAAAAGTATAAAGCGCAATTTTTTTTCTCACGGTTATACTTTTTTATACCTTAAAAGCTAACTCGGTTGCAACAAAAAAGGCGTCCATTTAAAAGCTAGCTTTTTTTTATTATTACTCCTATTATAGTAGTATTATAGTTGGCCTAACTAACTGATTACTAATTCCCCCAAATGGTCAGTTGCAACAAAATAGACGTCAGGGTGCAACAGAAAAGACGTTAGCCTGCAACAAAATAGACGTCAAGTTGCAACAAAAAAGACGTCTACTCGCCGGCAGGATGCAACAAAAAAGACGTGGGTGCAACAAAAAAGACGTTTAGCATGGAAGAGCCCGATAAGATTGTTGCCCAGCATAACGCCCTGATTAACGCGCGTTTCAGCTTCTTGCCTTTGCAGATGCGCTTGTTTCTGGCGCTGCTGGCCCGCATTGAGTTTGAGGACGCGGACTTCAAAGAACACTTCGTGCCGGTCAGCGAGTTAGTGTTTGACCGCCGCGGCGGCTCAGCTTACGAGCAGGTAGACGAAATGTGTGAGAAGCTGACCCAGTTCACCCTTTACATCGAAGACCTGGAAGAGGGAACGCGGCGGCGGCGTAAAAAGCCCAATTACCAGTACTTGCCCCTGATGTCCAAGGCGGAGTACCGGGGGGATCTGGGCGGCGTACTGGCCATCTTCAACCCGCTGATCATGCCTTATTTGCTTCAGCTGCGGCAAAGTGGCAACTTTACGACGGCGGCCCTGGCGCAACTACGCAAACTCAAGAGTCCCTACTCCTTGCGCATCTATTGGCTACTAAAGGAATACGCTGACTTCGGGCGCCGCACAATGAGCGTTGACCAACTACGCTTCGTACTCAACATCGCCGAGCACGAGTACCCGCGGTTCAGTTCACTTAAATCGCGGGTACTCGACAAGGCCCAGGACGAACTGGCCGGGACCGACCTGCCCTTTACGTTCGAGCTGGAAAGGGAAAGCCAGGTAGTAAAACGCATCAAATTCCTGCTGCACCTGACGGAGGGTGCAACAAAAAAGACGTTGGCCACCGAGGATGGGGCTTCCAGTGACAACACGTCGGACTGGGGATTTTCCTTGCAACAAGTAGGGGTAAGCAAACGCAGCATTACCCAGATTGCCCGGCAATTGGAAACGGGCGAATACGACTTAGGGTACGTCGACTTTGTCTTGACACGCATTCAGCGGCAGCACAGCCTGGGCAAGGTTAAAAAATTAGCCGGAGCTATCTACAAAGCGTTAATAGAAAAGTACTTACTTGAAGAATATCTGGGAAGCCGAAAGCAGGCCGAACCAAAGAAAAAGCTACTGCTGGCACCAGTTGCGGAGCCTGAAATTGCCTTCAGCATGAGCGCGGTTCGGGAAATTTATGACAATCCCGGACCCTTCTTGAAGAGCAGGCGCCAGGAGGAAACCTTTGCGCAGCATGTGGAGCAGGTCTACCTAGCCGATGGCTTTGTTGCCGAGCTGCGGGCTGGTGAGGAGTGGCTGGTTAAGAAGTGACCGGAAAAGAACGGTAGTAGTCCAGGGAAACCTGGACCCCGCTGGGGTTACCAAAGGCCAGGTGCTCGGGGAAAGCCGGCACGGCGAGAGTGATAAAATTCGAATGAAACCCTGGACTCGGGGGTGCCACATGCCATGGCTAGCAGGCCGACCAGAGACCGCGCGCCGAGGCGGGGATACTTCATGGCAGGCAATGGCAACACAGTTACTCCGCTGGTACCCCTACCACCACGCCGCGGTGCCCCGGCGGACGCAGACACTGCCCTGCGCCCCACCACCTGGGTCCAATTCGGGTTTCGTCCTAACCTGCTGCTGGAGGGCCCAGTCGTCGCGTTTGTGTTCGCGGACTTGACGCACCTAGCCCAGCTACCTGGCGGCCGCCCCAGGAGTGCCCGTTTTAGACCTACCCGTCTACGGCTTGCTGGGCCCAGTGCAGCACAGCTGTACGCCAGCGACCTGGCGGCTCGTCAGGTGCTGCCCAGGCTGGACGGCGTCCGTCACCACCTGCGGCGCCCGGCTCTACGCGCTGCTCAATTGCCCAGTAAGCTAGGTACCGTGAGCAACGCCGATGGTGCGTTTGCACTCTTTCTGCCGGCCGGGCAGCGGGCCAACTCGGTGCGGGTATCGTGCCTGGGTTACGCCTCGGCGCGCGTGCCGGTGCAGGGCCCCGCGGCGCCGGCCGTACGGCTGCAACCACTGGAGGCTCATCTCAAATAGCTCAGCGGGGGGCAGGGTTCAGTTCAAACTAAGCTCTGCTCTGGCAGAGTACTCACGGGGCCTACTATGTAGTCCCTTCAGTCATTGCTAAGCTAAGCGCTTAGAACGTGTTTGGGAATTAAGAGGTAGTGGCTCGCCGAAGGGACATGGTCAAGTTGGCGACAAAGAGCCACGCGGCATGGCTAGCGGGCTGACGTTCGTAGTCCATGACCACTCGGCGAAAGCAGTTGAGCCAGGCACAGGTGCGTTCGACAACCCAGCGTTTAGCCACCGGCACAAACCCGCGGGTCGCCGTTGGTGGACGACTCGCCACTTGGTGTTGCCAGCCCAAAGTGTGCGTTTGCCGCGCAAAGCGTCCTTTGTACGCCTTGTCCGTCAAGACACTGCCTAGGCGGCTAGCCCAGGCTGGACGAAGCTGGTCTTGCGCAGGCAACAGCGGGAGAGCTCCGCGACTGTCGTGGCCATGGGCCGCGTGCACCACGACCCGCCAAATGCGTCCCCCCGTAGCACAGAGCCCCTGGCGTTTGCGTCCATTAACTCGTTTGTGGGCATCGAGCCCACGCTGCTGCCCCAGGCGTGGGGCTAGTTTGACGCTTTGGGCATCGACTAGCGCCAGCGAAGGCGTCGGCAGGCGTCCTTGGGCCAGCCGGTCGGCGCGGTTACTGGCCTGACTCAGGCGCTCGAAGGTGCCATTTGCCCGCCACTGCGCAAAGTAGTAATACACGACTGACCAGGGTGGAAAGCAGGCAGGCAAATTACGCCACTGACAACCCGTGCGGCAAACATAAAGCATCGCATCAAGTACTTGCCGTAAACAATGGCGGCGTTTTCGGCGCAGTGGCAGCAGGGGCACCATAACTTGCCACTGCGAGTCAGTAAGGGGTTGATGTACGTCAACCCTAAAGCTAGTGGGAGCCTAGGAACTCCGCCTGCTACTTACTGGCTCGTTTTCTTTTGGGCTACTCTAATTCCCAAACACGTTCTTAGAGCCGGCTGGCTGCCTTCGAATTCGAACGGCGCCTTAATGCCAGCCAAACGGCTCTTCGCTGGCGTAGGCGTTCTTGCTAAGCGAGTCGAGTGCCACCAGCGTAATCAGGGTGGTTTACTGGAGAAGAACAGGGCACTAGAAACGCTTTTGGCAGTAGGCCCCCCCGAACGAACAATGCAAGCAAGAGCAGGCAATCGACCTGTTTTTAGCGCACGGGTCGCGTTCATGAACCACTGCGTGCGTAATTGATCGAGTGATTCCTGGCCCATTCAATGCCCGCACAGGGCCTTGCCCAGCTACCCGGGCCAAAACGCGGCTAGCTGCTGCGTTCGCTCCGTCCAGAACAGCTGTTTGGTGATCGGCTCAACCGTCGTCCAGTCCCTAATGGGCTGGGCTACCCCTTGCTGCACCAGCACCAGGATTTCGCCCCGCGTCAAGGTGTGGGCCAGTCCCTGGCCCTGAAAGGCATTGAGCGCTTCACGGCCGTGTGGTTCCGACGCGTCAAGAAACCGGTGCTTGCCCTGGCCGAGGCGCACGTAGCCGAGTACGTGGCCGGGGAACTGCGGCCCTGCTGCAAACCCTGTACCTGTTGCTGGACTGCAAGTGGGTTAGCCAGCCAGCTTACATCTACTCAAGTCGAAAACAAGCTTTACCAACTTAAGCGGGCGGAGGAGCTGGGCTTTACAGTACCGGAAACGCTGGTGACCAATGAAAAATCAGCTTTGCGGGATTTTTTTCATCGTCACCAGTGCGAGGTTCTTCTGAAGCCGCTTTACAACACCCGGGTGGCGCAGGGCGAGGAGCAGCGGATACTTTTTACCAACAAGCTGAAGCCGGAGCACGTCGCGCAACTTGACTGTCTGCTAACCCCCAGCATCTGCCAGCGCAACATTCCCAAGGCCTACGGGGCGCGCGTGACCGTAGTGGGCCAAGAGGTCTTTGCGGCGGCGGTGGATTCCCAAGCCATGGCTGCTATCCGGCAGGGCTGGCGGCGTGATCGACTACCATTTCGGGCTTACGAACGGCCAACCACCATAGCCGGCAAATGCGTGGCCCTGGTGCAGACCTTGCAATTGCGGTTCGGAGCCATTGACCTGATAAAGTCAACGGATGGCCAGTGTTATTTTCTGGAAATCAATCCCAACGGGCAGTGGGCCTGGGTGGAACTGGATTGCGGCCTGCCGATTTCCCGCGCGCTGATTGCGGAGTTCACCACTTGGTGCGCCCAGCATGGCTGTTTTCTCCACCCTACGGGCCCGGCTGCAATTTGTAGCTGATAACCACGGTTTCTTTCGCCGCCACACGCCTGTCACCTTAATAGGTAGTAGCACCCGTGGTAGGCCCTACCCTGCTGCCTGAGTCCCCGACGTTGGACCAGCACCTGGAGTTTATAAAGGAAACCTTTGGCAAGGAAAACGAGCGCAAGACTGCCCTGGAAGGCAAGGCCGGGCGACTGCTGGGGTAGGCGGGCTTTGTACTGTCGCCGGTGGCCCTTCTCACGCCGCTCATTGTCTACAGTCTGGCGCAGTTACCGAAGCCCTTACTCGTCGTCGTAGCCGGGTTATTCACGGCTACCATTCTGTTTTTCACCAACTCGGTATTTCACACAGCCTTACGACGAAGGTACTGAAGTGAAATTATACGCGGTCGCGCGCGAAGAACATATTCAAGCACTACCCAGCTGTCACCGTTACCCCGCCTGCTACCTATGAGCCCTATAAAAGCGAGCTGGTACTGGCCTATTACAAATCCTGCCAGCGCAATAAGGATAATAACGACCAGAAGGCCAACTTTCTGAATGACGCGGCCCATTCTTTTGCAACGGCCCTGTTGTTGCCAATGGTGCTGCTCTTATTGGTAAGCGCGAGCTTGCTGTTCAAGCGTAGCGGTCCTAGCAAAGTGCGACTGGTGCCGGGCCCGATAGTGGAAGTCGGGTAACCAGTGCCCGCCAGAAAGGGTGATACGCTGGTCAAGAAAGCACCCCATGTCTTACCTGTTGGGTAGGTAGTCAATGGGGTGCTCGCAAAGCAAGGGCTAAGTTTCTGTTGGGCAAGGTGGCCTTACCGCCCTTGCCAAAAGGTGTCTGATTGAGCAAAGTAGAGGGGTTGCCATCGAGTAGTTTATTCTCGCGAGCCATAGTCCACTTGCCGGCAAACCCAAGTTAGTACTCGGGTAGCAACAGCCATAGCCTGCGAAGCATAGTCGACAAACAATGCGGCTGGAAGGCAAGTGCTATTTTGTCGAATCCACGCAACTGCGAAAAACACTCGTCCTGTTCTACATTAAACGCCGGAACCGGCCGCAGCAGTAGTGGCGAGAGTAGTAGCAATAGCAGTGTTGAGGTTGCGAAATTTAGTGCACCAATCAGGATTATCAGTAGGCAACAAGTCTTCGGGAGTGATGATATTTTTTTGCTTGCATACCATCATAATCTGCCTGGCTAATCCTTCCTCCAGTATTGGCTGTGAAAGGATAGGGTCGGCTTTTTTGCGTGATACCATCTCCACATATTGTAGCAATCCGGCGAGAGTCTCTGGAATGTAGTAAGCTGTTGTATCATAAGCAACGCCAGGGGTCTTTTTACTGATTCGACCACCAGCGCTTTTTTTGGGTGGAGGGGATTGGGCAGCCATTTGAATGAAATAAGAAATGGAAGGAACGAAAGAAACTGATAAGAAGAAAAAACCTAGCTTTGAGCAAGGTAGCGTTAAGGGCGGTATGTAACAAAGCTTGAGTAGCAAAAGATGAGATAAAGTGTTAAAAATATTGTTTATTATAATTCATTCAAAGAATAATTTTGTTTTCATGCATACTCTCAAAAGTGGCTTTTGAGAGTATTTGTGTTGATTAAAGGATACGTAAGATCATTTGAAAAAATATTGTGCACTTGACTAGCTATTATTCATTGTTCAGCATCCTTTGTATGTCTTATGCATTGTATTATTGCTAAATAATGTTTTTACTAAAACTGTTATTACCCGGCTTTATAAGTTACCCATAAAGATGAAAAAAAGATAATTTAGGTTAACTCATACCAATGATTATCATTCTAGTACTGAAAATTAGTATAGCTCTATTACCCAAAATAGCTGAAAATTAGTAATCGGATTCTGAGCGTTTCGAGTTATAATAGTTTAAGAGAAATTTATTGGAATTTGATGAATGGTCTTTGGTTAGTGTGCTAATCTTCTTTATGTAAAAAAAGTTAACCTACAAATTATGATTATAATTCATAGGCTGATTTCTGGTTTAAAGGTTATTGCTTTTTCTGGAGTTGAGAAAACTTTAGTTATCCTGGTTAACCAGTTAAACAGTTTATTGGAAATTGCTTGATGATAGGTGTTAATGTTGTGACTTGATAATAGGTGTTGATGTTGTGAAGAGCAGGCAGTGGGGACGACAAAAGATTACTATAGGACTTGTAAAAGGGCGGCATTAGTGTTAATGCTGGACCGAAGAATTATGTAAAGCAAGAAGTGTTGCGCCCGTGTTGAATTACGAAAAGGCCCCCTTTGCTTATCCCCACCATCGCCAAACTTCAGTAAATCTGCGCTTACCCATTTTATGGCTGACTCCAACGGACCTGAGAAAAAGAAGCGTGGCCCAGGGCCGCGTCCCAAAGCTCTTCACTACAAATCACTCACGATTTCACTGCCGCCACAGGACATTGACCGCCTGCTGGAACAGAAAAAGCAAACCGGCCGCAGCCGTTCTGAGCTGCTGCGGCGAGCCTGGCAAGGCTTGCCGCTGACACCCCAGGTGAAGCGCGGAGTACTATCAGTGGCTTTCTATCGACAGTTGGTGAGGCTAGTGAAAAGCCTAGAAGAACTGGTGGCTACGGACGAATTTGGACCGGCTACCCAGGGGCAGGCGCAAGCTAAGCTTGACCAGGTACAGCGGTTCATAAGCGTTTTAAATGAAGGCGACACGCAATGATTGCCCATGCGATTACCGGCGACAGCTTTCGGGCAGTTTGCGCTTATCTGTGCCAGGAAAGCAAGAAGGCGGAAGTCCTGGCCGCCGAAGGAGTCCGTACGGACAGCGCGCAGCATATGGCGGAGGACTTTACTTTTCAGCAACAGCTGCGACCAAATCTAGGCAAGGCCGTGTTCCACATCGCCCTGTCGTTGCGGCCCGAAGATGCCGAGGGGCGCAGTCCGGAAGAGGTAAGCACGCTGCTGAAAGCCGCTAGCCAGGCGTATCAGAAAGAACTGGCGAAAGCAATTGGCCCCTTAAAGACCCAATGGCTACTAGTACAGCACTTTGATAAAGACCATCCGCATGCACACTTGGTGATGAATCGAGTGGATGACCACGGCCAGGTTATTCCGGATGCATTCATCGGGGAGCACAGCCGGCGCGCGTGCCAGCAGGTCGAGCAGCAATTGGGCCTGGCCACGGCCGAAGAGCAGGGCCGCGCGCAAGCGCGGCGCGAGGGGCCTACAAACCGGCAAATGGCCGCGGATACTCCCCGGAAAGTGCGCACGGCGGGTTGGCAGCGGGCAAGGCATACGGTCGCCAACGCGCTACAACCCGCGGTGGGTGACAGTGGAGGTTTTGGGGAGCTAGCGGACAAGCTTGCGCCCCAGCGCATCAAGCAAGTGGTGAGTGAGCACCGGCACAAGGATGGGTCAACCAGGTACGGGGTTCGCTACGAATACAATGGCCACCGGTTCAAAGGGGGAGAAGTAGGGCCGCAGTTTACGGCACCAAAGCTGTTGGAAGGCTTTGCGCAAGTTCAGGCGGAACGGCAGGCGCAGACCAAGCAGCAAGTGACGTCGGCGATAATGGAATTCACCAATCTCTTCGAGACGGGACGGCTGAATGCGCTGTTAAAGGAAGGGGCGCACGCTGCCGCGCAACGAACGGTTGAGGTAAAAAAACCGATTCAAGCGCCCCTACAGTCAACCGTCCAGGTGGCACGCTCCTTGCCAGCCCTGAGCCAATCGGACGAACTGGAACTGTAAGGAGCAGCTTTACGGGCCAGTCGTCGCAACCTATTTTATCTGTTTTTATCTGTTTCATGACGGCCGAAGAAATTTACCATTTGATGAAGGCGCTTCAGGGCCAACTGGAAATTATTCTAAAACGAGAAGAGCCCATTACCCGAGCAGAGCTGGTAGGCTTCGTCAAAGAAATAAGGGCGCAACCCGTTTCGGCCCCGGACCCGGTGAAGCTGGCGCAGCAGCTAATGCCGCAACTGATGGCGCAGTTGCCGAAGCAATTGCCCATGAAGATTGAGCCGAAGACGGAGGAGGTAGCCAAGCTGCTCTCGCCCCTCGTCAATGAGCAGGTAACGGCCATCACGGCCACGAATGAGCGCCTGCTAGTAGGCCTGACCCAACACCTAGCGACGAGCGACGCGACGCTAGCCGCGCGGCTGAAGGACCTGGAAGCGCGCGATGCGAGCTTTCAGAAGACAACCGATAGAATCCCGCGCAGGGTAGAAGTGGATTTTGTGCGGGGTTGGCTAAATTTAGCGTATGTAGCATTGGGGCCACTGCTGATTGTGCTGGCAATATTGGGGATGATCGGAACCTTCTCGAAAGACCCGGTAGCCAATTATAATCGCGTCTTTCAAGCATATGTTGATTGTAGAGCGCGTAGCATTAGCCTAGCAAGGGCAAATGACAGTTTGCGGCAAGAGGGGTTTGCCCAGCGAAAAGAACTGATTTTTTACCGAAACCAGTTGCGTCAACATCGGAAGAAGTTTCCCAAATTCGCAGCTGGTTTGCCCGTGTATTCGCCTGCTAAGAAATAGTAACCTGGCCGGTGGCCACCTGGGTAGTGGCGGCCGGCCGGGCTACCTAGGTGGACATGCTCCTGCTGTCACGCGGAGCTTGGCCGGTAGAGCGTGGTACGCCAGAGAGTCGTATGCGCATTATTTTAAGCGCCTGAGCAACTTCTGTTCTACGTCGGTCGCAGTTCCGTAGGCACGAGGCGGCCGGTGGGGTCGGGGAAGAAGATGGTTAAGATGCCAAGGACGCAACCATTTAGCGTTCTGTGCAGGCCCAGCGAGTCGGTCATTTGCGGCGGCCACGAAACAGGAGCAGCGGGTACCCCAAAAACCTGACGCCCATTTGAAGTAGCTTCTGGCACTTATTTCTTTAATGCCCGGTCGGCGCGTTACCCACCCAAAGCTTGGCCGCCCGTGCCGCGGCCTCCGCCTTTTTCTGAGCGGTTTCAATCACTACTTTCTGAGCGGCGGCGAGCTTACGCCTGCTTATTAGCCGGCATTCGTTTATTAGCCGGCATTCGTTGTGGCCATCCGAGCGCGTCGCCCGCACCCGCTGGCCTTCCCAGTTCACAGCGGCTGCGCCGTAGGCCAAGCTTTTGGGCGACTCTGGTAGCCCTTTGCCAAAAGGATACACTGCCTCCGCCGCCAGCAGGGGCCGGTCAGTGCCCTGGGCCGAAGCATCGAAAGAAACAAACAAGGCAGTCCTTCCTGTTGCACGGCCTGCTGCCAGGCAGCCGGCTTCTCGTCGAGGGAGACGCTGAGCACCGTGAAGCCCGCGCTTTGGTCGCGGAAACGCTGGCAGGTGGCGAGTACCTGTCCAACTTGTCGTAACGCGTAGCCGCGCGGCGAAACTGCTGGAGGCGGCTGAAGCGTCACTCAATGGGGTAGCGCTGCGCGTAGCGGGCGTCGTAGGCCGTGTTGAGAGCAGACTGGCAGGAGTCCGGCGCCGAAGGGTCGGGCTGCCGAGGCTGTGTAGGTCGCTAATAAGGTTGGGTACCCGAAGCTGGTTTGAGCGGCTCAGCTGGGGTCCGCCCGGGTAGCCCTGCTACCCAAGGAGGCCCAGCTCTGGTACCTACTGAGCGTTCTCGGCCTTGAGCTTGGCCTGGGCCTGAGCGGCTTGCTCGGCTTCAAGGGCCTTGCTGAGTACATCAAACTGGCCTTCCATGCCCATGCCGGTGGCCTGCTCGCGGTAAGCGGCCCGCGCCCGGCTGCCCTCCCAGAAGAGCCGGTAACTACCCTGGGCCTGGCCGGGCCCGAACAGGTAAGTCGCTTCCGGCCGCAGCACGGTTGGGTCGCCCAGGGCCATAAAACGGCAGAATCTGCCGTTGAGAAAATAGTAGAACTGCGTGCGGACCTGCTTATGGTGCTTGCCGAACCAGCCCTCGCTGCCTTCGTACTCATACGTGCGCGTCAGCTCACCCGGCGAGGGGGGCAGGAGCCGCATTTTGGGAAAAGCGCTCAGGGGCTGGCCGAAGATGTGGCCCGCGATGCCGTTGAGCGAATCGACTTTGCCGCCGAAGGGAAACTGAGACGCCGGCTGAGGGGAATTTCCGACGGCCGGCGCCCCGGTCGTTGTGGCCGGGCTGGGCGAGGAGCAACTGGTCAACAGGGCCCCGGTCAAGGCCACGAGGGCAGCAGGAACCAAAGGAAAACGGAAAGAGGGGCGCATCGGCGTTAAATTGTAATCAAGAAAAAACAGGAAAATGGGCCGGAAGTAGTGCCTTGTCCGTTCCACGCGGCCCTTGGTTACCCCAATGCCCATCCGCTCGTCGCTGGCCCAGCGAGTGCCCCTACGCCGCCGGGGTGGGCGAAGCGCAACGCGGTGGCATCGCAGCGGGCGGGGCGGCCCGTTGGGCGTAGCGGGAGCAGACGCTTGGGCCCGTTCGGTCGGGCGGTGGACAGGACCCCGGGCTACTCGCGGAGCATAAGGACAGCAGACGAAAAGTAGGCCGCGTGGTGCGGTTGGGCAGGAGGGAGAAGGCAGCGTAAACGGGGCGTTGGAACAGGGTAGCCTTCCCGGCGGGGAAGCACGGGATTAGCAAAGTGGGCCAGGCTGCGGCAGCAGGGCGAGGGGCAAAGGGAAACGTAGCACGAAAGCGGCCGCAAGATAGCGGAGAAAAGGAAAATGTGATCACATGTGATTACAAGGCCGGTACTTTTCAGTTCCAGCTTGCTGGGGTGAAAAACGAGGTGGTTCTGCATGCTTTCGGGCAGCACCTGCGGCGCTTGCGCGAGGCCCGGGGCTGGAGCCAGCAGGCGCTGGCCGACGTGGCCGACGTGTCCAAGCCCACGGTGTACCGCATCGAAACCGCCCGGTACTCCGTGACGCTGGACGTGCTCGTGTCGCTGGCCCAGGCCCTGGAGATTCCGCTGGCCGAGCTGGTCAGCTTTGCGCCGCCCGGGCCCCGTCCGGGGGCGGGGCCAAGCCGCTAGGGGCCGCGGGCGCTGGAGGAGCAGGACCCCGCCGGTAGGCGTTTTCCCCGCCGTCGCGTCGCAACTGCGCCGCCTCGATCTTCAGGACCTGGCGGCGCTCGCGCAAGGCTTCGCGCAGGGCGTCGGCGACGTGCGCGCCCACGGCCCGCTCAACGGGCACGGTCAGCGTTGTGCAGGGTACAGGCCACGAAGCCTTCCAACTCGAGGGCGAGCAGCGCCCGTTGCTGGGCCTTGGCCCGCCGGCGGGCGCGGCGCACGTGGCGCAGGTGTTTGCGGTCGCACAGGAGGACACCCCCCAGCCGGGCGAAGGCCGCCGCGGGTGCACAAATTTACGCGTCTTTTAGCAAAAGGGGGAACTATGTGTCCACAAAAGCGCGACTGACTGGCCGGAGCTTGCGCCGGTGAAGAAACCGGCCAGCATCCACGCGTTCGGCCAGCACCTGCGGCGCTTGCGCGAGGCGCGGGGCTGGAGCCAGCAGGCGCTGGCCGACGCGGCGGACATCACCAAAAAGACGGTCTACCGGATGGAAACGGCCCAAACGGCGCCCACGCTGGACGTACTCGTGTGCCTGGCCGAGGGGCTGGAGATTTCGCTGGCGGAACTGGTGACGTTTGCGCCCACTACCTGATGGCGCAACGGGCGGTACGGGCTTGCCACAGCAGTTGCATCCGGCATAGTTACCTGGTGCGGCGGTTGGCAATTAGCCGACCGCTGCCCGTTTTGAAGACTCCTAGCCGGTCGTTACCGGATCAACTAAGCCGGCCGCTGGTGCCGGCGCCGCCGGCGCTGCCGCCGCAGGTGCTCAGCGGCCACCGGTGCGCCCACAATCCACCCAATGAGTGTGGGCTGGAGCACCAACAAGAGTATTCCCAAGCCGGGACGCCGGTTGAAGGCCAGCGATAGTCCCGGAAGCAGGTAAGCAAGGAGCATGCGTAAGTAGCTAGCTAGCGGGTTGGCTCTTTTGTGTCGAAGATAAACAGCAAAAGGGTAGCCTGCGAAGTCAACCCGGTCTCCAAATGTTCCGTCACCAGTACCGGATTTGCTGGCCCGCGTTCGTTCCGCGGCCCGTCACGGCGGGTGTTTTTGCACGCACTGCCACGCAACGCGCGGGCGATGAGGCGCCGCTTTTTGGCGCGCGTTCCTTCCCCTGCCCGGTTGCTGGCCCCCAACGCAGCCTAAAAAGCTGCTTCGTCTTGGGTGTGCCCCACCCCGCCGCATACGCCCGGGCCTTGCCGCGCCTAGTCTTGCTTTCGCAGTTGGTGAAGGCAGTGGGGACGCGGCGCCTTTCCCAGCCGGCACCTCCGGATCAGCGTTGGGAAGGGCTGGGCCGTCGACCAAGTCCCGGACCTTTGGGGCCAGGGCCCGATTCAGGGAGATCCGCGCGTCGAGAGTGGGTGCGAACTGCCGCAGCCCGATGGGTTTTTGTGGACACATAGTTCCCCTTTTGCTAAAAGACGCGTAGCTTTGGGCCCGTTGCCGTCTTTTCCACTGCCCCGGGCGCGGAAGGCCCTTGCGGCTGGGCCCACGCAGCGATCGGCGCCCGCCTCCGCTAACTCTTAGCTAGCCATGACAACCCCTGATTTGCCGTTGCTCCCCCCGGGGGCCCGGCGCATCCCCTTCGCCGCGGCGTCGGCGCCGCAGGCGGCGCAGGCGCTGGCCTACGCCACGGCGCACTTGGCCGCGCTCTTTCCCCGGCTGGACTGGCCCGCGTGGCGCGACGCGTTCGGGGATGTCCAACCCGACCTGGTGGTGCAGGGGCCGGCGGCGTGGCTGGAGGGGCCGGCCCTGGTGCGCCTGGTCCAACGCTTGGCCACGTCCGCGGACCACCCCGGGTCCGGCCCGCCCGGGT
>NZ_MDZA01000187.1 GCF_001816125.1 Hymenobacter coccineus | reverse complement strand
CCCGCCCGCCGACCCCCGCCGCCCTGGTTCGAGGTTGCCCACCACGCCCAGCAGGTCGTCGGTGCCGAAGTTCTGCTCGTTCACGTTGTTGGTCTGCGCCAGCACCGAGATGCGCTGGTCGCCGTGGAAGTTGTTCAGGTTGCCGCTGAGGCGGTAGCGGGCCGCGTCGTTGCTGGCCGCGTCGCGCTGGCCGGCGGGCCCCACGCCGCCCACCACGCGCCCGAAGCTGCCGTTGCGGTACTCGGCCTTGGTGATGACGTTGATGGTTTTGGTGGTGTTACCGTCGTCGAAGCCCGAAAACCGGCTCTGCTCGCTGCGCTGGTCAAACACCTCGATTTTGTCGATGGCATCGGCGGGCAGGTTCTTGAGTACCGCGTCGGGGTCGGTGCCGAAAAACGGCTTGCCGTCCACCAGCACCTGCTGCACGGTTTCGCCCTGGGCCTGCACCTTGCCGTCGGTGCCCACCGTCACGCCGGGCATTTTTTGGAGCAGGTCGCCGGCCGTAGCGTCGGGGTTGGTTTTGAAGGCGCGGGCGTTGAACTGCGTCGTGTCGCCCTTTTGCGAGGCCAGCTGGGCGGCGGCCGTCACCACCACGCCCTTCAACTGCACCCCGCCCGCGGCCAGGGCCAGCGTGCCCAGGCGCAGTGGCTCGGCCCCGACGGTAACCGCCTGGCGCAGGCGCTGGTAGCCCACAAACGAGGCGTCGAGCAGATAGCGCCCTGGGGCCACGTTGTCGAACTGAAACCCGCCCTGGGCATCGGCCGCCACGCCGCTGCGCACCGAATCGGGCAGATGAATCAGCAGCACGTTGGCCCCGATGAGCGGGCTCTGGTCCTTACCGTCGGCCACGCGCCCACTCACGGGCACGGCGGTGGTCTGGGCGTGGGCGGCGAGGGCGGAGCCCAGGCACAGCGGCAACAAATAGCGTTTCATCAAAGGAAAGGAGAAATGAAAAATAATTAAAAATTAAAAAATGAAGAATTAAAAATGCGGGTAACGGGTACTCTGACAGCTTTTTTAATTCTTCATTTTTAATTTTTAATTACCGCTTGCGCAGCAGCAGCAAGCCGTCGCGCAAGGGCAGCAACACGGGCTCGACGCGCGGGTCGCGGGCCACGTGGTCGTTAAAGGCTTGCACGGCGGGCGTGTCCTTGTCGCCGGGCTTCAGGGCGTGGCCCGGCAGCACCTTGCCGCTCCACAGCACATTGTCGACGATAAGCAATCCACCCGGCCGTACTTGGCCGATAACTGCTTCAAAGTAAGCGGCGTTGGCGCGCTTGTCGGCGTCAATAAAGACCAAGTCCCACACTTCATCGGCCAACGCGGGCAAAACGTCGTGCGCGTCGCCGATGTGCAGCGTCACGCGCCCGGCCAGGCCCGCCGCCGCCACGTAGCGCCGGATGCGCGCCTCCCGCTCGGGGTTGATTTCGATGGTGTGCAAGTGTCCGTCCGCCGCCAGGCCCTCGGCCAGGCACAGCGTGGCGTACCCGCAAAACGTGCCGATTTCGAGCACCCGCCGGGGCCCCAGCAAGTGGCTCAGCATGCTTAAAAAGCGCCCCTGCACGTGCCCGCTGCTCATGCGCGGCAGCAACATTTGCAAGTGGGTTTCGCGGGTAAGCTGGGCCAGCAGCGGCGGCTCGGGAGCCGTGTGGGCGGCAGCGTATTGTTCCAGGGACTCTTCTGATTGCACGGGGCTGGGTAAACGGTGGGGCGGTAGCGCCCGCCGCAAAGGTCGCGCTACGCCCGCCAAGGCTCCAGCCGAAACCGCCACACCCGGTAGCCCGACTTGCCCGTCACGTACTCGTGAGCCACCACTTGAAACAGCCCTTCGTAGCGAAACTGCTGGGCCGCCGGCGCCGCCGCGATGCGCCGAAACACCCGCACCGGCCGGCCCGTGGCCTGGCTGCGCACCAGGCCCTGGTTGCGGTGCGTGAGGATTTGGTCGGTGGCTTGGCGGCCGGTTTTGGGGTCGCGCCCGCCGTGGCCGGCGTACCAGAAGTAGTCGTCGTGGATTTCGTCGTCCTCGTACTGGTCGGCCAGGATGATGCTTTCGGCCCCGTGCTGGGCCGTGGCGCACACGCCCGCCCGCAGCGGCCGGTGCTGCCCGCGCTCGGCCAGCTCGTGGCGCGAGGCAAAGAGGTCGCCGGCCCGCGCCGTGCCCACGTGGCCAAACACCGGCGCCTTGGGGCTCATTTCTCCTCCGGCAGGTATTGCAGCACGCTTAGGTGCTCCTCGGTGAGCAACTCGTTGGCCATGTCGCGCAACAGGGCGGCCGTCACGTGCTCGATTTGGCCGAAGATTTCGCTCAGCGGTTCCACGCGGCCCAGGTCGAGGGTGCTCTTGCCGAGCAGCTGCATCAGGCCCGAGTTGCTTTCCTCGCTCATGGCGAGCTGGCCCATGAGCTGGTTTTTGGCCACGTGCAGCTGGGTGGTGGTCAGGGTTTTGTCGCGCAGCAGTTTCAGCTCCTTCTGCACCAGGCCCAGGGTGCGCTTCACCTGCTTGCCTTCGGTGCCGAAGTAGATGCCGAACATGCCCGTGTCGGTGTAGGGCGAGTAGGTGCTGTCGATGGTGTACACCAGGCCGTACTTTTCGCGCACGGCCAGGTTGAGGCGCGAGTTCATGCCGGGGCCCCCGAGGATGTTGTTGAGCATGAAAAACGGGATGCGGCGGGCGTCGGCCAGCGGGTAGGCGGTGCCCCCCACCAGGCAGTGGGCCTGCGTGATGGGCCGGCTTTCGAGCTGCATCTTGCGGGCGTAGGGGCCCACGCCGCTACGTGCCCGGGGCCCCAGCCGCGCTGGCAGCGGCGCCAGAAACTTGTCGGCCAGCCGCTTCACTTCCTTAAATGGTAGGTTGCTGACGGAGCTGAACACCAGCCGGTCGGTGCGCACGTTCTCGTTGTAAAAGGCGTGAAAATCGTCGGACGAAAAGCCGCTTACACTCGCGCGGGTGCCCAAAATATTGACGCCCAGCGGATGCTCGCCGAACACCACCGTGTCGAAATCGTCGATGATGGCGTCCTCCGGCGCGTCCTGGTACATGCTCATTTCCTCCAGAATCACGCCGCGCTCCTTTTCCAGCTCGCGGCCGGGGAAGGTGGAGTTGAACGTGAGGTCCGTCAGTAGTTCGAAGGCCCGCTCGAAGTGTGTGCTGAGCAGCGTGGCGTAGAAGCAGATTTTTTCCTTGGTGGTGTAGGCGTTCAGCTCGCCGCCCACGGTTTCGAGGCGGTTAAGGATGTGGAACGACTTGCGCTTGCGGGTGCCCTTGAAGGCCATGTGCTCCCAGAAGTGGGCCAGGCCCTGCTGGTGGGGCCCCTCGTCGCGCGAGCCCACGTCGAGCATAAAGCCGCAGTGCGCAATTTTGGTGTGCAGCACCTGCTTGTGCAGCAGCCGGATGCCGTTGGGGTACTCGTGGATATCGTAATCAATCATAAGGACCACAAAACTACCGCCGCCGGCCGGAGGTTTCAGGTCCGGCCAGCGCCAGTTAAAAGTTGAGCGTTAGAAGTTGAAAACGATGCACTTCTTAACTTTTAACTCACTTCCAGCGGGGCCAGCAATTGCGCTACCTTGATGGTGTGGGCGCAGCGGAAATGCCCCAGCGGGCAGACCGCGTGCCCGTGCAGGCCGCAGGGCCGGCAGTCGAGCCGCTCCTCGGTTTCGACCACGGTGGCGGCCGGGCTCAGGGGCCCAAACCCGAAGGTGGGCACGGTGCTGCAAAACACCGCCACCACCGGGGCCCCCACCGCCGAGCACAGGTGCAGCGGGGCCGAGTCGTTCACGTAGTTCATCTGGGCCCCGCGCATGAGGGCGGCCGAGGCCAGCAGGCCCAGCTGTCCGGCTAGGCTGATGACATTGGCGCGGCCGCTGTTCACGGCCAGGCGGTCGCAGGCGGGTGCGTCGGGTGGGCCCCCCAGCAGGTACACGCGCAGGCCGGGCGGCAGGGCGGCCAGCAGCTCCAGCCACTTGCTTTCGGGGTACTGTTTGGTGAACCACACCGACGTGGGCGCCAGGCAGAGGTAGGGCCCCTGGGCGGCGTAGGGCGCGGCGGCGGCCTCGTCGGCCGGGGTGGGGTAGAGGCGCGGGGCGATACGCGGCAGGCCGGCCGGGCGGGGGCCCCGG
>NZ_MDZA01000186.1 GCF_001816125.1 Hymenobacter coccineus | reverse complement strand
TTCGGTGCTGGCCTGGGGGGCGGGGCAGGTGCAGCAGGGCCACGGCGCGGCCGGCCACCTCATGCCAGGTCAGGCGCAAGCCGCGGATGATACGTGCTCGGCGGGGGGCAGGCCTTCGGCGGCCTTTTCCCACATGTAAAGCAGTAGCTCGCGGGCCAGGGCGGGGTCGGCCAGCTCGCGGCGCACGGCGGCGGGGCGGCGGCCGGCCAGCTGGGGCACGAGCACGTGGGCAAAAGCGTAGGGATGCGGACGGGCCATAAGTGGAGCAAAAGTAGGGGCCCCGGGTTTAGTTGGCGGTTGTTGGTTGGTGGTTCTTCATCGCCCATGCCTCGTTGCCCATCACTGAAACGACTGTCGGCAGCGCGACCAAGGCGGTATGATTCGCTCGGAGGGGCCCTAGGTTCCTCGCGCCGCGCTCAGGGCCCTGGGTTGGAATGTAGCGCGGACTTTGTAGTCCGCGGCTTTAAACGGTCGCTCAACGATTATCAGCAGGACGAAGCGAGAGCCGCGAACTACAAGTCGCGCTACAGTTGCCGCGGCGGCGCTACGGTTTCTTCGGCAGCAGGGCTCGGATTTCAGCCCACTGCACTACGCCGGTGGCCAGCAGGATGGGGCCGAACAGGGCCCCCAGCAGGCCCGCCTCCAGCCACCAGGGCAAGGCCAGGCCGGCGCGCGCGGCCCACCAGGCCCCGCACAGCAGCCCGAAGGCCAGCAGCAGGCGCGCCAGCAAGGCCCACGGCAGGGCCACGCCGGTGCGCCGCGCCACCAGCACGAGGTAGGCCCCCGACACGGCCACGGCGCACACCAGCGTGTTCAGGGCCGCGGCCACGGCCCCGAAGCGGGGCAGCAGCACCAGGTTCAGCCCCACGTTCAGGGCGAGGCTGGCGGCCACGGCGCGGCTCACGGCGCCCTCGTGGGCGTGCTGGTGAGCAGGGTGCTGTAGATAGCGAAAAAGGCGTGCACCAGCACATTGAGGAACAAAATGCGCAGGCAGAGCGCCATCTTGGCCAGCTCGTCGGGGCGGCTGTGGTGAAACTGCCAGAACAGCACTTCGCCCCGAAACAGCCCGAACGCCACCGCGAACAGCAGCGGCGCGGCCACCACCCGCTGCCCAAACCAGAGCAGCTTGCGCTGGGCCTCGGCATCGTGCGGGGTGCTGGCGAATTTGGCAAAAAACAGCGGCAGCACCGTCCAGGCGTACATCATCACGGCGTCGGCCCAGCGGTAGGCCCCGGCGTAGTAGCCGGCCTCAGCGGGCGAGTGCAGGCGCTCGAGCATCACCATGTCCACGCGCTCGTTCACGCCGTAGAGCACCGCCATCAAGGCAAAGGGCAAGCTGGCGCGCAGGGCCTGGCGCGCCCGGCGCCCCTGCCAGCGGTAGCGCACGCGGCCAAACAGGCGCGTCAGCAGCCCATAAAAGAGCGCCGCTGTGAAGGCCGCCGCCCCCAGCCGGGCCCCCACGTAGCTGCCCAGCGTGAGGCCGCCCGGCAGCAACGCCAGGATGGCGGCCAGCAGCAGGGCTTTTTCGAGCACCGAGAGCACGGCGTCGGTATTGAAGTGCTGGCGGGCCTGCACGGGGCCCCGCAAAAACAGCCCGTACTGCGTGAGCAGCAGCGCCGCCGCCACCCCCGCCAGCAGCCCAGCTGGGGCCCCCGGTAGCCCAGCGCCCAGCCCACGGGCAGCAGCGCCACCAGCGCGGCCAGGCCCAGCCCCCCGCGCAGCGGCAACAGCACCGGAAACTCTTCGGCCAGAAACTCGGGCGCGGCGGCCAGGCGCTGCACCACGTAGGGCGTCAGGCCAAGGTCGGCGAGGGCGGCCACGGCGATGGCCAGCGCCGAGAGGGCGGCCACCAGCCCAAAGGCCGCGTGGCCCAGGCGGTCCTGCACCAGGTTTTCGACCACGATCCAGCCGGGCTTGACGGCCAGGTTGAGCAGAACGACGAGGCTGATGTTGCCGAAAAACCGTTTGATGCGGGGCGGGCGTTAGGGCGGCGCGGGCACCGCGCCCGCGCCGGGCAAAGCTACGCCCCCGGGCCGGCTGGGGCCCCAGGCGGGGGGCTGGCACGGGGCCTAGCGGCAGGGCCCTTAAGTTTGAGCACTTGCCGCCCGGGGAAACTTAACGGCCTCACCCTCTCCCTTATTTCATCCGGCAGCTGAGGATCGTCACGTCGTCGGCGAACTGGTCGGTGCCGCCGCCGAAGGCGCGGATTTCGCGCAGCAGGGTTTCGTGCAGGCGCGGCAGGGGCAGGTAGCGGTTCTGGGCGATGACGCGCAGCACGCCTTCCTCGCCAAACTCATTGCCCTCGGCATCAAATACCTCCGTCAGGCCGTCGGTGTAGTTGAAGAGCAGCGAGCGGGGCGGCACCACCACCTCGCCCACCTCCAGGCGGGGCAGCTCCTCGATGATGCCGAGCATGACGGCCCCCGTTTTGAGGAACTGCGGGGGCCCCTGGTCGGGCAGCAAAATGGGGTCGTTGTGGCCGGCATTGACGAAGCGCAGGTGCCGGGTTCGGCAATCGTAGATGCCCAGAAACGCGGTGATGAACTTCTCGCCCCCGGCGTTGCGAAAGATTAAGTGGTTGAGCTCATAGGCGATAACGGGCAGGTCGGCGCCCTGGCGCAGCAGCGTGCGCAGCCCGGCCTGAAAGTTCGACATGAGCAGGGCTGCCGCCACGCCTTTGCCGCTCACGTCGGCAATGCAGAGCAGCAGGCGGTCGGCGTCGATTTCCACCACGTCGAAGTAATCGCCCCCGATTTGGGTGTGCGGCACGTAGGTGCGGGCCACGGCCACGGCGGCGTTGTTGGGCAGGTGCGTGGGGAAGAGCAGGCGCTGCACGTCCTGGGCAATCTCAATTTCGCGGCGCAGGGCCGCGGCGGCCATCCGCTGGCGGGTGAGGCGGCGGTTTTCGACGGCCCCGAGCAGGATGTTGGCCAGCGTTTCGATGAACTTCATGGCCTCCTGGTCCGCGTAGTCGGCCTGGGCCGTGCCGATGAGCACGTAGGCGAGCACCCGTTCGGCCTGGGTCACCGGAATCACGGTTTCGAAGCCCTCCCAGCCGGGCCCGAGGTCGAGGCCTTCCATGATGCAGGGCGCCGCGTAGCACTGGGCCAGCACGATTTCCGGCAGGGGCCCCACGACCGCCGGGAATGATACCTCGGCCCGGTACACCCCGTCGGTGAGGACGTACAGTGCCAGCCGGCGCACCCCGAGCTGGCCGATGAGCGTGAACTGAAAAATTTTGTAGAGCGCGGCCTCGCCGGTCGAATCCTGGGTGATGGCCTGGGTGATTTCGAGCAGGGCGTTCAGCTCGCGCTCCTTCAGAAATAAGCGCTTATCGGAGGTGGTGTTGGACATGGGGAGAAAACAGGGCCCTAGCGGACGGCCGTTTTGGGGTCGTAGGCGTCGCGCAGGCCATTGCCCAGTAAATTAAAGCTTAAAACCAGCAGCGAGATGGCCGCGCCCGGCAGCACCGTCAGCCACAGCCCGGCTTGGGTGCCCAGCAGGTCGTAGCCCTCCTTCACCATCAGGCCCCAGCTGGGGGCCGGCGGCTGCACCCCCAGCCCGAGGAAGCTGAGGCCGGCTTCGAGCAGGATGGCGGCGGCGAAGTTGCTGGTGGCCAGCACCAGCAGAGGCCCCCGCAGGTTGGGCAGCAGGTGCCGGGCAATGAGGCGCGAGGTGGGCAGCCCCAGCACCCGCCCGGCCTCCACAAAGGTGGCCGAGCGCAAACTCAGCAGCTGCCCGCGCACTACGCGGGCCACGTCCACCCACATCGTGAGGCCCACGGCTACGAAACTGACCCACACGCCTTTGCTGTCGAGCGCCAGCGAAATGGCGATGACCAGCATAATGCCCGGAATGCTCCACACCACGGTCATCACGCCCAGCAATACACTATCGATCCAACCGCCGAAGTAGCCGGCCAGGGCCCCCACGGCCATGCCCAGCGCCATCGAGATGAGCACCGCCACCAGCCCGATGCCCAGCGAAATGCGCGTGCCCAGCAGCAGGCGGCTCAGCTCGTCGCGGCCGGCCTTGTCGGTGCCCAGCCAGTAGGTGCGGGCCACGCGCGGCCCGGCGGCCACGCGCTGCGGGGGCCCCGGCACGGCCCGGGGCACGCGGGGCG
>NZ_MDZA01000185.1 GCF_001816125.1 Hymenobacter coccineus | reverse complement strand
GGCCACGGCGTAGCCGGCGCGGCCGAAGGCCAGGGCGCAGGCCCGGCCGATGCCAGACGTGCCCCCGGTGATGAGCACAGTTTTTTGGGACATAACGAACGCTGAAAACGAAAGCCCAAAACTACGGTGCGCGCCCGCGCCGGCCGGGCCCCAGCCCGCACGGCTGGGAAAACCAGCAACAAAAGGCACCCGTTGGTCGACTCCCGGGTGGGGGCCCCGGTTCCATTGGTTACATTTAACCACGGAAAAAATCTACCCTTTGCTTCCTGCTTATGCGCCACGGTGTACGCCCTTGGAAATCATTGCTTGCGGCTGCCGTAGTGGCGGCGCTGGGGGCCCCGGCGGCCCTCGCCCAAACCTGCCCGGCGGCGGCCACTTGCACCCCGGGCCCGGCCGGCGCGGCAACCGGCGCGGTCACGGCCTTCAACATGGGCATCCTCAACGTGACACTGGGCAGCATTAACAACACCACCCAGGGGCAGGCCGATGGCTACCAGGACTACAGCTGCCGCGCGCCCGGCACCACCACGGCCACTACCCTCGCATTGGGCCAGAACTACACCCTCGCGGTGCGCACCAGCCTCAACAACAACGAGACGGTGCTGGCCTGGATTGACTACAACAATGACGGCGCGTTCGACCCCGTGACGGAGGTGATCATGGCCGCCACCCCGGCCACCGGCACGGGCACGGCCGGGGGCCTGCACACCGCCACCTTTGCCGCACCCGCCACGGCCCGCACGGGAGTGCCGCTGCGCCTGCGCATCGCCGCCGACTACACCAACAGCCCCGTGCCCACGCCGTGCTCCACGCCCCAGTTCTCGCAGGACGAGGACTACGCCGTGACGCTGGCCGCCAGCACCGGGCCGCCAGTGGTGGCCTTCACCACCAACGGCATCACCACCTGCTCGGGCTGCGTGCAGTTCACCGATGCCAGCCAGGGCCTGCCCACCTCGTGGGTGTGGAGCTTCGGCGACGGCACCGCCAGCACCGCCCAAAACCCCAGCCACTGCTACGCCGCCGCGGGCACCTACCAGGTGCAGCTCACGGTGGCCAACGGCAACGGCAACGCCATCAGCGCGGCCACCACCATTACCTACACCAGCACCGCGCCCGCCGCCGCCGCGTGCGCGCCCGCCACCGCCGCCTACTGCTGCCTCTACGGCGTGGTGCGCGTGCGCCTGGGGGCCCTCGACAATGCCTCGGCCGACGGCAGCGCGGGCTACCAGGACTTTAGCTGCACCCGGCGGGCCAGCCTGGCGGTGGGCACGGCCTACCCGCTGCAAGTGACGACCGGCGGCACCCTGCCCCACGACACCCGCGCGTACCTCGACCTGAACAACGACGGCGCCTTTGCCACTTCTGAGCTGGTGGGCCAGGCCCTGGGCGCCGCCAACCCCACGTTTTCGCTGACGCTGCCCGCCACAACGCCGCTGGGCCAGCCGCTGCGCCTGCGCCTCGTGACGGACTACGCCGGCAGCGACCCGCAGCCCTGCAAGGCCCCCACCAACGGCCAGGTGGAAGACTACGCCGTGGTGCCAATGGCCCGGCCCCTGGCTACCGTGGCCGCCGCTGCCCTGCCCGGCCTGGCCGTGGGCCCCAACCCCACCCCCGACGGCCACCTGCGCCTGCGCCTCGACGACCCCGCCGCCGCCGGCCCCTACGCCGCCGAGGTGCAGAACCTGCTGGGCGCCACCCTGCTCAGCACGGCCCTGCGCCTGGCGCCCGGCACCGACGCCACCCTCGACCTGGGGGCCCTGGCCCCCGGCCTGTACCTGCTGCGCCTGCGCGACGCCAAGGGCCAGGTGGCCGTGCGCCGCGTGGTGCGCGAATAACTGGGTGTCAGTTGCTAGTCAATGCATTGCTACTGATGAAGCTGTTTAAGGAGAGCCGAAAATTCAGAAGTGACCGTCATGCTGAGCGCAGTCGAAGCATCTCTACCGCAGCAGTACTCAATAATTAGTAAGCAGTAGGGATGCTTCGACTGCGCTCAGCATGACAGTTTTACTAACCTGAACAGCTTCCTGAAACAGTTTTGATATAGGAGCCGCCGGCTCGCACTTCCTTTTTCTGCACGCTGCTTTTGTCCATTTATATGATGACAACGCTACTTCGGCGGTTTTGCGGCCTGGGGGCCCTCCTGGTGCTGCTGGTGCTGGGCCTGGCGGGGCCGGCGCGCGCCACCCACTTGCTGGGCGGCGAGATGAGCTACCGCTACCTCGACGCCAACGGGCCCGCCGCGGCGCCGTTCCGCTACGAGCTGACGGTGACCATCTACAACAACTCGCTGCCAAGGGCCGCCCAGCCCAACAACGAGGCCATCGTGGGCATTTATAACCGCACCACCGGGGCCCAGATTGTGCTGACGGCCACCAACTACCCGCGCGTCGTGACGCAGGGCGGCACCCCCGGGCTGATGAGCATTGCCTCCACCTCGCTCTCACGGGTACTGCTGCCGCCCAGCGTGGCGGGCTGCACCGTGACGGGGCCCCAGCAGCCGTTTCGGCTCCAGAAATTCGTGGGCGTGGTGAACCTGCCCGTGTCGTTCGACGGCTACTACGCCGTGTTCACGCGCAGCGCCCGCAACCTAGACGTGACCAACCTGAACGCCGGCAACAACAACCAGCCCCTGACCTTGTACACGAGCATGGCCCCGGCCCTGCTGCCCAACCACGCGCCGGTGTTTTCGGATACGGCCGTGGCCATTGTGTGCCAGAACGATACCACCATCAGCCTCAACAACGCCGTGGATGCCGACGGCGACCGGCTGGTGTACTCCTTCGGCTCGCCCTACGGGCAGTTTGCCAGCTCGGGCTCGAACCTGCCCCGGCTGTTTCCGCCCCTGCCGCTGGCCGTGGGCTACTACGCCGGCTACTCGCAGGCCAACCCGTTTGGCACTGGGGCCGGCAACTTCGCGCTGCTGAACGCCAGTACTGGCGTGGCCCGCTACGGGGCCGCCAACCAGGGCAAGTACGTGGTGGCCGTGGACGTGGCCGAGTACCGCACCATCAACGGGCGGGAGGTGCTGATTGGCACCACGCGGCGCGACTTGCAGCTGGTGGTGGCGCAGTGCCCGAGCACGCTGGCCCCGGCGCTGGCCCCGGCCGTCACGCTGCCCCGCGCCTACACCATCGAGGAAGGCCAGGCCCTAACCATCCCCATCACGGCCACCCAGCCGGCGGGCAACCCCCTGGTGCTCAGCGCCAACAGCTCCTTGCTCGACGGCACGGGCGGCTTCAACGCCACCTTTAACGGCAGCCCGGGCACGGTGGCGGCGGGCAGCCTCACGGGCACGGCCACGGCCACCGGCAGCGGCACCGTGGCCGGCACGTTCGTGTACAACTCGGCCTGCGGCGAAGCCCGCGCCACGCCCTACGACGTGGCCCTGACGGTGCGCGACGTGGCCTGCGGCGGCAAAACCGCGGCCGACGTGCTGCGCATCACCGTGACGCGGGCCGCGGGCCCCACCGCCATTGCCGGCGACGCCACCGCCTGCACCCAAACCGCGCACGCCTACACCGCCAACGGCGCCACGGCCACCTTCCGCTGGCGCGCTACGGGCGGCACCGTGGTGGGCCCCGCCACGGGCCCCACAGTGCAGGTGCTGTGGGGCCCCGCCGGCACCGGCACGCTGGTGGCCCGGGGCATCTCCGCCTACGGCTGCCTCACCGACTCCACGAGCTTACCGGTAAATATTCTGGCCGCCCCAGCGCTGGCCGTGGCCGGTACGCTCAGCGTCTGCCAGGGCGCGGCTACCACGCTGAGCGTGAGCGGCGGGGGGCCCTACATTCTCACCGGCGGCGGCGCTACCCAAACCGGCCCGGGGCCCTTCGTGGTGGCCCCCACCCAAACCACGCCCTACGTCATCACCGGCGCGGCCAACCCCAGCGGCTGCGCCGGCACGGCCCAGGTAACGGTGACCGTGCTGCCGCTGCCCACCGTGGTGCCGGGCGCGGCGGTGGCCATTTGCTCGGGCGGCACGGCGCAGCTGGGGGCCCCGGCGGTGCCGGGCGTCACCTACCGCTGGAGCCCCGCCACCGGCCTCAGCAACCCGGCCCTTGCCAATCCCACCGTGACGCTGGCCAACGCCACGGCCGGGGCCTTCACCGTCACCTACACCCTCACGG
>NZ_MDZA01000184.1 GCF_001816125.1 Hymenobacter coccineus | reverse complement strand
CGCCGCCGCGTGTTCAGCTACGCCGCCATTGGCTTGGTGGCCGGGCTCCTGGTGTCGGCCAACTACTTCGTTTGCCCTGCATTCTGGTTACATCCCCGTGGCTTGGCAGAGCCACTGCCGCTGTGGGCCGATGCCCGCCCCGCCGCGCCGGGCCCCAGCAGGCCGGCCTGGCCCGCCAAACCTGGAACGCAGCCCCCGTAACTCCCACGGCCATCGTGGTGCCCACCGACGAGGCCCCCAGCCTGTTGGCCGAAGCTAACGAGTTGGCCTCGGCTCCCGAAACCCCCGCGCCAGCCCCCGCCGAAACAGTGGCCGCGCCCGTTGCCGTTGCCAAAGCCGCAACCCCTGCGGCCAAGCCAGTAGCAACCGCTGCCAAGCGGGTGGCGGCCGTTGCCAAACCAGCTGTTGCAGCTAAGGCGCCGGAAGTGGCCAAAGCGGCGCCAGCGGCCGCGGCGTTCAGCACCACAATTAATGCGCCCACGGGCCGTTACTACATCGTGGGGGGCAGCTTCCGTACGCTGGCGGCGGCGCAGGGGCAGCGGCAGGCGCTGGCCAAGCTGGGCCACCGCTCGCGCGTGGTGTTGCCCCGCTTCAGCGGCCACAAAATCAAGGTTTCCATCGACGACTACGCCGACAAGCTGACGGCGGAGCGTGAGGCCCAGCGCATGCGCACCCAAACCCACCTGGGGAAAGACCTCTGGGTGCTGGCTAATTAAAGCTACTTCTTCCGAATGTCCATTTTCCTGTTGCAGGTAACTAACGCGGCGGTTTCCGCCGCCCCCGATTCTGTGAACGCGGCCGTGAACGCCGCCAACCAAGCCGACGGTGGGCTCTCGCTCATCGACCTGATTCTGAAGGGCGGCTGGATCATGCTGCCCCTGTTCATCCTGCTCTTCGTTTCGGTCTACATCATCCTGGAGCGCTACCTCACCATCCGCAAGGCCGGGGGGCAGCCCGAGTCGTTCATGAACGGCATCCGGGCCCTCATGGTGAAGAGCGACGTGCAGGGAGCCAAGCTGCTGTGCGCCCAAAACCCCTCGCCGCTGGCCCGCATGGTCGAGAAAGGCCTGCGCCGCCTGGGCCTGCCACTCACCGAAATCGAAGCCAGCGTGGAAAACGTGGGCAAGATTGAAATTGCCCGCCTCGAAAAGAACATCAATATCCTGGGCATCATTGCCGGCATCGCGCCCATGCTGGGCTTCGTGGGCACGATCATCGGCGTCATCAAAATTTTCTACGCCATCAACGCCACCGGCGACTTCGGTATTGCCCAGATTGCCGGGGGCCTCTACACCAAGATGGTGACCTCGGCCGCGGGCCTCATCGTGGGCATTATCGCCCACGCGGGCTACCACTGGCTCAGCATCCTGGTCGAGCGCATGGTGTTCCGCATGGAAAACTCGGCCATCGAGTTCATGGATATTTTGCAAGACAATTAATTTCAAATGTGGAAATTTAAGAATGTGAAAATGTGATGGATGGCAGCTGATTTTGGTTAGATAAAGTGGCCGTTCCGATTAGGGTATTTTCTCATTTCCACATCATCATTTTTCCACATTTACCTTGAATCTTTCCCGCCGCCATCGCCTGACCTCGCACGTCGAAACGGGGTCGATGAACGACATCATGTTTTTCTTGATGCTGTTCTTCCTCATCGTCAGCACGATGGTGAACCCGAACGTAATCAAGCTGCTGTTGCCCAACGCCAAAAGCAGCAAGCAGGTAATGAAGCAGCCCATCACCGTATCGGTGGACGCTGCGGGGGCCTACTTCGTTAACAAAAAGCCCGTGCAGCCCGCCGAGCTGGAAACGGAGCTAACGGCCCTCATCGGCAAAAACAACCTCGACACGCCCACCGTGGTGCTGCGCGTCGATGCCTCGCAAAACGTGCAAAAGCTGGTGGACATCCTCGAAGTCGGGAACCGTTTGAAGATCAAAATGGTGATGGCCACTCAGGCCCAGCAGGCCGCGGGGAAGTAAGTTCTTCTGAAAGCTGTTAGCTTATAGCTGTGAGCCGTTAGCTCACGTTCAATTATCAGCAACAAAAAAGCTAACGGCTAATGGCTATAAGCTAACAGCTCAAAAAAAAATGGCTCTTGACTATCCCGAACAGCACCGCCGCGAGGCCCTGATTGGTACCGTGGCCATCCACGTGGCCCTGGTGCTGTTTTGCCTGTTCACCGTATTTAAGGGCCCCAACCCGCCGCTCGACGAGATGGCCACGCCCGGCGGCGGCGGCGTGGAGCTGAACTACGGCGTGGACGCCGCTGGCAGCGGCGACGTGCAAACCACGGCCACCGCCAACGCCTCGCCCAACCGCCAGGACAGCCGCCCGCCCGCCACCGCGCCCGAGCCCCGGCCCGTAACGGCCGTGGCCCAGGCCACGCCCACGCCCCCGGCTGCCGAAAAAATCATCACCAGCGACGCCGAGGAAAGCCCCGTGACGGCCCCTGTGGTGGCCACGCCCGCGCCGCCCAAGGAGGAAGTGAAGGAGGCGCCCAAGCCGGCCCGCAAGGTGGCCGTTACGTTCTCGCCCAAGGGCACGGCCACGGGCGGCGGCAACGGCGTGAACGGCACCAGCACCGCGCCCACCGGCAACAACAACGGCGACCGCCCCGGCACCGTGGGCGACCAAGGCGATCCGCGCGGTTCGCTGAACGCCAAGTTGCTGTACGGCGGCGATGGTGACGGCGGTGGCTCGGGCGGCGGCAGTGGCCGGGGCCGCGGCAACGGCAGCGGTCAGGGCCTGGAAATGAGCGGCTGGGCCTTCGATTCGACGCCCAAAGCAGCGGCCATCGACGACAACTCCGGGGTGGTGCGCTTCAAAATCAACATTAACGCCGACGGCGAAGTTGAGGGCGTCGTCAAGGTGTCGGGCAACGTGTCGCCGGCCCAGGAGAAGCTGTGCCGCGACGCCTTGCAGGACGCCAGCTTCCGGCGCACCAACGGCGGGAGCGGCGGGGCCACGGGCTTCTACACGTTCCGGTTTTCTGTCCGGTAGAGGCTGGGCCGGCGGTCAGGTTCCGCTAGCGGCTCAAGCTGAGCAGCAGTGCTCCTATGTTAGCCTATGGGGCCTGTTGCTTTGGAAGCTGTCTGCCTGGCGTGGGGGCGTCGGCTTATTTCAAACGCTATGACTTACGACGAAACACTGGCCTTTCTCTACGCACAACTACCCATGTACCAGCGGGTAGGGGCGGCGGGCTTCAAGAAAGGCTTGGGTAACACCGAGGCCCTGCTGGCGGCCATGGGCCACCCGGAGCGGCGCTTCCGCAGCGTGCACGTGGCGGGTACTAATGGCAAGGGCAGCAGCTCGCACCTGCTGGCGGCGGTGCTGCAAAGCGCGGGCTACCGCGTGGGCCTCTACACCTCGCCGCACCTGCGCGCCTTTACTGAGCGGGTGCGCCTGAACGGGCAGGAGTTGGCCCCCGCGTACCTGGTGGCCTGGGTGGAAAAGTGGCGCGGCCTGTTTGCCGAAATTCAGCCCTCTTTTTTTGAGATGTGCGTGGCCCTGGCCTTCTGCTACTTCGCCGACGAGGCCGTGGACGTGGCCGTAGTAGAAGTGGGCCTGGGCGGGCGGCTCGACTCCACGAACGTCATCACGCCGCTCGTGTCGCTCATTACCAACATCAGCTACGACCACCAAGCCATGCTGGGCGACACGCTGCCCGAAATTGCGGGCGAAAAGGCGGGCATTATCAAGCCCGGCGTGCCGGTGGTCGTCAGCCAAACGCAGCCTGAAGTAGCGGCCGTGTTCGCGGCTAAAGCCGCCGCCGAAGCCGCGCCCCTCACCTGGGCCGACCGCGTGTACGCCGTGGCGCCGGGGCCTGCCGGGGCCCCCGCGGATGCGGCAGCGGGTACTCAGCTTTTCGACGTGGCGCGCGCTGGGGCCCCATATCTGCCCGGCGCCTCTTTAGGCCTGCTTGGGGACTACCAGGCCCTGAACCTGCCCGGCGTACTGGCCGTGCTTGACGAGCTGCGGACCCAGGGCTTTGCGCTGCCCGAGGCCGCCGTGCGCCAGGGCCTGCGCGACGTGGGGGCCCTCACCGGGCTGCGTGGGCGTTGGAGCATCCTGGGCCACGCGCCGCTGGTGGTGGCCGACACGGGCCATAACGAGGCCGGCCTGCGCCTGGTGATGCAGCAGTTGCTGCGCGTGCCGCACGAGCGCCTGCACCTGGTCATCGGCACGGTGAACGACAAGGACGTGGGGCCTGTGCTGGCGCTGCTGCCGCCCGCGGCCACGTATTATTTTGCCAGGCCG